>JBQDDT010000095.1:0-11382 GCA_052092505.1 Microbacterium sp. | reverse complement strand
GGGTCCTGCGAGCGGAAGAGATCCTCCACCCGCGCTGCAGCCTCGGGATCGCTCGCGCCGGCGCCGCCGATCACGCCCCGCAGGAACCAGCGGGGGCCGTCGACCCCCACGAACCGCGCGATCCGCATCGCCTTGCCGTTGTCCGCGTCGGCCGTCGGCACCTCGGCGAGCAGCTCCGGCCCGAGCGGGCCGTCGCGCTCCTCGACGCGGCCACCCTGCCCCTTGACCTGCTCGCGCAGCTGGTCCCGTGTCTCGTCCCAGAGCCCGCTCGAGCGGGGAGCCGCGAACGGCTGCACCTGAAGCGTGGATTCCTCGTAGTCGAGCCCGACCGCGACGATCCGCTTCGTCTTCTCCTCGACCTCGAGCCGGAGGTTCAGCCCCTCGCGCGGAAGCACCTTCAGCCCGCCCAGGTCGATGTAGGGACGGACCGGGTTGACCTCGCTCTCATCGAAGGGACCGCTGTCCTCGCGATCGGCCGGCGCGGCCTTGCGCGCCGGCCCCTGCGAGGCGTCGTCCGTCTCCTCCGCGCCGTCCTTGACGGCCTCGACCTGCGTCTCGTCCGACGGCTCGTTCGTGCTCTCGTCGCTCATCTGGTCTCGGTCTCCTCGCTCGACGCGGCTCGGCGGCCGCCCTGATACCCGGTGGATCCGAATCCCCCGTCGCCTCGCACACTGTCCGGCAGCTCATCGACCGGCGCGAAATCCGCTCTCGTCACCGGCATCACGACGAGCTGCGCGATCCGATCCCCCGCGGCCACGTCATAGGCCTCGCGACGGTCGGTGTTCAGCAGCGCGACCCGGATCTCTCCGCGATAGCCGGCGTCGATCGTGCCAGGCGCGTTGACGACCGTGACGCCGTGCTTGGCCGCCAGCCCGCTTCGCGGCATCACGAACGCCGCGAAGCCGTCGGGCAGAGCGATGCGCACTCCTGTGCCGACGAGCGCGCGCTCGCCCGGCTCGAGGCGCACGGCCTCGGCCGCCACCAGGTCGGCCCCCGCGTCGTTCGCGTGCGCGTAGTGCGGGATCGCGGATGCGACAATGGGGACGTCCACGGATTCGTTCACGCATCGAGGGTAATGCACACCGCATCAGCTCGCTCTGAGCGCGACGCGCTCCTGTACCGGGAGCGACTCGCGCCGTCGCTGTGGACCCTCGTCGCCGCAGCCGTCGTCGCTCCGATGGCGTCGCTGGTCTTCATCCGGATCGACGCGGCGTTCTCGCTCGCCCTCGGGCTCGCGGCGGCCGTCGGCGTGATCGCACTGCTGATCGGGCTCGCCCCGACCGTCGAGGTGTCCGGCACGACCCTGCGGGCCGGACGCGCCCGCATCGACGTGTCGCTCCTCGCCGAGCCCGTCGCCCTCGAGGAGGACGAGGCGAGGACCGCACGCGGACCGGGGCTCGACACGAGCGGATGGCATCTGATCCGCGGCGGCATCGACGGCATCGTCCGCGTCGCCGTGACCGACCAGGACGACCCGACGACCACGTGGACGATCTCGTCGCGGACTCCTCATCGCCTCGCGGCGGCCGTCGCGTTCGCGCAGTCCCCCCGCGAGGACGCGGCGCCCGGCGGGAACGACTGAGCCCGACCCGCCTTCCGGCGGATCGGGCTCGCGACGTCCCGGGGCGACGCGTCTCAGGCCGCGCAGTCGGTGCAGTACGGTCCGTTGGCGTCCGTGCCGGCGAGCTGCGAGCGGTGCTTGACCAGGAAGCAGTTCATGCAGGTGAACTCATCCTCCTGCGCCGGCAGCACCACGACGTCGAGCTCGACGTTGGACAGGTCCGCTCCGCCGAGCTCGAAACCGGGATTGTCGGCGTCCTCGGACTCGGCGTTTCCCGGCTGCGGGTTGTTGCGCGCGGCCTTCAGCGCCTCGATCGACTCGTTGCTGTCGTCTTCGGACTTACGTGGGGCGTCGTAGTCGGTTGCCATCTGGGGGCGTCACACTTCTCTCATCAGGGCCAGGGGCCCGCACTTCGCGGTGGGGCGGCGATAGTTTGCACGAGCGAGGGCACTTTCGCAAATGCCGTCCCTCGCGGCCTGTGAAACCCGCGGCGCGCCCTGCGTATTCCCGGTCCTCGGGCGCTGGCGTGGAAGCATGTGAGCGAACCGCCCGCGCGGAAGGAGCACAGCATGGGAGAGCTCAGGGTCATCGGCTCGGAGGAGGATCGACTCGTCCTGACGGATGAGGCCGGCGAACGCCACACACTCGCCATCGACGACGTGCTGCGTTCCGAGATCCGCAGCCACGGCAGCAAGACGCGACCCGCCGCCGCGAGCGTGAGCCCGCGCGAGATCCAGAGCCGCATCCGCGCCGGCCTCTCGGCCGAGGAGGTGGCCGAGCTGCTCTCCGCCGACATCGAGGCCGTTCGGCGCTTCGAGACGCCGGTGCTCGCCGAGCGCGAGCACATCGTCGACCTCGCCCTCGCCGTGCCGGTCGTGATGGGCAGCGAGTTCGACGTGGAGGAGAACCCGACCTTCGGCGCCGCCGTACGCGCCAAACTCGCCGATCTCGACGCCGCCGGCGAGCGGTGGACGAGCTGGAAGGACGACGAGGGCTGGAAGGTCAAGCTCGAGTTCACGGCCCACGACGTCGACCACGACGCGCGGTGGTCGTTCGACCCCCGCCGCAGCGCGCTGTCCCCGCTCAACAGCGACGCGACACAGCTCTCGCGCCAGGGGCCGCTTCCCGAGGGACTCATCCCGCGACTCCGTGCCGTTGATCCCCCCGCGAAGGACGACGCGCGCTTCGACTCGGGCTCGTTCGGGCCGCGTCGCCTCCCCGACCCGGTCGACGAGGCGACGGATGACCCGTCCGATGCCGAGCAGGTGCGCGAGGCCGCGACCCAGCAGGCCCCCACCGAGTCGCACACGTCGCCGGAGACCGCGGACCTCCTCGAGGCGCTGCGCCGCCGCCGGGGTCAGCGCGAGCCGGCCCCCGTCGACGACGAGCTCGAGGAGAGCGCGGCCAGGCATCCCGCGAAGGGGGCGTCCCGCCGTTCGGCCCCGCTGTCGCTGTTCGACATGGTCAGCGCCTCCCGACGCGAGGACGACGCCGACGACGGCGAGGACGAGGACGAGGACGAGGACGAGAAGTCGTCGTCGGACGACGACCAGCTGGTCCCCTCCGGCTCGGACTCCTCCCGCCGACGCGGCGGACGCCCCGCGATGCCCTCCTGGGACGAGATCGTCTTCGGCGCGCGCGGCGACGACTGACCTGACGACCCGTTCCGGTGCGACAAACTGCTCCGAAACGGGCGGGATAGGACATTTTCTCGCACCGGAACGGGTCGTTCGGGACGGTGGAGGAGGTCAGCGGGCGTAGGCGCCGAGGCGGATGAGGGGGACGGTCATCTCCTCCGGTGTGACCGAGCCGTGCTGGCCGACCATGCGCTGCGGCTGCTTGTTCGCGAGGCGGTCGTCGTAGAACGCCCAGAGGCCGCGCGCGGCCACCAGGACGTCGCCGATCCGCTCGCGCACGTGCGGCGCCACATCGCCGAAGACTCCGGAGGCGATCGCCGCCTCCCCGGTCTCGACGATCGCGGTCTCCCCCGATTCCGCGCGCCAGGTGTCGGCGAGCTCATCGGCGTCGACGCCGTCCTCCGCGTAGACGTGCAGAAAGCGCGGCTCGCCTCCGAGCGCCCGTACGCCGGTGAGGCGCGGATCGCCCTCCCGCAGAAGGACGTGCCGATGCGGGGGAACGTCGATCATCCCGTGGTCGGCGGTCACGAGGGCGCCCACGCCGGCCGGAGCGTCTCCCGCCGGCGCCATCGCCCCGTCGACGTCCTCGAGCACGCCGCGCCACACATCGGAGTCGACCCCGTGACGGTGGCCCGCCTGGTCGAGCTCCGGCAGGTAGCAGTACACGACCGCGCCATCGCTGCGATCGGCGAGGCTCAGCGCGACCCTCACCCGCTGGGCCGGCTCCTCCTCTGCGATGAAGGCGGCGCCGCGCATGATCGCGCGCGTGAGCCCCTTCGATCGATAGCGCTCACGGCTGACCGCGTACGGGGCGAGCCCGAGTGCGGCCGCCCGTTCGAACGCGGTGTCCTCGCGCTGCCAGTCGTCCGGATCGAGCCCGTCCTTCTCGAACCCGTCGATCTGACCGGCGACGCGCCCCCGGCGCGGATCCATCACGCGGTACCCGACGAGGCCGTGCCGGCCCGGCTCCGTGCCCGTGAGCAGGGTCGACAGCGCGGCGGCTGTCGTGGAGGGGACCACGGTGCGCGCGACGTCCTTGCGCGCCATCGCCCGCGCCAGGAAGCGCGCATGCCCCGCATGCTGGCGGAGTTGGATGGCCCCGAGCCCGTCGATCACGAACAGCACGGCCGAACGCGCCGGCGGCAGCCACGTCTGCTCGCCCGTCAGCGAGGCCAGGATCTCGGGCGCCACCCCGGCGAGGTTCCGCGCGTGCGCCGGTCCCGCCGATACGATCGATGACATCCGGGCCAGTCTCCCACAGCGCCCGAACGCGAAGGATCCGCCAGGGCGCCCGCAGCAGCCGCGGACCGTTCCATCCGAAGAGAGGGCTGAATGGCGCGCAAGCAGGCACCATCCGCCGGTGAGGCGAACGAGCGCATCGAGGACATCGACCTCGAGACCGAGATGCAGGGGTCGTACCTCGAGTACGCCTATTCCGTCATCTACTCGCGTGCGCTCCCCGACGCACGCGACGGCCTCAAGCCGGTGCAGCGACGAATCCTCTTCCAGATGTCCGAGATGGGTCTGCGCCCCGACCGCGGTCACGTCAAGAGCGCCCGCGTCGTCGGCGACGTGATGGGAAAGCTCCACCCGCACGGCGACACCGCGATCTACGACGCGCTCGTGCGCCTCGCCCAGGGGTTCGCGCTGCGCGTCCCCCTCGTCGACGGGCACGGGAACTTCGGCTCGCTCGACGACGGCCCGGCCGCCGCCCGGTACACCGAGGCGCGCATGGCGCCCCCCGCCCTCGCCCTCACGGAGCACCTCGACCAGGACGTCGTCGACTTCGTCCCGAACTACGACGGCCAGTTCCAGCAGCCCTCCGTGCTGCCGGCCGCCTACCCGAACCTCCTCGTCAACGGAGCCAGCGGCATCGCCGTGGGCATGGCGACCAACATGGCGCCGCACAACCTCATCGAGGTCGTGAATGCGGCGACGCACCTCCTCGAGCACCCGGAGGCGACCACCGCGGAGCTCATGGAGTTCGTCCCTGGCCCCGACTTCCCCTCCGGCGGCATCGTGATGGGGCTCGACGGCATCACCGACGCCTACGAGACGGGCCGCGGCGCGATCAAGGTGCGGGCGAAGGCGCAGGTCGAGCAGGTCGGGCCGCGACGCACCGGGATCGTCGTGACCGAGCTGCCGTACATGGTCGGGCCGGAGCGCGTCATCGAGCGCATGAAGGCGGCCGTGCAGTCGAAGAAGCTGCAGGGCATCAGCGACGTCCAGGACCTCACGGACCGCAAGAACGGCCTGCGCCTCGTCATCAGCGTCAAGACCGGCTTCGATCCGCAGGCGATCCTCGAACGGCTCTACCACCTCACGCCGATGGAGGATTCGTTCAGCTTCAACAACGTCGCCCTCGTCGGCGGACAGCCGCGCACCCTCGGGCTGAAGGAGCTGCTGCGGGTCTATCTCGACCACCGTCTCGAGGTCGTCACGCGGCGCAGCCGGTACCGCCTCGCCCGCAAGCAGGAGCGCCTCCACCTCGTCCAGGGCCTGCTGATCGCGATCCTCGACATCGACGAGGTCATCGAGGTCATCCGCTCGTCCGAGACCGCAGAGCAGGCGCGCACTCGACTGTGCCAGGTCTTCGACCTCGACGAGGTGCAGGCCGAGTACATCCTCGAGCTGCGCCTGCGACGGCTGACGAAGTTCTCGCGCATCGAGCTCGAGCAGGAGCGGGACACCCTCCTCGCCGAGATCGCGAAGCTCGAGGAGCTGCTCGGATCCGACGTGCTGCTGCGCCAGCAGGTCGCCAGTGAGCTGGAGGCCGTCGCCGAGACCCACGGGACGCCGCGGCGCACGCTCCTGCTCAATGCCAGGCCGGCGGCGCCGAAGCCGAAGCGGGGCGAGCCGGCCGACCTCCAGATCGCCGACGGCCCGACGCTCGTCGCGCTCTCGACCACGGGTCGCGCCGTCCGGATCGACGTCCCGGACGGGCAGCAGCTCACCGTGCCGTCCCGCCGCAGCATGCACGACGCGATCCTCGCGACCGCGAGGGGAACGATCCGCGGCGAGCTGGGAGCGCTCACCTCGCGCGGGCGCATCCTGCGCTTCTCCCCCATCGACCTCCCGTCGGTGCCCCCGACCTCCATCCAGCTCAGCGCCGGTCAGCGCCTGCGCGACTACGTCGGTCTCGTCGACTCCTCCGAGACGATCCTCACGATCGTCTCCCTCGAATCCGACGTCCCGATCGCCCTCGGCACGCAGCAGGGCGTCGTCAAGCGGATCGTCCCGAGCGGGCTCCCCGTGCGCCCCGAGCAGGACGTCGTCTCGCTCAAGCCGGGCGACCGCGTCGTCGGGGCCGCGGAGGCTCCCGACGACGCCGAGGTCGTCTTCGTCACCCGCGATGCTCAGCTGCTCCGCTTCGCGGCGGCGAACGTCCGCCCCCAGGGCGCGCCGGCCGGCGGCATGGCCGGGATCAAGCTCCCGGCCGACGGCGCCGTCGTCTTCTTCGGTGTCGTGAGCGCGCCGGACGCCGTCGTCGTCACGATCTCGGGCGACGAGAGCGCGATCGCGGGGACGGACCCCGGGCGCGCCAAGATCAGCGACTTCTCCGAGTTCCCCGCCAAGGGCAGGGCGACCGCCGGCGTGCGGGCGCACACCCTCCTCAAGGGCGAGTCGGCGCTCACGCTCGCCTGGGTCGGGCCTGACCCGGCCCACGCGGTCGACCCGACCGGAGCGGTCCGCCGGCTCCCGGAGTCGCTCGCGCGCCGGGACGCCTCCGGCCAGCCGCTCGACGCCGTCGTCGGCTCGATCGGGCGCACCCTGGCGTAGACGTCCTTCCCGGCCGGATGCGCGCACAATGGTGCGCATGGGATTGTTCGCGAATCGTCCGGAGGAGCAGACCGAGTGGGCGGGACTCCCGTCCGAGCCTCGGGATCACGACGATCGGACGCGCCTGCCGGACGCGCCGGAGGCCGACGTCCTCGGGCTGGACCCGGCCCGCCTCGACTCCGTGAGCATCACGGTGCCGCTTCCGGACGCGGCACCCGACCCGGAGGGGCCGGACGACTCGGGCGCCGAGTGACCCGGCGGTGAGCCGCCCGGTCGCGCGTCAGACGTCGATCGCGTCGCGATCGAGGCGGTCGGCCGACTCCACGATGAACTCGCGCCGAGGGGCGACCTCGTTTCCCATGAGCATCTCGAACACGCGGCCGGCGGCCTCCGCGTCCGGCAGCCGCACGCGGCGCAGCAGTCGTCCGTCGCGCTGCATCGTCGTCTCGGCGAGCTGCTCGGCGTCCATCTCCCCGAGGCCCTTGTAGCGCTGCACGGGCTCCTGCCAGCGCTTGTTCTGCTTGCGCAGCTTCGCGAGGAGCTGGTGCAGCTCGCGCTCGCTGTACGTGTAGATCGTCTCGTTCGGCTTCGAGCCGGGGTTCACGACCACGACGCGGTGCAGCGGGGGCACGGCGGAGAACACGCGTCCCTCCTCGATCAGCGGGCGCATGTACCGGTAGAACAGCGTGAGCAGGAGGGTCCGGATGTGCGCGCCGTCGACGTCGGCGTCGCTCATCATGATGACCTTGCCGTACCGGGCGGCGTCGATGTCGAAGCTGCGGCCGGATCCGGCTCCGATGACCTGGATGATCGACGCGCACTCGGTGTTCGAGAGCATGTCGCTGACCGAGGCCTTCTGCACGTTGAGGATCTTGCCCCGGATCGGCAGGAGCGCCTGGAACTCGCTGTCGCGTGCGAGCTTCGCCGTGCCGAGCGCCGAGTCGCCCTCGACGATGAACAGCTCGGAGTCGGCCGTGTCCTTGGTGCGGCAGTCGACGAGCTTCGTCGGGAGCGTCGAGTTCTCGAGCGCGTTCTTGCGCCGCTGCGTCTCCTTGTGCGCCCGCGCCGACACGCGTGCCTTCATCTCGGCGACCACCTTGTCGAGGAGCATCGAGACCTGGCTCTTGTCGTCGCGCTTCGTCGACGAGAACCGCTGTCGCATCGACTCGCGGACGACCTTGG
Source organism: Microbacterium sp. (assembly GCA_052092505.1). Lineage (GTDB taxonomy): Bacteria > Actinomycetota > Actinomycetes > Actinomycetales > Microbacteriaceae > Microbacterium. Next base: position 3,222 of record JBQDDT010000095.1, on the reverse strand, counting down.
CGACGATCGAGCGGGCCGCCGGCGTTCCCAGGACCTCCTTGGTCTGGCCCTCGAACTGCGGCTCGGGGAGCTCCACGGTGAGCACCGCCGTGAGACCGGCGAGCACGTCGTCCTTGTCGAGCTTGTCGTTTCCGACCTTGAGGCGGCGTGCGTTCTTGTCGACCTCGGCGCGCAGCTGCTTCAGGAGCTCCTGCTCGAACCCCTGCTGGTGCGTGCCGCCCTTCGGAGTGGCGATGATGTTCACGAAGGAGCGGATCGTCGTGTCGTACCCCGCGCCCCAGCGCAGCGCAATGTCGACGCGGCACTCCCGCTCGACCTCCGTCGAGCGCATCGATCCGTCGGCCTGCAGCGTCGGGACCGTCTCCGTGAAGCCTCCGCTGCCCTCGAGCCGCCACGTGTCCGTGACCGGGGCGTCCGTGGCGAGGTGGTCGACGAACTCCGCGATGCCGCCGTCGAAGCGGTAGGACGTCTCGACAGGTTCGTCCTCGCGCTCGTCGCGGACCGTGATCTCGAGCCCGGGGACGAGGAAGGCCGTCTGCCTGGCGCGCGTCATGAGGTCGTCGAGCTGGAACGCGGCGTCCTTCGTGAAGATCTCGCGGTCGGCCCAGTAGCGCACGCGCGTGCCGGACACGCCCTTCTTCGCCTTGCCGATGACCGACAGCTCGCTGGAGCGCTCGAACGGCTGGAACGGCGCGTCGGGGCGCTTGTCCCCCGTGTCGGAGAACTCGCCGGGCTCGCCCCGGTGGAACGACATCGCGTAGGTCTTCCCCGCGCGGTCCACCTCGACGTCGAGCCGCTCGCTCAGCGCGTTCACGACGGAGGCGCCGACGCCGTGCAGACCGCCGGAAGCCGCGTACGACCCTCCGCCGAACTTCCCTCCGGCGTGGAGCTTGGTGAAGACGACCTCGACGCCCGTCAGGCCCGTGCGCGGCTCCACGTCGACGGGGATGCCGCGCCCGTGGTCCTGGACCTCGACGCTGCCGTCGGAGCGGAGGACGATGCCGATGCGGTCGCCGTTTCCCGCGACGGCCTCGTCGACCGAGTTGTCGATGATCTCCCAGAGGCAGTGCATGAGACCGGGCGATCCGTTCGACCCGATGTACATGCCCGGACGCTTGCGCACGGCCTCGAGACCCTCGAGGACCTGGAGATGATGGGCGGAGTACTCAGCGGTCACAGTCTTGAAGACTATCCACTCCGGCGCCGTTCTCCCGGCTGACACTCCCTCGTCGCGTGCCTCGGATCCCCGTCCCGTCCGCGGTGAGCGAAACGGGGCGTCACCCGGGATGGATTGACAGGATCCCGTGGTTGTATGTGGGGACAGGTTCACCGAATGAGGCACACCACGAGGAGGCAGAGCCCATGACCACAGCAACCGCCGACGCCCCCGTCACCCACCGCCTCACCGCGCTCGACCGGTGCGACGCGTGCGGCGCCCAGGCCTACATCGCCGCCGAGGTCGGCGGGAGCGAGCTGCTCTACTGCGCGCACCACGGACGCAAGTTCGAGGAGAAGCTGCGCGCCGTCGCGACCAGCTGGCACGACGAGACCGATCGGCTCGACGCGGTCACATCGCTCTGACCGTCCCCTTCGCTTCGCGGCGCCCATCCGGATGATCCGGGTGGGCGCCGCGGCGTTCGGGATCCTCGGTCAGACCCAGACGCGCTCGACGAGCGGCGACAGGCGCAGGAGGGGCTCCTCCCCGACCGTGTCGACGAGCTCGGCGAGATCGGTCGAGGTCGGGGCGCCGTCCGATCGCGCGCCGAAGATCGTGAGCTCGTCGCCGACGACCGCCCCGGGCCATCCGTCGACCGACGAGGAGAAGGCGCCAACGGCGAGCAGCGGCCGCCGACCCCCTGGCGTCGCGACCTCGGCGCGCCCCGCCCAGGTCGAGAAGACGCCGTCGACGGACCCGATTCCGATCGTCACGCGGTCCTCATCGCAGGAGACCACTCGGGCGACGAGCGACGCGGCCGCGTCGATGCCGTCGAGCTCCGGCCCGTCGGCCGAGCGGACGCCGTAGCAGAACGCGCCGATGCGGACGAGGTCGTAGCGGAACTCGGGGCGGTGCCAGGCAGCGGCGCTCGCGGCGAGGTGGCGCACGTCGGGCTCCAGCCCGGCGGCGACGGCGGTGGCGACAGCCTCGTCGAAGGCCGCGCGCGCCGCGTCGTCCTCGTCGTCGCTCGCCTCCGCGATGTGACTCCACACCCCGGCGACGCGCAGGACGCCCTCCCGCTCGAGCGCCGCCGCCCTGGCGCACACCTCGGCCCAGCGCTCGGGGCGGATGCCGTTGCGGTGCAGCCCCGTGTCGATCTTGAGGTGCACGACGGCAGTCGCTCCCGCGTCTCCCGCCGCGCCGGCCACCCGCTCGAGGTATCCCGCGTCGCCGACGCCCACCTCGACGCCGGCGGCGAGGAGCTCTGCCGCCTGCGCGCGTGTCGTCGTCGTCCAGGAGAAGACGCGCGCGTCCTCGCGGGCGACCCGCTTCGCCCGCAGCGCGCTCGGCGCGTCCAGCGCGCCGAACCACGTCGCGCCGCTCACCAGCGCCGCCTGCACGATCGGCTCGACGCCGTGCCCGTACGCGTCGTCCTTCACGACGACGAGGACGTCGGCCGGCGCCATCCGCTCGCGCACGGCCCTGACGTTCCGGCGGAAGCGGTCGAGGTCGATCCGCAGCTCGGCGCTCACGCGGTCTCCTCCTGCTCGACGTGGAGGCCGACGATCGCCGCCAGCTCGAGCTCCGTCATCCCGGTCGCATCCGCCCAGGCGGCGAGCAGGGCGGGGTCGTCCGCTCCGAACACGACGGCCTCGTCACCCGGCAGCGCGTCGTCTCCCTCGAGGGCGACGACGTGGACGTCCATCGCGACGAGCCCCACGATCCGCCGGCGGCGACCGTTCAGGATCGTCTCGGCCCTGCCCCCGATCGCCCGGACGAGCCCCTGCGCGTAGCCGCCGGCGACCAGCGCGATCGTCGTGTCGCGCTGCGCACGGAAGCGGTAGCCGTAGGACACCCCCTCGCCGGCGCGCAGCGGCTTCGTCGACAGCACGGGGGCGTGCAGCGTCATCACGGGCGTTCCCTGGCCGGCGAGTCCGTAGAGCGCCTCGAGCGAGGCGGCGCGCTCCCCCTCCGCGCCCGCGACGAGGATCGGGGCGCCGAGCTCCCGCGCGACGCCGGCGACGAGGTCGCTCCCGTGCCCGCACGCGTCGCGGCGGACGTCGATC
>JBQDDT010000094.1:2217-11493 GCA_052092505.1 Microbacterium sp. | reverse complement strand
TGTGGTTGCGACCGGGGATCGGCTCGAACCTCGCGTCGATCGCGCATCTGCACCAGGCCGTCCTCGACGACGAGCCCCACGTCCCGCACCTCGACTTCCTCACGACGCTCTCCGGGTACGTGCACTGGCGCCTCACGGGACGCCGCGTGCTCGGCGTCGGCGACGCATCGGGGATGTTCCCGATCGACTCGGCCGCACGCGACTACGAGGCCGGAGCGCTCGAGGCGTACGAGGAGCGCGCGGCCGGACGGCTCCCGGCGCGCGTGACCTCGCTCCTTCCCGAGGTGCTCGTCGCCGGCGACGAGGCGGGGCGGCTCACGGAGGAGGGTGCCGCGCTGCTCGATCCGACGGGCGCGCTGCCCTCCGGCGTCCCGCTGTGCCCGCCGGAGGGCGACGCCGGGACGGGAATGGTCGCGACGAACTCCGTCGCCCCGCGCACGGGGAACGTGAGCGCGGGGACGAGCATCTTCGCGATGGTCGTCCTCGAGCGTCCCCTCGAGAGCGTGCACCACGAGCTCGACCTCGTCACGACGCCGGCGGGCGACGCCGTCGCGATGGTCCACTGCAACAACGGCGCGAGCGAGCTCGGCGCCTGGGTCGGTCTGTTCCGTCGGTTCGCCGAGGCCGCGGGGAGCCCGCTCGATGACGACGCGGTGTTCGAGACCCTCTTCCGCGAAGCGCTGGATGGCGAGGCGGATGCGGGAGGCCTCATCGCGTTCAATCACCTCGCCGGCGAGCCCGTCGCCGGCCTCACGGAGGGCGTTCCGCTGTTCGTGCGGTCGTCCGACAGCGATCTGACGCTCGCGAACTTCATGCGGTCGCAGCTCTACGGCGTGTTCGGCACGCTCGCGCTCGGCATGGACGTGCTCGCCGACGAGGGCGTCGAGATCGACCGCATGTTCGCCCACGGCGGCCTGTTCCGCACCGCGGGGGTCGCGCAGCGGTTCCTCGCCGGCGCTCTCGCCGCGCCCGTCGCCGTCGGGGAGCTCGCGTCGGAGGGCGGGGCGTGGGGGATCGCCGTGCTCGCCGGGTACCTGGCCCACGCCGACCGCGTGCCGCTCGTCGCCTACCTCGACGAGGAGCTGTTCTCGGTGAGTCCGCTGACGGTGACCGACCCGGATCCGGACGACGTCGCCGGGTTCTCCGCCTATCTCGACCGCTATCGCGCTGGCCTGGCCATCGAGGCCGTGGCACCGCGAGCCATGAACCGAACGGATGCCGAATGACCCGCACCCCGCTGACCACCTCGCTCGACCGCTACGAGGTGTGGTTCCTCACCGGGAGCCAGCACCTGTACGGGCCGGAGACGCTCGCGCAGGTCGCCGAGCAGTCGAGGACGATCGCGCGTCGCCTGGGCGAGGCGCCCGACGTCCCCGTGGAGATCGTCTGGAAGCCCGTGCTGACGGACTCCGACGCGATCCGCCGGATCGCGCTGGAGGCCAACGCGGACGACCGCGTGATCGGCGTCGTCGCGTGGATGCACACCTTCAGCCCGGCCAAGATGTGGATCATGGGGCTCGACGCACTGCGCAAGCCCCTCGCGCACCTGCACACGCAGGAGAACGTCGAGCTGCCGTGGGCCGACATCGACTTCGACTTCATGAACCTCAACCAGGCCGCGCACGGCGACCGCGAGTTCGGCTACATCCAGACCCGCCTCGGAGTGCCGCGCAAGACGATCGTCGGCCACTCCGGCGACGTGCGTCTGCAGCGCGAGCTCGGCACCTGGCAGCGCGCCGCGGCCGGCCTCGCCGCCTCCCGGAGCCTGAAGCTCGCCCGCTTCGGCGACAACATGCGCTTCGTGGCCGTGACGGAGGGCGACAAGACCGAGGCGGAGCTGCGTCTCGGCGTGCAGGTGAACACGTGGGGGGTGAACGATCTCGCGGAGGCCGTCGCCGCCGCGACGACGGCCGAGATCGACGGCCTCGTCGACGAGTACGAGGAGGCCTACGACGTCGCGCCGGAGCTGCGCCGCGGCGGAGACCGTCACCAGTCCCTGCGCGACGGCGCCGCGATCGAGGTCGGCCTGCGCTCGTTCCTCGAGGAGGGCGGCTTCGGCGCGTTCACCACGAGCTTCGAGGATCTCGGCGCGCTGCCCCAGCTTCCGGGGCTCGCCGTCCAGCGCCTCATGGCCGAGGGGTACGGCTTCGGGGCGGAGGGCGACTGGAAGACCGCGATCCTCGTGCGCGTCGCGAACGTCATGGGCGCGGGGCTCCCCGGGGGCGCGAGCCTCATGGAGGACTACACCTACGACATGACCCCGGGCGACGAGCTGATCCTCGGCGCGCACATGCTCGAGGTCTCGCCGTCGCTGACGACCGCGAGGCCATCGCTGGAGGTCCACCCGCTCGGCATCGGCGGGAAGGACGACCCGGTGCGACTGGTCTTCACGGCTGACCCCGGCCCCGCCGTCGTCGTGGCGATGAGCGACATGCGCGACCGCTTCCGGCTCACGGCGAACGTCGTCGAGAACGTCGCCCCGCGCGCCGCGCTGCCGAACCTCCCCGTCGGGCGCGCAGTGTGGAAGCCGAAGCCCGACTTCACCACCTCGACGGCCGCATGGCTCACCTCGGGCGCCGCCCACCACACCGTGATGTCGACCGCCGTCGGCCTCGACGCCTTCCGCGACTTCGCGGAGATGTCCGAGACCGAGCTGCTCGTGATCGACGAGTCGACGACCATCCACGAGTTCCAGAAGCAGGTGCGGTGGAACCAGGCGTACTACCGCCTCGCCCAGGGGCTGTGATGACGCCGCGGTCCGGGCGGCAGCCCGGGCGCGGCGCCCCGGGTCCGAACATCCGGAACGTGGCGGAGGCGGCCGGGGTATCGCATATGACCGTCTCGCGGGTCCTGAACGACGCTCCGCACGTCACGGAGGAGACGCGCGAGCGCGTGCTCCGGGCGATCACCCGGCTCGGGTATCGGCCGAATCACGCCGCGCGCACCCTCGCGAGCCGACGCAGCCGTCGGATCGGCGTGCTCGTCGACGGCGCGGTCTCGTACGGCCCGGCGAGCACCCTGCGGGCCGTGGAGTTCGCCGCCCGCACGTCGGGGTACACGGTGAACTCCGTGGCGCTGCTCGACGGGGACGAGGTCACCCCGAGGGAGGGGGTCGAGCACCTCGTCGCACAGGGCATCGACGCCCTGTGCGTCGTGACGCCGCGGGCGTCGTCACTCGAGGCGCTGCACGCGGCTCCGGTGGACGTCCCCGTGCTGCTCGTCTCGCCCGAGGAGGACCCGGAGTTCCTCACGGCGTCGATCGACCAGGAGCGGGGTGCGGCGCTCGCCGTCGACCATCTCGTCTCCCTGGGGCATCGCGACATCCTGCATCTCGCCGGTCCTCGCGACTGGCTCGACGCGCAGGCTCGCGAACGGGGCTTCCGCCGGCAGATCGGCCTCCACGGCGCACGCGAGCGACCGTCCGTGGCCGGCGACTGGTCGGCGGAGTTCGCGTACGACTACGCGTCTCGACTGAGCGGCGTCCCGGAGTGCACGGCGGTGTTCGCCGCGAACGACGAGATGGCGGTCGGCCTCGTCCACGGCCTTCACGAGCGGGGGATCGCCGTGCCGGACGACGTCAGCGTCGTGGGGTTCGACGACATCGGCCTCGCAGCGCACGTCCTGCCCCCGCTCTCCACGGTGCGCCAGGACTTCCGCGCGCTCGGCCTCTCGGCCGTCGACATGCTCCGTGAGGCGATCGAGGGACACGAGCCGCGTGAGCCGAAGCGCATCCCACCCGAGCTCGTCGTGCGCGCGTCGACGGCACCGCCGCGCAGACTCCCGATCTGACGCGCCCCGGGGATTCGGGCGCGTCATCGGCCGGTAGTACGCTGGGGGCTTGGTCGAGTTCTCTCGACGTCGAGACGTCTTCCACGCCTCTGCCCCCGTTCGCCCACCTAAGGAAAAGCAACGTGGATCTCTACGAGTACCAGGCTCGCGACCTTTTCGAGAAGTACGAGGTGCCGGTGCTCGCCGGCATCGTCGCCGACACCCCGGAGGAGGTGAAGGCAGCGGCCGAGAAGCTCGGCGGCGTCGTGGTCGTCAAGGCGCAGGTCAAGACCGGCGGCCGCGGCAAGGCCGGCGGCGTCAAGGTCGCGAAGACCCCGGACGAGGCGTACGAGGCGGCCCAGGCGATCCTGGGTCTCGACATCAAGGGCCACGTCGTCAAGCGCGTGATGGTCGCCGCCGGGGCGAACATCGCCGAGGAGTACTACTTCTCCGTGCTCCTCGACCGTGCCAACCGCTCCTACCTGTCGCTGTGCAGCGTCGAGGGCGGCATGGAGATCGAGCAGCTCGCCGTCGAGAAGCCCGAGGCCCTCGCGCGCGTCGAGGTCGACCCGCTCGTCGGCATCAACCGGACCAAGGCGATCGAGATCGCCAAGGCGGCGAGCTTCCCCGACGAGATCGTCAGCCAGGTCGCCGACGTCTTCGTGAAGCTCTACGCCGTGTACCAGGGCGAGGACGCGACCCTCGTCGAGGTGAACCCGCTCGTGCGCACGGCCGAGGGCGAGATCATCGCGCTCGACGGCAAGGTCTCCCTCGACGAGAACGCGTCCGAGGTCCGCCACCCCGAGCACGAGGCGCTCGAGGACAAGGGCGCAGCCGACCCGCTCGAGGCGAAGGCGAAGGAGGCCGGGCTCAACTACGTCAAGCTCGACGGCGAGGTCGGCATCATCGGAAACGGCGCGGGCCTCGTGATGTCGACGCTCGACGTCACGGCGTACGCGGGCGAGAGCCACGGCGGTGTCACCCCGGCGAACTTCCTCGACATCGGCGGCGGCGCCAACGCGCAGGTCATGGCCAGCGGGCTCGACGTCATCCTCGGCGACCCGCAGGTCAAGAGCGTGTTCGTGAACGTCTTCGGCGGCATCACGAGCTGCGTCGCGGTCGCGGAGGGGATCGTCAAGGCCCTCGAGATCCTCGGGGACACGGCCACCAAGCCGCTCGTCGTCCGCCTCGACGGCAACCAGGTCGAGGAGGGGCGCGCGATTCTCGCGAAGGCCGACCACCCGCTCGTGACCCTCGCCGCCGGCATGGACGAGGGCGCTGACAAGGCCGCCGAGCTCGCGAACGCCTGAGACGAAGAGACAGGACTGAACAGAGATGTCGATCTACCTCAACAAGGATTCGAAGGTCATCGTCCAGGGCATCACGGGCGGTGAGGGCACCAAGCACACGGCCCTCATGCTGAAGGCCGGGACGAACATCGTCGGCGGCGTCAACGCCCGCAAGGCCGGCACCGTCGTCACTCACGAGAAGCCGGGCACCGGCGAGGTCGAGCTGCCCGTCTTCGGCTCGGTCACCGAGGCGATCCAGAAGACCGGCGCCGACGTGTCGGTCGCGTTCGTGCCGCCGAAGTTCGCCAAGGACGCGATGATCGAGGCCATCGACGCCGAGATCCCGCTGCTCGTGGTCATCACGGAGGGCATCCCCGTCGGCGACAGCGCCGAGGCGTGGGCGTACGCGAAGTCGAAGGGCGGGAAGACCCGGATCATCGGGCCGAACTGCCCCGGCATCATCACGCCGGGCGAGGCGCTCGCCGGCATCACGCCGGCGAACATCACCTGCTCCGGCCCGATCGGCCTCGTCTCGAAGTCGGGGACGCTGACCTACCAGATGATGTTCGAGCTGAACGACTTCGGCTTCTCGACCGCGATCGGGATCGGCGGCGACCCCGTCATCGGCACGACGCACATCGACGCGCTCGAGGCGTTCGAGAACGACCCGGACACGAAGGCGATCGTGATGATCGGCGAGATCGGCGGCGACGCCGAGGAGCGCGCGGCCGAGTTCATCAAGAAGCACGTCACGAAGCCGGTCGTCGGCTACGTGGCCGGCTTCACCGCGCCCGAGGGCAAGACGATGGGCCACGCCGGCGCGATCGTCTCGGGCTCGGCGGGCACCGCCGCCGCCAAGAAGGAGGCGCTCGAGGCCGCCGGCGTCAAGGTCGGCAAGACCCCGAGCGAGACCGCGGAGCTGATGCGCGAGATCATGCGCTCGCTCTGATCCCGCTCGCACGACGGCCCCGGCGTTCGCGCCGGGGCCGTCGTCGTGTCCGCCCCACCCCTCGCACCGCTCGTCTCCTCCCAGCCGCGGAGATTCGCGCGAGCTGCGGATGATCCTGGCACCGTCGTCCGCAGCTCGGCCCATCGTCCGCAGATCGCGGCCGGCTGGCGGGATCCGCGGAGGGGCACCTCTGCCCACGGAGGCGCAGACACGGCGCGGTTAGGGTGGGGACGACAGGAGGGGGAGCTCATGACCGTGCCCATTCCCGGGGGATCCGGGCGACCGAACCTGCTCCGCCAGGTGCTGCTGCGCATCGTCGCGGCCGCCCTGACGTCGGTGTACTCCGTGTACCGGGTCCACCCCGCGCTGTGGCGCCTCGCGTCCCGCCACTACCGGCCAGGTCTCGGGCGCTTCGCCCGCCTGCACGCCTGGATGATGTGCCAGTACGGGTTCCTCGATGTCCCGGCGTACCGCGACTTCCAGATCGAGAACGGCTTCCGCTTCCGCTGGTGGGACCTCGAGCGCTACGTCCCGACCGACAAGAAGAGCTACGTCGCCGCCTACAGCGAACAGGAGCGCTGCTGGGGAGGCCGGATCGAGATCGCGGGGACCGTGATCGACGAGTCGAGCGGATCCAGCGGCAAGCCGTACAACTGGATGCGCTCCAAGCGCGAGCTCGGCACGGTCCACCGCAACGTGGCCGGCTACGTGACGAGCCTGTACGGGACGAAGCGCCTGTTCTGCGTGAACGCGTTCTCGATGGGCGCCTGGGCGACCGGGACGAACACGGGGCTCGCGATGTCGCGCGTCGCGATGGTGAAGAACACGGGCCCCGACATCGAGAAGATCGTCGACACGCTGCGCCACTTCGGGCCCCGCTACACGTACATGATCTCCGCGTACCCGCCGTTCCTGAAGCACCTGCGTGACCGCCTCGACGCCGAGGGCTGGGACTGGGACCGCTGGAACATCAACGGCTTCGTCGGGGGCGAGGCGCTCACGGAGGGCCTGCGCGACTACCTGCAGGAGCGCTTCGGGCGCGTCTACTCCGGCTACGGCGCGAGCGACCTCACGATCGGGATGGGCGGCGAGAGCGACCTGTCGGTGTGGCTGCGGCGCGCGATGCTCGAGCACGAGGGCCTGCGCGCCGACATCCTGGGCCAGGACGAGACGCGCTCGCCGATGGTGTTCCAGTACAACCCGCTCGACACGTACCTCGAGACGGTCGACGGATCGCTCGTGGCCACGCTCAACTCGACCGCGATCATGGCGCCCAAGCTCCGCTACGACATCGGCGACGAGGCGGCGATCCTCTCGTTCCCGCGGATGCGGAGCATCGTCGCGCGCTACCCGAAGCTGCTCGCGCAGTTCGACCGCGCCCACGCGACCCAGCGGCTCTCCCTGCCGTTCCTGCTGCTGTTCGGGCGGAAGGACTCGACGGTGTCGTACATGGGGGCGAACATCTACCCGCTCGACGTGGAGAACGGGCTGTATGCTGGCAACCCCCACGCCGCGGCGATCGAGTCGTTCAAGCTGGGGCTGCTCGACATCGGCGGCCACGAGCATCGCCCGCTCATCCACATCCAGCTGCGCTCCGAGGCCGCCCTCGGTCAGGCGGAGCGCGAGGAGCTCGCCCGCGCCGCGGCCGACGGCGTGCTGGCGCATCTCGCGGCGGTCTCGCGCGACATCGCCCAGTCGCTCGAGGAGGACCCCACGGCGCGCGACATCCGGATCGAGGTGCACGATCATGGGACCGGCCCGTTCGAGGGCGGGGAGCGGAAGATCAAGAACGTCTACCTCGTCGACGAGGGCTGACGCGTGCGCACGACGGACTTCTCCCATTCCCCGCCCAGGGCGGCCTACGCGGGGATGGTGCTCGCGCCGGCGTCCGCACGGCGTGCCAGGCGACGCGACGGCCGGGGACGCTCCTTCCTGGTGCGCGACGGATCGCGGCGGATCCGGATGACGATGTTCCGCACGCTCGATGATGCCAGGCGCTACGCCGAGCGCACCGCGGGGGCGCGGCTGTGGCAGGTGTCCCCGCACGGCTACGCGAACGGCGCCTACACCGAGCAGGGCCGGATGGCCGTGATCGAGCGCTTCACGCCCACCGCGGCGGAGCGCGCGCGGGGCAAGGAGCCGCCGCCGGTGACGCGCCCGGCCGGCATCGGCGCGCGCGCCTCGCGGCGGGCGAAGGAGGGCGCCAGGATCGCCGCGGAGGAGCGGCCGGGCCCGATGGAGGCGCGGTCGCTGTTCTTCGGCGAGACGCGGTACCGCTCTCCGCTGTCGTGGCTCGCGTTCTCGCGCCGCTGGGGCCGGCTCGTGGCGCGGATGGCGCGGATGCGCGGCTACCGGGGCCACCGCGTGTACTGGGCGTGGCCGTTCACTCTGGGCACGATCGCCTACTTCGAGGATCAGGACGCGCTCCTCGCCATGTCGCGCGGACCGGAGCATCGCGAGCTCATGGTCTGGCTCACGGCGGGGGACCGGTGGGCGACGGCCGGGTTCATCCGCTTCTACGCCCGGGTGGACGAGGAGGAACCGGTAGCCGCCGTCGCACCGGTGCGCACGCGATCCGACCTCCGCGACTTCGTCGAGCAGCCGGGGCGCTCCCGCTCGCGCGAGGAACGGGCGCTTGACGTGCCGCTCCTGCGCTCGACGCTGCGCTCGTGGTGGCGCGGGTCGAGCCCGCACCCCGAGCCCGTCGAGCTGCTCCTCGTGCGCGATCCGAGCGGCCGCGCGATCGCGAGGACGACCGTGCACACCGACCGGCGCCTCGATGAGAAACTCGGCACCAGGGCGCTGCTGTTCGGCGCCACCGACCTCGGCCGCGACGAGCAGACGGGCAGGGCGGCCCTCCGCGCGCTCCTGCCCGAGCTCGAACGGCGGGCCAGGAAGGCGGGCGCGCGCGAGCTCATCGGCCCCGTCTCGCTCCTGCCCAACCAGGCGGGCGGCGTGATCACGAGCGGCTTCTCCGAGCGCGGCTTCGTCGACTCGGCATGGAACCCCTCCTGGGCCCCGGCGGTCTACGAGGAGGCCGGGTTCGCGCGCTGGAACGAGTCCGACACGTGGATCGTCGACGTCGAGGGCGCCGGGGAGGTCTCACCGCCCGGCGAGGCCGAGCTCGCCGCGGCCGGCGTCTCCCTCGAGCACGGCGTGCGCCGCAGGATGACGCAGCTGGTGCCGGAGCTGCGCGAGCTCGTCAACGCGTCGTTCGCGCAGCTGCCGTACTACACGCCGATCGCGCCGGACGAGATGGCCGCGGCGACC
>JBQDDT010000094.1:0-2207 GCA_052092505.1 Microbacterium sp. | reverse complement strand
GCCTCGGGCAGCTGCTCGACGAGCGGCTCCTGCTGCTCGCGCGCGACGACACGGGGCGAGCCGTCGCGTTCGTCCTCGTCATCCCCGACATCACCGCGGAGCTCCAGCGCTCCGGCGGAGGGCTCGGCCCTGTCACGCTCGCCAGGCTCCTCGCCAAGCGAGGGAGGGCGACGGAGGCCGTGCTCGTGATCCAGGGCGCCCACCCGGACGCGCAGGGCCGCGGAATCGTCACGCTCCTCAGTCGCCAGCTCCAGCACGAGCTGCGCACCGGCGGGTACCGGCGGCTGCGCTCCACGTACGTCGGCAGGGACAACCCCGCCTCGGCCCGCCAGTTCTCGCGCTTCGGGGGCCGCCCGCTGCACGGCTACGCGTTCTACCGCCGGCCCGTCGTGCCAGAGGGGGACGCATGAGCGACGTGCTCGAGCGGATCATCCGCGTCGCCTCCCGCGCGCCGAGCGCGCACAACACGCAGCCGTGGCGCGTGGAGCGCGGCGCCGACGGGATCGCGCTCGGCCTCCGCGACGAGCGGCTGCTGCGGATCGGCGATCCGACGGGCCGCGACGCGCTGCTGGCGCTCGGCTGCTGGATCGAGGCGGCGACGATCGGCGCGCGGGACGCCGGCGTCGCGCTGCGCGCGGAGTCCGACGCGGAGGCGCTCGCGGCGTTCTCCGCCGATCCGACGCGGGCGCCGGCCGCGCCGCTGGTCCGGCTGCGGCCCGCGGGAGACGCCGAGCCGTCGGGGTTCACGGCGGCCGACGTCGAGGCGAGGGCCGTCCACCGGGGGCGCCTGGCGCCGATCGCCGACGACGCGGGGATGGCCGCCGCCCTCGGTGAGGCGGGGCTGCGGCTCGTGCGCGTGCCCGGCGCCCGTGCGCCGCGGCTGGTCGCGCTCGGCGACGCCGGCGCGCTGGGCCGGAGGGCCGTGACCGCGGAGGCGCTGGACTGGACGCGCTTCACCCCGCGCGATCCGCGCTTCCACCGCGACGGCCTCACGGCCCCCGCGCTCCTGATCCCGCGCCCCGCCGCCGCGATCGCCGGGGCGCTGTCCCGGCGAAGGGCCGGCCGCGCCCTGCTCGAGACGGGGCTCGCGGCCGCCTCGCGGATCGCGCCGGCGCTCGCCGGGTCGGGGCGCGCGCACCCCGGGCTGTTCGCGCTCGTGGGCGACGGGCGAAGCGCCGGTGCGCACGGCATCGCGGGCAGCGCCCTCCACCCCGCGGGGCTCCCGGCGGAGGAGGTGCTGGGCGCCGGCCGCGCCCTGCTGCGCGCCTGGCTCGCGGCGCACCGCGCCGGCGTCGCCGTCGCCCCCGCTTCGCAGGTGGTCGACGCCCCGCGGGCGCACGCGGCGCTCCGGCGCGGCCTGGGCCTGCGCTCGGCCGACGTGGTCCTCGCGGTGTTCGCCGCGGGGACGCCGCAGGGGGATCCGCCGCGCTCGCCCCGCCTGCCGATCGCCTGAATCGCGCACCGGCGCGCGCGACGGGAATCGTCAGCCGCTCGTCATAGGGTCGATCCGGAATGAATCGTCTCCTCGTCGCCGTCCTCGCCGCGGTCGATGCCGTCGTCGCGGCGGTCATCGGCATCGGCGTCGTGCTCGTGCCCCTCACCCTCCTCTGGCTCACGGCGTTCTCCGGCGCGGACTGGGGCGCGCTGTGGTCCACCGGCATCCGGATCTGGGAGCTCGGCAACCTCGTCCCGCTGCACCTCACGCTCGACGACGCCTTCCTCGTGGGAACGGGCATCGCCTCGGACGCGCAGAGCTTCGCGATCTCCCTCGCGCCCCTCGCGGTCGCCGGCTTCGTGCTGCTGTTCGCCGCCCGCTCCGGCCGCCGCGCGGCCAGGGCCGGCGCATGGGAGATCGGCGTCGCGTCCGGCACGGCCGTGACCCTGGTGATCGCGGCCCTCGCCCTGGCGACCTCCGGCAGCGCCGTCGTCGCGGTCGAGGCCTGGCAGGCCGTCCTGCTCCCCGCAGCGCTGTACGCGGCCGGTGCGCTGACCGGCGCGGTCGTCACCGCGTGGGGCGACGGCGACGACGGCCCGATCGACGCCCTGCACGACAGGGTCGATGCGCTGCCGCCGGAGTGGCGTGCGCTTCCCGGCCTCGCCGTCCGCGGGACGGCGCTCGTGCTCGTCGGGCTGATCGGCTTCGCCGGGCTCGCGCTGGCGGTCGCCGTCATCGCCGGGGGCGGCGAGATGGTGACGCTGTTCCAGAT
>JBQDDT010000093.1:0-11689 GCA_052092505.1 Microbacterium sp. | reverse complement strand
CCTCGGTGTGGCCGAAGTTCTCGAGATAGTTGCGGATCGACGTGCGCACTCCCCACGTGAGCGAGCCGCCCGTCACCTCGACGGCCCCCACCCCCGCGGTGGGCGCGGCCGCCGCGGCGGGCGCGGCGAGCGCCGCCGGCGCCTGGATCCCGGTCAGCAGAAGCGCGCCGGCGGCCGCGACGGCCCCGATTCCCCTGGATCGCATGATCGCCCTCATCGTTCTCCCGCCCCTTCGTCCGATCCGTCGTCGTTCGCGGCCTCGCCGGCCGGCCCTCCCGCGGCGACCGCCGCGAGCTCCCTGCGTTCCCTGCCGTCCTTCGCCCGCCGGACGACGAACACGACGACCGCGACGATCAGGAGCAGCACGGCCAGCCCCAGCACGCCGAAGACGAGGTACGTCGTCGTCTGGTCCGTCTCCGCGGCGTCCGCTGCGGCCTGCGGATCGGGCTCAGCGGTCGCCTGATCGACCTCCGGCGTCTGCGTGGCCTCCGGTGCCGCCTCGCCGGCCGACTCGCCGCCCGACGCCTCGCCGCCGGCCTCCGGCGCCTCGGAGGCGGAGGGGACGTCGACGACCGTCGCGTCGTCGTCGTAGCTCTGCTCCTCCTGGAAGTCCGGCGTCTCGGTGCCCTGCTTGACCGCGCCGCCCGAGGTGACGAACGACACGGGCGTGAACGACTCGTTGTTCGCGTTCCACAGGCCGTGCGCGCCGATCGTGATGATCCCGCACGTCACCTTCAGGCAGTCGACCTCTCCTCCGGTCTGGTCGCTGCCGGAGTGCGGGTCGCCGAAGGTGCCGGCGAAGCGGCTCCCCGGGATCGTCATCTGGGCCGACCAGGTGCCGTCGGAGCGGATCACCGCGTTCGCGGCGTCGGCAGACGACCCCCCGTCGAAGGCGGCCAGCAGCATCGCGCCGCCGCTGCCGGCGTAGGTGAAGGTCTCGCCGGAGCGGCCGCCCTGGCTGGGCGCCCAGGCGTTCGTCGTCGGGTCGGAGACCGTGCCGAAGAAGATGTAGACACCGCCCGGCGCGTTCGGCTGGTACTGGAAGCCGCTGCCGGAGAGGGTGACGGTGGCCGACCCGTCGGCGCTCGGGTTCGTGCTGACATCGACGCGGGATGCCGCGTGCGCCGGCGACGCGGGCCCCGCGATCAGCCCGAGACCCACCAGCATCGCGGCCGCGAGCGCGGCCAGCGTCCGGACGATCGGCCCGCGGGCGCCTGCCGCGCGGGAGACGGACAGCGTCATCTCTCCTCCTCCGGCGCCCGCATGCCCGGGCGCTCGTCTGCGTACCTCTGCGGGACGACGAGCAGGGCGCTCTCGTCCTCCTCGATCACCCGGATGGGGTGGCGGTAGACCTCGCTCAGCTCCTGCGCCTGCATGACCTCGGCCGGCGTGCCGTAGGCGCGCATCGCGCCGTCGTCGATCATCAGCACCCGGTCGGCGTACGCGGCGGCCGCCGCGAGGTCGTGGAGCACGACGATCACCGCGTTGCCCCGCCCCGCGTACTCGCGCGCGAGCGCGAGCACCTGCTCCTGGTAGTTCACGTCGAGCGCCGCGCTCGGCTCGTCGAGGAGCAGCAGCCCCGTGCGCTGCGCCATCGCCCGCGCCAGGGCGACCCGCGCGCGCTCCCCGCCCGAGAGGGAGGTGAACCGGCGCTCGGCGAAGCGGAGCGTGTCGGTGCGGGCCAGCTCCTGCGCGACGACCGCGTCGTCCTCCGTGACGGTCGAGACGGAGCGCCACGGGGAGCGGCCCATCTTCACGACGTCGACGACCGTGAACGGGAAGCTCAGGACGTTCTGCTGCCGCAGGACCGAGCGGCGCACCGCGAGATCGCGGCCAGGCCAGTCGGACAGCTCGCGCCCGCGCAGGACGACGGATCCGTCGTACGCGTGGTCGCCGGAGAGCGCGCCGAGCAGCGTCGTCTTGCCCGCGCCGTTCGGCCCGATGATCGCGAGCACCTCGCCGGCGCGCGCCGAGAACGACACGTCGCGGAGGATCGGCGTGCCGCCGAGCGAGACGCCGACGCCCGACGCCTCGACGACGACGTCGCCCACCTGGAGCGGCTCGGGGAGGCTCACCCGCGGAGCGAGGCTCAGGCGCATCACACCCACCCCCCGGTGCGGGTGCGGTTGTTCTTGAGCAGGAAGAAGAAGAACGGCCCGCCGACGAGCGCGGTGAGCATGCCGAGGGGCAGCTCGGCGTAGGGCACCGCCGTGCGGGCGAACGTGTCGGCGAGGACGAGCAGGAGCGCGCCTCCCAGCGCGCTCGCGGGGACGAGCACGCGGTGCCCCGGCCCGACGAGCATCCGGATGAGGTGGGGCACGACGAGCCCGACGAAGCCGACGATGCCGGCGAACGCGACGGCCGCCGCGGTGAGCAGGGCGACGATGATGATCGTGCCGATCCTGAGACGCTCGATGTTGATGCCGAGGTGGCGCGCCGACTCGTCGCCGAGGCTGAGCAGGTCGAGCTTGCCCGACATGCTCACGGCGAGGGCGAGGCCCACGACGATGAGCGGCAGGATCGTCCCGACCGCCTCCCAGAGCGCACCGGCGAGCGATCCCATCTGCCAGAACACGATCTGCTCGCGCTGGTTCGTCGTCGCCGCGAAGGTCATGAGCGCGAGCGCGGCGCCGGCGAAGGCGTTCACGGCGACGCCCGTGAGGATCAGGGTGATGACCTCGGTGCGGCCGCGGGAGCGGGAGATCGAGTAGACGAGCAGCGCGGTGGCGACGCCCGTGACGAACGCGCCGGCGGGGATGGCGAAGCTGCTGCCGGCCGCGACGCCCGTGACGATCATGAGGCTCGCGCCGACGGCGGCGCCGGAGGAGACGCCGATCACGCCGGGATCGGCGAGCGGGTTGCCGAAGACGCCCTGCATGATCGCCCCGGCGGCCGACAGCGCCGACCCGACGAGGACGGCCAGCGCGATCCGCGGGAACCGGACCTCCCACAGGGCGGCGTCGGCGTTGACGTGGGTGGCGCCCGCCGCGCAGTCGAAGCCCGCGCGGCGGCAGAGCGAGCCGAGCACCTCGAGCACGGGGATGCGCATCTGCCCGAGGGCCGCGGCGATCAGCACGGCGAGGACGAGCCCGACCCCGAGGATCGTGAACAGGAGGATCGCCTTGCGCCGGCTGGTGGCGGGAAGGCGCGCGGGATCGGCGTCGAAGTCGAGCACGCGCGAGAGCTTCAGCGGCTCCGGCGGGAGCGTCAGCGGGCGCTCTGAGGTGGCGGAGGGCGGCGTCGGGACGTTCACGGCACCTCGACCTCCGCGAGATCGACGTGGTAGATCGACTCGGCGAGCGCCGTGAGGACCTCCGGCGTGCGCGGGCCCCACGTGAACATCTCGTAGTCGCTCATGTCGACGACCCGCTCGCGCTCCCCCGCCGGCGTCTGCGCGACGCCGGGCACCTCGAGGAGCCCGTCGATCCCGCCGACCGACTCCAGCCCGAGCGTGAGCATGAGGATGAGGTCGGGCTCGAGCTTCATCAGCCCCTCGGCGGTGAGCGACCCGCTCACCCAGTCCTCCTCGCCGGCGACGTCGACACCCCCGAGCGCCTCGATGAGGACGCCGGCGATGCCCGTCGACCCGTCGGGATCGTTGCCGTACATGTAGTAGACACCGGCCCTGCCGCGCATGTAGAGGAACACCATCCTGACCTTGTCGGCCTCCGCCTCGGGGGCGACCTCCTGGATCCGCGTGAGCGTGTCGTCGAGGCGCTGCTCGAAGTCGGCGACGTACTGCTCGCCGAGCTCCGGCACCCCGAGCGCCTCCGAGACGTCGGTGATGAGCCGGCCGATCGAGTCCATGTCCTCTGCGGGATCGAAGAAGACGACGGGGATGCCGGCGTTGCGCATCTGCATCTGGACGTCGTACGGGCCGACGCTGTAGTCGGTGAGGATGAGCGTGGGCTCGAGCTCGAGGATCGACTCCGCGTTGAGCGTGTGGTTGTCCATCACGAGTGGGAGGTCCTTGGCGGAGTCCCACCCGGTCGTGAGGTCGCGGCCCACGACGCTCGGCCCGAAGCCGAGGCCGAACACGACGGACGCGAGGCTCCCGGTCCCGTCGAGTGCGAGGATCCTGCTCGTGTCGTCGATCTCGACCGTGACGTCGTCGAGGCCCGTGAAGCTCACGGGGAGGTCGGGCTGCGGATCGTCCGTGATCGGCTCGATGTCCGTCGAGTCCAGCAGCGCCGTGTCCGGCCCCTCGAACAGGCGGGGGCTGTCCTCCGAGGCACCGGAGACGTCGCTGACCGCAGGGTCGTCGCCGACGATCAGGGCGCAGCCGGAGAGGCTGCAGGCGGCGAGCGACAGGACGGCCGCTCCCGCCACCGCGCACAGGGCACGGCGAAGTCCGGCGATTCGGGGGGAGGCAAACACGAAGGGAAGCCTAGCCTAAAATCTCGGAACATTGTTAGGCTAGGCTTCCATAATCTTTCTGCGCTCCTCCGTCTGTGTGAGCGCCCCTCCCGATCCGAACGGACTCCTCCGAGTGACAGTCGCACGTCCCCGCTCGCACGCCCTCCGGTACGCGCTCCTTCCGGCTCTGCTCCTCGTCGGGCTCGTCGCTCCCGCCGTCGCCGCGCCGGCCGGTCCGGTCGCGTCCGGGGCGCCGGCGCAGGTCGCCGACGAGCTGCGCGAGGCCGCGGACGCGGGGACCGATCCGGCTGCGGCGAGGCAGGACTCCGGCACGGCCGCGGCGTCCGCGACGTCGGCGGACGCGCCCGTCGAGATCGTCGTCACGTTCGACGACGCCGGGGTGCGGCGCGCGGACCAGGGCGACCCCGCACGCGCCGCGAGCGCGCTGCAGGCCCAGGCCCGCTCGTCGATCCGCGACGCCGACGCCGCGCTGTCGGCGCTGGAGGAGACCGGAGACGTGCGCGTGCTCAACACGTTCTGGATCACGGGCGGGGTGCTCGTCTCGGCGAAGCCGACGGACGAGGTGCTCGACGCCCTCGCCGCGCTCCCCGGCGCCGTGAGCGTCGTGCCGAACTTCTCCGTCGAGCCGCTCGAGTCGGCGGAGCCCGTCGAGCGCGCGGAGCCGAGCGTCGCCGCGTCCGCCGACGAGACCCCCGTCACGTACGGGCTCGAGAGGATCGGCGCCCCGCGGGCCTGGACCGACTTCGACGCGGAGGGGCAGGGCGTGCGCGTGGCCGTCCTCGACACGGGCGTCGACGCGAGCCACCCCGACCTCGCGGGGAGGATGGTCGGAAGCGGCCTCGGCGACCCGACCTACCCCGGCAGCTGGATCAGCTTCGACCGCGCGGGGAATCCGATCGCCTCACGACCGAGCGACCCGGGTTCGCACGGCACGCACGTCGCGGGGACCGTCGTCGGCGGCGCCGAGTCAGGGACGCGGATCGGCGTGGCCCCCCAGGCCCAGCTCATGGCGGCCAACGTGCTCAGCGGCAGTGGCGGGGGCAGCCTCGCGAAGATCCTCGCCGGCATGCAGTGGGCGATGGACCCCTTCGACGCGAACGGCGATCCTGCGGGACGGCCGGCCGACGTCATCAACATGTCGCTGGGATCGTCCGGGTACGACGAGACGTTCGTCCCGATCATCCGGAACCTGCGGCAGGCCGGCGTCTTCCCCGCGATCGCGATCGGCAACGATCCGTGCGGGCCGACGGGCACGTCGAGCCCCGGCGACGTCTACGAGGCGTTCGCCGTGGGGATGACCGACTCAGGCGACGAGGTCGATCCCGGCTCCTGCGGCGCGACGACGTCGTGGCCCTCCTCCGTCGCCGAGGAGTACGGCTGGCCGGACGCGTTCGTCAAGCCGGACGCCTCGGCGCCGGGCACGGCCGTGTTCTCGTCGATGCCCGGCGGGGTGTGGGTCGAGTCGACGGGGACGTCGATGGCGACCCCGCACGTCGCGGGCGCCGTCGCGCTGATCCGCTCGGCGCAGGCGGGGCTCTCCGTCGACCGGATCGCCGAGGCGCTCGAGACGACCGCGTGGCGGCCGGACGACTCCGAGGGCCCAGACGCCGGGTACGGGCACGGCCGGATCGACGTGCACGCGGCGGTCGCGTCGGTGCTCGGCGAGTCCGGGGTGCACGGCGTGATCCGCGACGCCGAGACGGGCGAGGCCGTGGCCGGCGCCACCGTCGCGTTCGACGACCGCGGCGAGACGTGGACCACCGACGAGCAGGGGCGCTTCACCGCGCGCCTCGAGCCGGGGACGTACACCTTCACGGCGACGCGCTTCGGCTACGAGGACGCCACGAGCGCCGGGGTCGTCGTCGACGGACCGAGCTTCGCCACGACGACCATGACGATGACGCCGATCACGGTGGGCGCCCTCCGCGGCAGCGTCGCCGACTCCGCGAGCGGAGACCCGGTCGCGGGAGCCCGCGTGCAGGTCGTCGGCCAGGAGATCACGACCACGACGGGCGACAACGGCGCCTACCGCATCGACGGCCTGCCCGCCGGCGAGTACCGCCTGCGCGTCACGGCGGACGGCTACCGCGAGTCCGTGTCGGACCCGGCCGAGGTGCGCGCCGCGCTCACCACGAGGGTCGACTACCGACTCGCGAAGCTGCAGCGCGCGCTCGTCCTCGGCGACAACGGCGAGCGCACGTCGGCGCTGCTGGGGGAGAACGGCTTCGCCGCGGAGAGCAGGACGGAGCTGACGGACGACGTCTCGGCGGCCGACTACGACGTCGTCGTCTGGGACGCGCCCAGGCCCGTCGACGACGCGACGCTGCGGTCGTTCGTCGACGACGCCGACGCCGCCGGGACGGGCGTCGTATGGCTCGACCTCGGCGCCTCGGCGAACAGCGGGATCGCCCAGCTCGGCCGCGCCACGGGGAGCCCCGGCGTCCGCGAGTCGGCGAACGACCGCTCGCTGGCGGCCACCGGCTACCGGGTCGTCGCGGATCACGAGATCTTCCAGGGCGGCGCGCTGAGCACCGAGGCCTTCGGATCCGGCGACGTCATCATCCAGAACGAGGCGGAGAACGGGCCCAAGTACTACGCGTGGTTCGAGGACCTCACCGGCGGCGATGTGACGGTGCTCGCCGACGTCGTGACGCTCCGCGACGCCGACGACGCCGCCCAGGACGCCGGCGAGGAGACGCCGGCCGACGACCCGGCGCAGTCGGACGCCGCCGACGCTCCCCCGGCCGAGGAGGACGCGGACGCCGCGGGGAGCGAGGGCGCGGACGCGACCGAGGCGCAGGCCGCGACCCGCGCCGACGAGGAGATCACCCGCGTCGGGTCCGGCATCGCGATCGCGCAGCGCGGCGACAGCCGGAACGCGTTCCTGTCGCTGCATGGCTCCTCCCCCGCCGTCGACGTGCGCACCTGGTCGATGTCGAGCACGCAGCTGTTCCTGAACACGCTGACCTGGGCCGCACCGGAGGCGAGCCGGGCGCCCGACCCCGACATCACGGTGCCCGAGCCTCCGACGGAGGAGCCGGGCAAGCCGGGCGGCGGCTCGACGTCGCCTGATCCGACGTCGCCGAAGCCCGGAGCGCAGCCGCCGTCGACGCCGGGGGGCGGTGCGACGGGCGGCTCGACGCTGCCGGCCGCGACGAGCCCCGACGCGTCGAAGGACGCCGCATCCGAGAAGCGGGGCGCCGAGAAGGCGAAGAGCGCGAAGTCCGCGACGCCGTCCGCGCCGAAGCCGAACACGGCGCCGGATGCGCCCGTCGACTCGATCGACGACCTCACCGGCGCCAACGACGGCGGGCTGACCGTCCGCATCGAGGACGACATCGCCTCCGTCACCGTGCCGGGTGCGGACCCGGGCGACTGGTTCTTCCTGCACGTGTACCCGTCGAAGACGCCGGTCGACTGGATCCGCGTCGACGACGAGGGCGAGCTGCGCATCGACATCGGACGGATGGGCGCCGGCGAGTACCGGTTCGCCTTCACCGACGAGGACGGCGCCCTCACCGGCTGGGTCGAGGTCGTCATCGAGGGCGAGGCCGTCTCCGCCGGCGCCGCGGACGATCCTCCGGCTCCCGTGGTCGTGGACGAGGGCCCGCAGGCGGCTCTGCCGACGACGCCGACGAGCGGCCTCTCCCTGACACCCGCCGAGCAGCTGATGCTCCTGGGCGCCGGCCTGCTGATCCTCGCCGCCGCCGCGCTCGTCCTGCTCAGCTCCCGGCGGAAGCCGCAGGCGCCGGGAGGAGCGGCGTGAGCGAGCCGACGAGGACGCCGCGCAGCCGCCTGATCTGGCGCCTGGTCGTCGCCGCCGCGGTCGTCGCCGGCCTCGCGCTCATCGGCGTCGGCGTGTGGCGCATGCTCACGCCGGCGCAGGCCGCACCGCCGCCGGAACGGCACGCCGTCGACGACGACGCGATCGCGGCGGAGCCCGTGCCGCAGGCCGAGCCGGAGCGCCTGCGCATCCCCGTGATCGACTTCGCGGCCGACGTGCGAGGGCTCGCGGTCGACGACTCCGGCGTGATCCGCCCTCCCACGGTCGATGCGGCGTACTGGCTCGAGGACTACGGACTCGCTGGCTCGGACGCGACCGAGACGGTCTACCTCGCCGGCCACAGCTCGGCCGCCGGCACGTCCGTCTTCGACCCGCTCGTCGATCGCGCGCAGGACGCGAGCACGCTCCAGGTGGGGGACGAGCTGCTCGTCGACACCGAGGAGGGCACGGTGGTGTACCTCGTGCAGGCCCTCGAGCGCTACGACAAGACCGAGCTGCCGGACATCGACGACCTCTGGACGACGTCGCCAGGGCGCCTCGTGCTCATCACCTGCTACTACGAGCAGGGCGCGACCTCGGCGCCGGACAACTTCGTCGTCTACGCGCGCCTCGCCCCCGGCGCGCAGCAGTGAGCCGCCGGCGATCGAGGCCGAACCATGGCGCCGCTCTCAGCCGATTGATAGCGTGACGACCGTGACCGCCTCAGGAAGCACCACGCCGTCCGGACCGCTCGCCGTGCTTCGCCGGATGCCGGCCACGCTGTCGTTCGTCGCGCTCCTCCTGATCATCGGGATCGCCACGGGCGGCCTCTGGAGCGCGATCGGCGACCGCCCCTGGTTCGACGTCGTGGCGTACGGGCTGCCGTCGTTCGAGGCGGGGCGATGGTGGACGCCGATCACCGGCACGTTCCTCGTCGTCCGGCCGTGGGTCTTCATCCCGACCATCATCGGGTTCTTCGGCATGGCGTACCTCGAGTACCGCCGGGGATCGCGCGTCGCGCTCCTCTACTACGGGATCGGACAGCTGTTCGCGATCTGCGCGACCGCACTGGTCCTCACGGGCGCACGGCTGCTCCCGTGGCCGTGGGCGCAGGAGCTGGCGGGTCATCTGGACGTCGGCGCCTCCGGAGGCACGATGGCCTGCGTCGCCGCGGCGATCGGCCTGCTCGTCGCCCCATGGCGACAGCGCGCATGGGTCGTGCTGTTCGCCTTCGCCGCCGTCAGCCTGCTGTTCCTCGGCACCCTGGCCGACGTCGAGCACGCCATCGCGATCGCGCTCGTCCTCGCCGTGGACCGTTCCTTCCGCATCCAGAGGACGACGGTGCCCGAGCAGCGGCTGCTTGCCTCCGTGACGCTCCTCGCGCTCGGCGTCGTCCAGCTCATCGTCATGCTCGTGCCGACGAGCGGGCCTCTGGGGAGCACAGAGCTGGCCGCGGCATCCGTCGCCGACGCCGTGTTCGACACCGTCGTGCTCGTGATCGCGGCGATCGGCCTGCGCCGAGGACGACGGTGGGGATGGATCGTCGCGCTGCTCCTCGCCATCCTCAACGTCCTGATCGGGGTGCTCGCCCTCGCGATCCGGATGCTGTTCCCCGCCGAGGCCGCCGACGCCGTCGGGGACCTCGACGTCTCGGTCGGCGCGGGCGTCCTCTGGCTCGCGTTCGGCGCCTTCCTCCTGGCCACCCGCCGCGCGTTCCGGACCTGGCGCAGGGCGCGCACGCTCGGAAGCGAGCCCGTGACGCTCGACGAGGTCACGGACACGATCCGAACGCACGGCGGCGGGACCCTGTCGTGGATGACGACGTGGGAGGGCATGCAGCACCTGAGGACCTCGCGCGGCATCATCCCCCTCCAGGTGCACAGCGGCGTCGCGATCGTCCTCGCCGATCCGCTCGGAGACGAGTCGGGGCGCGCCGATTCCGTGCGTGAGTTCATCGCGCATGCCGAGGAGCGGGCGCTCGTCCCCTGCTTCTTCAGCGCGTCGGAGGCGACGCGCACGTCCGTGCCGCCCGGCTGGCGGGCGCTGACCGTCGCCGACGACACGATCGTCGACCTGCCGGAGCTCACCTTCCAGGGGAAGGCGTGGGCCAAGGTGCGCCAGTCCTTCAGTCGCGCGGACCGCGAGCAGGTCGAGTTCCGGATGGGGCGCCTCGGCGAGTTCTCCTGGGGCGTGCGCCAGCAGATCCGCGCCATCTCGGAATCGTGGGTGGGCGACAAGGGGCTTCCGGAGATGCGCTTCACCCTCGGGACGCTCCAGGAGGCGGAGGACCCCGAGGTCCGGCTGGCGATCGCCGTCTCGGCCGAGGGCGACGTCGACGGCGTGCTGAGCTGGCTGCCCGTCTACGGCGCCGGTGGTCGAGTGCGCGGCTGGACCCTCGACCTGATGCGGCGACGCGACGGCGGGTTCGGCCCGGTGATGGAGTTCCTCATCGGCTCGTCGGCGAAGGCGTTCGCGGAGGAGGGCGCCGACATCCTCTCCCTCTCCGGCGCTCCCCTCGCGCACGAGTCGACCCCGGACGACGGGACCGTCGCGGTGCTGCTCGGGCGGATCGGGGAGATGCTCGAGCCGGTGTACGGATTCCGGTCGCTGCACACGTTCAAGAAGAAGTTCAATCCGCGTTACGAGCCGATCTACCTGCTCTACCGCGACGAGGGCGACCTCCCGCGCATCGGCACCGCCCTCACGCGCGCGTTCCTTCCCGACGCGACCCTGCGCCAGTTCGCGGCGGCCGGCGTCGACCTGGTCCGCCGCTGAGCCCGCCCGACGCCGGCTCGCGCGTCAGGGCCCCGCGTCGCGACGAGGGAGGACGATCGGGGCGCCGGTGCCCGGATCCTCGAGGATGCGCACGGGCGTGCCGTAGACCGCCTCGACCCGCTCGGCCGTGAGCACCGCCGCCGGGGCGTCGCGGGCGACGAGGCGCCCGCCGTGGAGCACCGCGATCTCGTCCGCATACGCCGCCGCGAGGGAGAGGTCGTGCAGCACCACCACGACCGCGCGCCCGTCCGCGGCGAGCGCCCGCGCGATCCGCAGCACCTGCTCCTGATGACGCAGGTCGAGGGCCGCCGTCGGCTCGTCGAGCAGCACGATCCGCGTCTCCTGCGCCAGGACGCGCGCCAGGGAGACGCGCGCCTTCTCCCCTCCGGAGAGGGTCGGGAACATCCGCTCGAGGAGGTGACCCGTGTCGGTCACCGCCACGGCGTCGGCGATCGCCCGCGGGTCGTCGTCGGCCTGCGGCGTGCCGACCCAGGGCGAGCGCCCCATCTCGACGACCTGGCGCGCGGTGAACGAGAACGCGACCTGGTTCGCCTGGAGGAGGACGGCACGGGTGCGGGCGAGCGCCTTCGGCGCGTGCTCCGGCAGGGGGCGCCCTGCGAGCGCGACGGAGCCGGACGACGGCGCGAGGTCGCCGGCGAGCAGGCCGAGAAGCGTCGACTTCCCCGCCCCGTTCGGCCCGACGAGCGCGAGCACCTCGCCGGCTCTGACGTCCATCGTGACGTCCTCGACGATCCGTGCGCCTCCCACGCGGTA
>JBQDDT010000092.1:0-11718 GCA_052092505.1 Microbacterium sp. | reverse complement strand
GCCGCTTCGGTCGCCTCCGCGTCGACGCTCCCGTCGCGGAGGACGACCCCGTACTGGTCCCGCGCGGCCTCGACCGAGACGAGACCCGCCTCGATGTCGGCGAGCACGGCACGCGGATCGCGCAGGAAGGGGTCGCCCCATCCGCCGCCGCCCGGGGCACGGAACGTGACGGTGTCGCCCCGCTCGACGGGAAGGACGTCGATCTTGCCCAGACGGCGCTCCCGCGACGTTCCCTCGTTGAGGACGAGCTCCATCTTCTCGCCCGGAAGACCGCCGGCGAAGCCCCACGGGCGGAAGGTGAACCGCTCGAGCCCGCGCCCCAGGATCTGCGTGCCGTCCGCGAGGATCTCGAACGTCAGCTGCCGCCCCGCACCGCCGCGCCAGCGACCCGGTCCACCGGAATCGGGGCGCAGCGAGTAGTCGACGACCCGCACGCGCAGTTCCGACTCCGACGACTCCATCGGGCTCGAGGCGAGGTTGGAGTAGCTGTTGTCCTTGCCGTCGTGGCCGTCGAGGCTGTGCGCGCCGCCGAAGCCGCCGAAGATGCGTGTGAGCACCTGGGACGAGCGCCCGTGATCGTGTGCCTCGGAGACGACGATCGGGATGACGACGCCGCTTCCGGCGGCTGGCATGACGCGCGGCGCGGCGAGAGCGAAGCACCCGCCGACCGCATCGGAGACCCGCACGGCCGAGCCGTGGCGCACCCCCATGGCCGCAGGGCGATGCGCATTGACGACCGAGCCCTCCGGCGCGATCACGGTGAGCGCGCCGGTGTGCCCTCCGTGCACGGAGGTCGCCGGGTCGAGCGTCTGCAGCACGGAGCGGATGCGGCCGGTCACCATGGGATGCGGTTGGCCGTGACTGACGATGTTGTACGCGGAGGCGACCTGCGGATCGGTCCCCGTGAAGTCGATGACGACATCGCCGGATTCACGGATCGTCGTCTCCACCTGGAAGCGGACCGGGTGGCGGGTGATCCCGTCATCGTCGAGGAAGTCGCTGAAACGGTACGTCCCCGCCGGCAGGGTGCGGAACAGCGCACGCGCGTGGTCGGCCGCGCCGTCCTGCAGCTCCCGCTGGATCGCCACGAACTCCTCGCGTCCGAAGCGGTCGACGAGCGCGCCGACCTCCCGCTCCCCGGCGCGCAGCCCCGCGAGCATCGCCTTGATGTCTGAGACGTTCGCCTCCGCGGTGCGGGTGTTCAGTCGGATGAGGTCGAGGAGCGGTTCGTTGAGCTCACCAGCGCGCGAGAGGAGCGTCGGAGGGATCTGAAGCCCCTCCTCGTACACCGTCGTGTTGAAAGGCGAGACGCTCGATGGCACGCGCCCGCCGATGTCGGAGCAGTGGATGAACGCCCAGCCGTAGGCGACGAGCTCGCCGTCGTGGAAGTACGGGGCGACGACGTGGATGTCGGGAAGGTGCGTGCTGAGCCCACGCGAGCTGTGCGCGTCGTTCGTGATGAGCACATCG
This sequence comes from Microbacterium sp., assembly GCA_052092505.1. Classification (GTDB taxonomy): domain Bacteria; phylum Actinomycetota; class Actinomycetes; order Actinomycetales; family Microbacteriaceae; genus Microbacterium. The sequence goes on along the minus strand of JBQDDT010000092.1, from coordinate 10,248 downwards.
CCCGGTCCGACCTCCCCCACGGCCGCCACGGCCGCCGAGACGTCGACGATCGTCAGGAGGGTCGATCCGACGGAGTCCGGGGCTGCCAGCAGTTGCCCGTCGACACCGGCGACGGACGCGCAGAAGTCCTCACCGTCCTTCACGTAGAGCGAACGGCTCGTGCGCTTGATCGTGTAGCTCATCTCGACGGCGATCGCCTGCAGTCGCGCCGCCACGGCCGGTGCGTGGACGGTGCGCGTCGCCTCAGCCCTCGTCATGCGTCCTCCTCCACGGCGCGACCGCCGTTCGCCCCTGCCATCGTGCGCGAGAGACGGATCACCCCGTCGCCGCCGGAAGCCCGCCAGCCGTCCGGGACCAGCACGGTCGAGTCGGGCAGGTCGAAGACGGCGGGGCCGTCGATCATCTCCCCGACGTCGGCCGCCCCGAGCACCGGGACGGTGCGCCAGGCGCCGCTCACGAGCATCCGTCGATTCGCCACGCGGGCTCCGGCGCGGTCGTCTTCGGGACTCGCCTCGAGATTCGGCACGCCGGGCGCCGACGCGGTGACGAGCGCGCGCACGGCGATGACCTCGATCGGCGACGCGTCGTCGCGATAGCCGAACTCCGCGACGTGCGCGGCGTGGAACCGCTCGGCGAGGAGGTCGACCGAGACGTCCTCGCCGGCGACGAGACCCACGGCGAGCGCGTACGCCTGCCCCCGGTAGCGCGCGGTGAAGCTCGTCTCGCAGGCGATCGTCGTCTCGGTCGCGGCCGTCCCCAGCTGCGCCACCGCCCAAGCGAGAGCCTCGCCTCGCAGATCGGCCTCGAGGCGCGCCACCGCCGACGCGCTCTCGGCGAGCGGGCGCCCCACTCCGCGGATGATCTCGCGGCGGATGTCTGACCACGCGGCTCCGAGCGCGCAGAACGTCCCGGCGTTGAGAGGCACCAGCACCTCGCGCGCAGCGACCTCGTCCGCCAGCAGCGCACCGGCGACGGGGCCCGCCCCACCGAAGGGCGCGATCGAGAACTGGGACGCCGTGTACCCGTGGCGGGCGAGCATCTTCTGCAGCTCGCTGGCTGCGAGCGTCGTCGACAGCTCGAGCACGGCGGCGGTCGCGAACGTCACGGGATCGGGCCCGTCATAGCCGAGTTCGCGGGCGATCTGCTCCGCCTCCTCGCGAGCGCGATCGAGGCGGAGCGCGCCGAAGCGGTGCTCGAAAGCCTCGGGAGAGAGGATCCCTGCCAGCAGATACACATCGGTCAGCGTCAGCTGCTCCCCGCCGCGGCCGAAGGCGATCGGGCCGGGCTCCGCGCCAGCGCTCCCCGGCCCGACGCGGAGCATGCCCTGCCCGTCGACCCAGATGAGCGATCCGCCGCCCGTGCCGACGGCGTTGACGTCGACCACGGGGGTGATGAGCGGGATCCCGCCCACCTCGCTGCGGGTGGCGAACGCCGGCTCCCCGCTCGCGATCACCGAGATGTCGGTCGAGGTGCCACCCATATCGAGCGAGAGCAGGTCGGCTCCGGAGGCGCGCGCGAGCAGCGCCGCTGCCATGACGCCGGATGCGGGCCCCGACAGGAGCGTCTCGACGGGCCGCGCGATCGCGGACTCGACGCCGACGCAGCCGCCGGCGCTCGTCGTGACGAACAGCGGTGCGGTGAGTCCCAGCTCGCGGATGCCCTCCCGCAGCGCGTCGAGATAGCGGATCATGAGCGGCGCGACATACGCGTTGATGGTGGCGAGGGCTGTGCGTTCGTACTCGCGGATCTGCGGCCAGATCGCGGCGGCGGCCGAGACCGGCGGGCCATCGAGACGACGGGCGAGCTCCTCGGCGATGGCGGTCTCGAACGCCGGGTCGGCGTAGCCATGCAGGACGGACAGCGCGACCGACGTGACCCCGCGGTCCCGCAGCCACGTGGCGACACGATCGAGCTCGGCGGCATCCGGGCGCGCGAGGATCGCGCCGTGCGCGTCGAGGCGCGCCTCGATCTCGACGATGTCGGCCCGCGCGACGAGGGAGGGCAGGTGCGGCTGGCGCAGGTTGTACTCCTCGGGGAGCCGCTGGGTCAGCTGCATGACGTCGCGGAAGCCGCGCGTCACGACGAGCCCCACGCGCGCACCGCGACGCTGCACGATCGCGTTCAGCCCGATCGTCGTGCCGTGCACGATGGCTTCGACCTCGGCGACGTCGACGATCTCGCCCGTCGCATGCGCGAGTCCCTCGAGCACCGCCTCGGCGGGATCGCCCGTCGTGCTCGGCACCTTGAACGAGACCGCCGGTCTGGTGCCCGTCAGATCCACGACGACGAAGTCCGTGAACGTGCCGCCGACGTCGATCCCGATCCGGTACCTGCCAGCGCTCACGCGTCTCCCTCCGCCGGGACGCCGCCCGGGATCGCCTCGAGCAGCTGCCTCGTGTAGGCATGCTGCGGATCGTCGAACACGGCCGCGGTCTCCCCCGTCTCGACGACCTCGCCGCCGCGCATCACCATGATCCGGTGTGCGACCTGCCGGACGACCGCGAGATCGTGCGAGACGAACACGTAGGCGACGCCGAGCTCCCGCTGAAGCCGGGCGAGCAGATCGAGCACCCTCTGCTGCACGATGACGTCGAGCGCCGACACGGCCTCGTCCAGGACGATGACCTCCGGGGCGAAGGCCAGTGCGCGGGCGATCGCCACGCGCTGCTGCTGGCCGCCGGAGAGCTCCCGCGGAAGACGCGAGGCGTGCTCGGGATCGAGGCCGACGAGGCCGAGCAGCTCGTCGATGCGCGTCGGGGTGTCCGTCTCACCGCCGAGCCGGACGGCCTCGCGGAGCGTGCGGGCGACCGTGTACGTGGGGTCGAGCGAAGCATAGGGATTCTGGAACACCGGCTGGACGCGGCGCCGGTAGGTGCGCAGCCGCGCCCCACGCGCCCCACGCACATCGAGCGCCCCATCATCAGCCGTCAGCTCGCCGCCATCGAGTGCGAGCAGCCTCAGGATGCCTCGCGCGAGGGTGGTCTTCCCGCTCCCCGACTGCCCCACGATCCCGAGGGTCTCTCCACGACGCAGCTCGAACGAGACGTCGCTCAGCGCCGTCAGGCGGTTCCGGCGGGATCCGAAGGTCTTGGCGAGCCCTGAGCCGGAGAGGAGGACCGGGCTCTCGGCAGCGGCCGGCGCCGGCGCCGCGATGAGGCGCGATGACGCGCCGAGCAGCTCGCGCGTGTACGGGTCGGAGCCGAGCCGGTTCGGCGCGCCTTGCTCGACGACCTCGCCACCGCGCAGGACGACGACGTGGTGCGCCCGCTCGCGTGCGATCGCGATGTCGTGCGTGATGAGCAGGAGCCCGGAGCCGTCAGCGGTGGCGCGCGCACACAGCAGATCGAGGATCTCCTTCTGAACCGTCACGTCGAGCGCGCTCGTCGGCTCGTCGGCCACGACGAGCCGCGGGCCGCCGGCGAGCCCCAGGGCGATGAGCGCGCGCTGCCTCTGCCCGCCCGAGAGTTCGTGCGGGTAGCGACGTGCGATCCGGTTCGGGTCGTCGAAACCCGCCGAGGCGAGGAGCTCCCGTACGGCGCCGGCGTCGGCCGTGCCCCCGGTCGCACGCAGGGCCTCGCGCAGCGCCGATCCGACGCGCTGGAGGGGGTCGAGGTTCGTCGCGGGATCCTGCGGAACGTAGCCGATGGCGCGTCCGCGCAGCGCCCTCCAGCGCGCAGGTGCCATCGCCGTGAGCGACTCGCTCTCGAAGGAGAGCTCGCCTCGCGATCGCGCTCCGACGGGGAGCATGCCGAGCGCGGCGCGCGCGAAGGTCGACTTGCCGCTGCCCGACTCGCCGATCACGGCCGTCACCGCGCCGGACGGGACCGTGACGTCGACTCCACGCAGGGCCTGGTGGCCGCCGGGGTACGTCACGGCGACGCCCGTCGCCGACAGAAGCGCGCTCATCCGGCCACCTGCCGCTCCGGCCGGGCCGCGACGACCTCGCGACGCGCGCTCAGCCAGTCGCCGATCAGGTTCACGGCGAGCACGAGCACGACGATCGCGATGCCGGGGAACGTCGCCATCCACCACGCGATCGTCAGCTGCGACTGGCCCTGCGAGACCATCAGGCCCCAGTCGGGCGCCGGAGGCGAGACGCCGAGGCCGAGGAAGCTGAGCCCCGCCTCCATGAGGATCGCACGCGAGAAGTCAAGCGTGATCGACATGACCAGGAGCACCCGCACGTTCGGCAGCAGGTGCCGCAGGAGGATCGAGCCCCGACGCTGCCCCGAGGCGACCGCGGCGTCGACGAACGGCCGGGAGCGCAGCTGGATCGCGGCCGAGCGGATGAGACGGAAGTAGGTGGGCCAGCCGGTCACGGCGATCACCGCGATGAGCATCGCGATGTTCTGGCCGGAGAACGCGAGGAGCGTCAGTGCGATGAGGATCGACGGCAGTGACAGCTGCACGTCGGCCAGCCGGGAGAGCACGTTATCGACCCAGCCGCCGACGAAGCCCGCGATCAGGCCGAGCGTCGTCCCGACGAGCCCGCCGCAGACGACCGCGCCGAGGCCGACGAGAATGGGGATCCGCCCTCCGGCGAGGGTGCGGGCGAAGATGTCCCGACCGAGGTCGTCGGTCCCGAACAGGTGGAGCCCGCGCTCGGTCGTCGTCCCCGGTGGCACGGTCGCCGCCGAGAGATCTTGTGCGAGCGGATCGTGCGGCAGCAGCATCGGTCCGATCGTCACGGCCAGCAGGACGAGTGCGGTCGCGGCGATGCCGATGACGAGGCCGGCGTCGTGCGCGGCGATCCGGCGCCGGACGGTGCGGAACCGGTTCATCTGACGCCTCCCGTCAGCCGCACCCGTGGGTCGATCAGGACGTAGACGAGGTCGACCACGATGTTCAGCAGCGCGAGCGCCGCGCTGAGGAACACCACGCCCGCCAGCACCACGGGGAAGTCCTTCTGGAAGATCGAGTCGACGATGAGCCGGCCGACGCCGGGCCACGAGAAGATCTGCTCGATGATGACCGTCCCGCCGAGGAGGGCACCGAACTCCATCCCGAGCACCGTCACGACGGGCAGGGACGAGTTGGGCAGGATGTGACGTGCCACGACGCGCGGTCCGCGCACCCCACGCGCCCGCAGCGCGAAGACGAAGTCCTCGTCGCGCACGTCGACGAGCGTGCCGCGGAAGACGCGCGCGATGCTCGGCGCCATCGACAGGGCCAGCACGGTGCCGGGGAGCACGAGCTGCTCCGGACTGCCCGATCCGCCCGTGGGCAGCAGCCGCAGGTTGACGGAGATCACGAGAACGGCGATCACGGCGATGAAGAACGCGGGTGTCGCCTGCAGCAGGGAGGTGATCGACGTCGCGATCCCCCGGACGACGCGGCTTCGCACTCCGCCGGCGAGCCATCCGAGGACGAGTCCGAGCACGACGCCGCCGATGGTGGCGACGATCGCGAGGTCGAGCGTGGCCGGCACACGCGAGAGCACGAGGTCCATCGCCGGCTGGCCCGTGACGATGCTGTCGGGGAAGCGCCCCTGGAACGCCTGCGCGACGAACGTGCCGAACTGGACGAGGAACGGCCGGTCGAAGCCGAGCGCGTGCCGCGTGGCCTCGATGACCTCCGGTGGCGCCCCTGCCGGCACGAGCAGGAGGACGGGGTCGCCCGAGAGATGCAGCGCGACGAAGGCCGTCGTCGTGACGGCCAGCACCACGAGGACGGCTGCGCAGACACGCCACACCAGGTAGGAGATCATGCGGTGGCCACCCCCTGGCAGGGGGTGGCCACCGTGGTCGGGCCTCGCCTCATCCGGTGAAGCTCATGTCGTACGGCAGGATCCATCCGTCGGGAGACGGCGTCCACTCCAGCGCGGCGTTCGTGCCATAGATCGCAGGCTGCGGGAACAGGAAGAGCACGGGCGCCTGCTCGCGGAAGTACGCGAGGGTCTCGGCGTAGGCGGCGTCCTGCTTCTCGGGCGTCTCGGCGAAGCGGGCGGCGTCGAGGAGCTTCGTGAACTCGTCGTCGTCCCAGTACGCGTAGGGGCTCGACTGCTCGAACAGTCCGAGGAATCCGCTCGTCGTCTGCCACGACTGCGTGATGTAGATGCTCTGGGCCATGTCGCCCTCCTCGACGTACTTCGACAGCCACACGTCGAACGGCGCCGTGGACGTCTTCACCGTCACGCCGACCTCCTCGAGCTGCGCGGCGACCGCCTGCACGATCGCCTCTCCCTCGACGTACTGGTCGGTCGGGTATTCGAGTGCGATCTCGAGACCGTCGCTGTAGCCCGCGTCCGCGAGCAGCGCGCGCGCCTTGTCGGGGTCGTACGGGTAGGCCTCCAGATCGGGGTCGTAGCCCGTGAAGTTCTCGGTCAGGATCTGGCCGTTGCTCGGGTCCACCGTGCCGCGCATGATGCTGTCGATGATCGCCTGCTTGTCGACGGCGTAGTTGAGCGCCTGACGGACCTTCACGTCGGAGACGGGGTCCAGCCGCGTGTTGAACTTCACGAACGCGGCCCTGCTGGACTCGAGCGCGTCGATCGTCACCGCGTCATCGCCTTCGAAGCGCTCCATGTCCTTCGGCGCGAGGCTGCTGACGAGGTCGATCTCGCCCGCCTGCAGCGCGTTGACCTCGGCTTCCGCGTTGCCGAGGTCGGCGTACTCGACCGTCGGGATCGCGGCTGGCTCGCCCCAGTAGTCGTCACGCGCCGCGAGGCTGAGCGCCCCCTTCGGTGTGTAGTCCGTCAGCTCGTACGGACCGGATCCCATCGCATCGGCCGACGGGTCGTTGTCCTCCGCCCACGCGGGGTCGAGGAGGTAGAAGAACGACATGCTCTGGAGGAGGTCGGCATCGGGCTTCTCCGTGTGGATCGTCACGGTCGTGTCGCCCTCGGCGGTCACGTCGGTCACGTTCGTGAAGAAGGACTGCAGGCGCAGGGCGCGGTCCGGATCCTGGACGCGCTCGAAGTTCCACACGACATCGTCGGCGGTGAGCGCGTCGCCGTTGCTGAACGTGACGTCGGGGTCGAGCTCGAACGTCCACGTCGTCGGCTCGGTCTGCTCCCAGGAGGAGGCGGCATCGGCCGTGATCTCGCCGTCGGCCGTCCGGTGCACGAGCGACGAGTAGATCGAGCCGATCACCGAGAGGTCGCTGCCGACGCTCGCCGTGTTGTGCGGGTCGAGCGTGTTCACCCCGCCCGACAGGCCGATCCGGAGCGTATCGCGGTCCGCGCCGTCTGAGCCGCCGCCCGTGACAGCCGAGCTGCAGCCGGCGAGCAGGACGATGGCGGCGACGCCGGACACGGCGGCGATGAGGGGGCGGGTCTTCATGGGGTGTCCTTGGGTGGTCAGTCGGAGAAGCGGAAGACGAAGGCGCCGTCGGCGATGTCGGCGATCGAGGTGTACTCGGAGACGCTCTCGGAACCCGGCTCGGCCTCGCGGCAGATCGGGGCGGTCTCGACGATGCGCTCGATCTCGGCGAGTCCGCGGTCGCGGCCGTCGCCCTCCGTGGCCGACTCGAGGAAGCGCTCGCGCCGGAAGGTGTTCTCGTACTCGCCCTCGCGAGGGCCGATCCGCCCGAACTCGCCGTCGGTCGTGACGTAGTGGTTCGTGCGCACGAGGCGGCCGTCGTCGGCGGGGCGGATCGACGCGTCATCAGCCGTGAGCTCGACGCCGTATGCCTCCGTCGCGTCGGCGGCGACGAGGTTGATGCCGACGATCCGCGACTGCGCGGCCGCGAGATCGGCGAACTCACGCGCGCTGCGGGCGCGGCGGGCGATCACGTCGCCGTTGAACAGGAGCCACGACGACTCGGCCCTGGCGGCGTCGGCGACCACGCGATCCGACCACACCCCTGAGGTGGAGTAGGCGACGCCGTGCGACGTGAGTCCGCTGCCCGGCCACGTGACCGAACCGGCGGTGTGACCCGCGATGGTGCGGACCCCGTCGCCGTGGTCGGTCGCGACGAAGACCTGCGCGAAGGACCGATCGGCGCGGAAGTCGCGCGTCTTGGCGAGGAAGGATCCGCTTGCCCTGCCAGGGCCGACGTACAGCTGCGAGCACTCCTGGGCGATCCGGCCCAGGAGGAAGTGGGCCGGGAGGTTCAGCCCCCAGATGCTCGCCTCGCTCTGCCCGGATCCGGTCGCGATCCCGGCCACCGTCTCGGCGAGGTCGGCGTCTTCGGCGGTCGCGAACGGGCGATTGCGCGCGACGAGCGCGTCGAAGTCCTCACGACCGAAGCCCGGGTGGTCGGCGATGATGCGGTCGATCAGGTCGAGATTGGCGGCGATCTTCTCGGCGGCGTGCCGCCCGTGCAGCTCGCCCCGCGTCGTCGCGTCCCCCGCCGCCTGGACGAGATCGCCGTCGGATGCCGCCGGATCGATCGGAACGTCGAGCCGGAAGCTGCGCCATGCCGTCATGCTCTCGCCTCTCCTCGGGTGCAGAGCCTTCATGCTACGACGGTCGAGAACGCGGCCGAAGGGCACCGCATTCCCCGCTCGGAATACGCGGGAGAGTCCCCCGTCATCCCCGGCCACAGGGAGGAAATGCGCGGGGAGGGTAATCGACCGCAACACGGCCGGAATGGCCACTATCGTTGACCTCATGCCGTCTTCTCCCCCTTTCCGGCACGCCTACGCGCTGATCCGCGACCGCGTGCGCGCGCTCGGCGCGAACGGCGGTCCGATCGACGAAGGCGAGCTGCGCGAGGCCACGGGAGCCAGCCGCACGGAGGTGCGCGAGGTGCTGAACCACCTCACCGTCGACGGCCTCCTCCGAAGACGTCAGCGCGCAGGAACGACCGTCGACGCCCGCTTCGCGGACTTCGCGATCGACCTGCCGCTCGCCTACCAGGCATCGTCCGTCGAGCGCTACCAGCAGGTCACGCTTCACGAGGCCACGACACCGGCGACGGCCGCGCTCGACGAGCTCTTCGGCGCGCCGGCGGAGGAGCACTACCTTCTGTCGGATTCACGCATAGAGCTCGATGGCGCCCCCCTGGCGCTGCGCACGTCGTACTGGCGCGGACGAGAGAACCGCCGTCCCTCGCCCGCGGGGCGGGCGGACCGAGACATGGCGACGTCGTTCGCGCAGACGTTCGGCGTCGCTCTCGCTGCGTGCGAGGCTCGGGTGGATGCGCTGAGCGCCAGCGAACGGCTGGCGCGCCACCTGCGGATCTCCGTCGGCGAGCCGGTCGTGCTCCGCGAGGCGATCCTGCTCGGCGTGGACGGCGTCGTCCACGAGGTCAACGTCTCCTTCTACGCCAGCCGCCGCGTCTCCCTCCGCGTCACCACGCCCTACGAGGCCTGACGACCCGTTCCGGTGCGAGAAAGTGCTCCAAACCGAGGCGGTTGGAGCACATTATCGCACCGGCAGGGGTAGTTCGGGGCGGGGCGGCGGGTCAGACGAGACCCGTCTCGCTCAGCCAGGCCGTGGCGATCTCCTCCGCCTCCATCTGGTCCTCGGTGTTCTGCACATTCATCGCGACGAGCTCGTCCCCCGTCAGCTCGGCGCTGATGGGGTCGATCACGTCGGCGAGCTCGTCCGCCAGATCGCTCGAGACGATCGGGACGACGTTGGACGACAGGAACAGGCCGTCGGTGTCCTCGAGCGGGACGAGGTCCTCGGTCTCGATCTTCGGATCGGACGTGTAGACGTTCCCCACCTGGATCTCGCCGGCGACGAGGGCCTCGACCGTCGTGTCGCCCGTCGCCGAGAACTCCAGGTCGAGCCCGTACACATCGGCCGCGCCCTTCGGGCCGTACGGACGCTCCTCCAGCTCGGGAGGGCCGCCCAGCGTCAGCGTGCCGTCGACGTCGGCGAGGTCGGCGATCGTCGTGAGGTCGTTGTCGGCGGCGAACTCCTGCGTGACGGAGTACGAGTCCTGGTCGGTCGCCGGCGCGTACTCGAGCGCCGCGAGCGAGTCGGGCAGCGCCTCGGCGAGCGCCGCGTACACGTCGTCGGGCGAGCGGGCCTCGGTGCCCTCGTCGAAGAACTGCAGGAGATTGCCCGTGTACTCGGGGAACAGCCCGATCTCGCCGTTCTCGAGCGACGGGAGGTACGCGTCGCGCTGGCCGATGTTGAACTGGCGCTCGACGTCGTAGCCGGCGCCCTCGAGGGCCTGCGCGTACACCTCGGCGATGATCGTGTTCGAGGGGTAGGCCTGCGAGCCGACGACGATCGGGTCGCCGGAGCCCGAGCCGCCTCCCCGCTCGTCATCATCGGAGAGCGGATCGCCGGATCCGCAGGCGGCGAGCGCGAGCACCAGCGCCCCGGTCGATGCGAGCACGAAGCCCCTGGT
>JBQDDT010000091.1:8779-11793 GCA_052092505.1 Microbacterium sp. | reverse complement strand
AGGCGGCGGGGGCGGGATCCTCGGCCCGGCCGTCGGCGGTCTCCTCCTCGGCGGGCTGATCGGCGACATGTTCGACTGATCGCCCGCGCGGTCACCCCGGACGGGACGGGGCGGGGAACCGGGGCCTCCCCCGTCTCCCCGCCCCGTCCGGAGCGTCCTCAGCTCGCCATGACCGCCTCGGGCTGCGCCTGCGTCGTCAGCGAGATGACGCCATAGTCCCAGCCGCGGCGCCGGTACACGACACTCGGGTGATCGGTGCGCGAGTCGATGAACAGGAAGAAGTCGTGGCCGACCAGCTCCATCCGGTCCACGGCCTCCTCGACCGTCATCCACTCCGGCTCGAAGTTCTTCGTCCGGATCACGACGGGCGAGTACTCCTCCTCGACGTCCTCGCCAGACGGGTCGGTCGGGACGGACCCCGTGGCGACGGCCTGGATGACGTCGGCCGGCGCCGGCTGCACGTCGAGCCCCTCGAGGGATCCCGTCCCCTTCTCGAAGTGCGCGCGCTTCGGATGCACCCGAGCGGTCACGCGCTTGTCTTTCGCGCGGCGGATCTGCTCGATGAGCTTGTCGAGTGCCATCTCGAACGCGGCGAACTTGTCGCCGTCGCGGGCCTCAGCGCGCACGAGGGGGCCCTTGCCCTGGAGCGTGAGCTCGACCGTCTCCTCCTCGACGCGGTTGCGGTGCACGCGATGCGTGACCTTGATGTCCAGAGACTGGGCGCGAGGAGCGATGTTCTCGATCCGGGCGGCCTTCTCGTCGGCCACGGAGCGGAAGCGGTCGCTGATGCTCACGCCGACTCCCGTGATGTCGATCTCCATTGGTGCCTCCCATCCGGTCGGCGATGTCGCCGACCCTGTTTCGGGCGACCTGGCGTCGCGTTCCCTAAAACCTAGTCCCGGCCTCGCGCTCCTGTCACTACCCGATCCGGCGGGGCGGACGGCCGGCCGTCACGGCCCGCGCGGGGTGCGGGCCAGCGCGACGGCGCCCGCCACCTCGAAACCCGCGGCGGCGAGTGCCCTGGCCGCCTCCTCGAGAGTCGCTCCCGTGGTGACGACGTCGTCGACGACGATGACAGGAGGCTCCCCGGCACGCGCGGGCCGGCGCGCGCGCAGGCTGCCGGCGACATTGTGCCGCCGCGCGTCGCGGCCGAGCGCGCGCTGGTCGGCGACCGACCGAGCGGGCGCGATGAGCCGCACCCACGGGACGCGGGCGCGGCGCAGCAGCAGCTCCGGCACGCGGTATCCCCGGCGACGCAGGGCGCGACGCGACGTCGGGACGGGGACGAACGCGGCGCGGTCGAGCGACGCGACGGCTTCGGCGAGCGCCAGGCGCAGCGCGGGGGCGAGCGTGCGCGCCAGGTCGGTGCGCCCTCCTTCCTTCACGGCGCGGACGACGCGCGCGGCGGTCCCGTCGAACGACAGCGCGGTCGTCACGGTGCCGAAGGCCGCGTGGGTCGTCGCCACCGCGGGCGCCAGCCGCGCTCGGCACCCGTCGCACAGCGGCCTCCCCCACGCGCCGCAGCCGGGGCAGGCGACCGGGAGCGCCAGCGCGACCGCCTCCTCCCACGCGCGCCGCGCCGAGGCCGGCCAGCCCGGATCCGCCTCGGTCGTCATCCGACCATGCTCCGGCAGCCGGCCGAAGCCGTGAGTGCCGGACGCCCCGCTGTGGAGGGCCCGCGCCGGTGCGGAGTCCCTGTGAGGGAGGCCGCTACCCCGCGGGGGCGCCCAGCTGGGTCGCGAGGACCTGCACGCCGGTGGCGGCCTCCTGCCACGCGGATCCACGCCGCACGTAGAGCGTGCCGTCCTCGTCGAGGATGCGGCCGAGCGACTGCTGCGACCCCGCCTCGATCGCGACGACGCCGGTCTCCGACGCCATCTTCGTCGATGGGCCGCCGATCTGCTGGTAGACGACCTGCTGGCCGGCGGAATCGCGCGCGATGACGCCCACCGTGGCGGAGTCGAGCCAGGCGACGTCGGTGCCCCGCCCATCGAGACGCGTGAGGCCCACCGGGTCCCCGAGGGCGGTGGGGGTCCCGTCGGATTCGCGGATGATCGGGACGACGATGACCCAGTTCCCCGAGCGCGTCGAGACGCTCGCCGCCATCCGCGAACCGTCCGGCGACGCGCTCATGGCGAAGATGCGCTTCGCCCCGGCGAACGCGTTCTCGATCTCGATCGGCTGGAAGTCGGGAGTGTATGAGGTCAGCTCGTCCGGGCTCTCGCCGACGACGCTCCACGGGAAGCCCTGCGGGTCGAGCGTCGGCTCGATCAGCCCGTCGCGCTGGTCGAGGCGGTCGCCGCCGTCGCCCGTCTGCCGCCAGACGTCCCCCGAGGTCGTCTGGGCGATCACGGTCTGCCGGTCCACCGACAGCGAGAGCGCCGTCGGACGCTCGCCGAGCGCGTCGACCGCGGCCTGCGCGACGTCGAGGTCGTCGATCGCACCGCCGGCGTCGAGGAATCCGAAGCCGGAGTCGTACCCGGTGTCCGCGAGCACGAGCGCGCGCGAGTCGAGCTTCGTCGACATCGGCTCGAACTCCTCGGCCGAGAGCTCGTCGTCGCCCACCCTGATGCGCACCGACTGCACGCCGACGCTCTCGAGGCTGGCCGCCAGCTGGGTGGTCATGCGCGCGGCGACCCCGGAGTCCGCGCCGGCGACATCGTCGGACAGCGTGATCTCTGCCGAGCCGTCGTCGCCCACCGCGACGCCGCCGGTGGCGAGTCGCGTCCCGTTCGGGAAGGCGCTCTTGACGCCGCCGTCGGTGTACGGGCCGGCACCGAGGAGGAGCTCGTTCACGATGCGCGTCTCCGCCGTCCCCTCGGGGAACCAGCGCACATCGGGCACGAGCCGCTGCCACGTCGCGTCATAGAAGAAGAGGCTGAAGTCGCTGTAGACGTTCGGGAAGTGATCGCGATCGAGGACGATCCCTGCCGGCGCGCGCGAGATGCGCCACTGACCGTCGTCCTGCTCGACGAGCTCGAACGCGAGGTCCGTCTCGTCCTGTTCGGCCGTCC
>JBQDDT010000091.1:3802-8769 GCA_052092505.1 Microbacterium sp. | reverse complement strand
CGCCGCGCGTGTCGACCGTCGCCACGGGCTCGGCCGTCAGGTCGATGATGCCCTCGGCCTCGAACCGCGCGTCGTCATAGCTGCGCCCGCTCGGAACGTCGATCGTGACGTGCGCGTCCGGCTCCCACTCGGTGGCGAACTCCGGCGTGAGGAACTCCCGCGCCGTCGACCAGTCGCCGGCCGGGCTCGTCGCGGCCTCGACGAAGCCGCTGACGATCTGCTCGGGGGTGGCGTCCTCCGCCGGCCCTCCCGGGTAGTACAGGAACGGCTCGTCAGGGACCTCGTCCGCCGGGACGCCGGGATTGACCGGCCCGGACGTCGGCAGGCCGGAGCACGCCGTCAGGACGGCGAGTCCCGCGACGATGAGCGCCGCGGCCCTGATCAGTCTGCTGCGCGCGCTCACGAGATCACCTCGGCGGTCGGATCGACGGGTTCGAGCGGGACGGGGCCAGGCCCGGCGACCTGGCCGTCGCGGTCGCGCGGGAGCGTGAGGACGAAGTTCGTCCCCTCCCCGATCCTGGACCAGACCTCGAGCGCCCCGCCATGGAGCGTCGCGTCGCCGAGTGCGATCGACAGGCCCAGCCCGGTGCCGCCGATCGTCCGCTTGCGCGAAGGATCGGCACGCCAGAACCTCTCGAACGCGCGCTGGCTGTCCTCCTCGCTCATCCCGAGGCCCTGGTCGCGCACGCCGACGGCGACCGCGTCGACGTCGCTGTCGACCGTGACCACGATCGGCCGCCCCTCGCCGTGTTCGATCGCATTGCCGATGAGGTTGCGCAGGACGCGGCGGATGCGACGCGGATCCATCTCGACGGGGGTGTGGCCGCCCGGCGTCACGAGCCGCAGGTCGCTGCCGCGCTGATCCGCGAGCTGCCGCATGGACTCGACGACGTCCTCCGTGAGCGCGGCCAGCGCGGTCGGCTCGTGCTCGAGCTGCACGGACCCCGCGTCGTACCGGCTGATCTCGAGGAGATCGCCCAGCAGCTCCTCGAACCGTGTCACCTGCGCGTGGAGGAGCTCCGCCGCGCGCGCGGTCGTCGGGTCGAGGTCGTCGCGCTGGTCGTTGATCATCTCGGCGGCGAGTCGGATCGTCGTGAGCGGGGTGCGCAGCTCGTGGGAGACGTCGGAGACGAACCGCTGCTGGACGAGCGAGAGCTCGGCCAGCTCTCCGATCTGCCCCTCGATGCTGTCCGCCATCTGGTTGAAGGACGACCCGAGGGCGGCCAGCTCGTCCTCGCCATCGACGGGGATGCGCACGCTCAGGTCCCCGTCGGCGAGACGGCGGCTCCTGTCGGCCACCTCGATGATCGGATCGGCGACGGAGCGCAGCACGAGCCACGTGATCAGCCCGACGATGAGCACGAGCAGGATGCCGGCGATCCACAGCGTGCGCTGGACGAAGCCCAGGGTGTCGTTGGAGTCGGAGAGGTCGTAGGCGAAGAAGACGGCGTAGGCGCCGACGTGCGGGACGGAGATCTCCTGGCCGACCATGATCCCCGGCGCGGTGCCGCCGTCCTCGGAGCGCAGCTCGATCGACTGCCACCACTGCTGGTCCGACGTGCTGACCCGCTCGCGCAGCCCCGTGCTGACGAGGTCGCGGCCGAGGTCGCGCGATCCGCCGTCCTGGGGCGCGATCGACGATGGCGACGTGTCGATGCGCAGGTACACGACGCTCGACGTCCGCGACTGCTCGACGAGGAGGTCGAACGTGCGCGACATGACGCCCTCGAGCGCCGAGCGCTCCGCGGCCGGCTGCTCCGCGTTGAGCGAGTCCTGCGCCATCTGGACGGCACGGGCGGCGTCGGCCTGGACCTGCGCGCTGCGCGAGGCGAACAGGTCGTTCTGGATCTGCGCCGCCATCCACACGCACGCGATCGTGATCGCGACGACGGTGGTCAGCACCGCGATGAGCGTCGTGCGGAAGCGCAGCGACCGCCGCCACATCCGTGCGAGGAGGATGCCCCACCGCCGCGGCCCGCGCCGCAGCGCCGCCGGATCGGGCGCCGGCACCGGGACGGTGGTCGTCGGCGGCATACGTCAGCCGGTCACGGCGCCGGCGCGATACCCCACGCCGCGCACCGTCATGACGATCTTGGGGTCATCGGGGTCGCGCTCGACCTTCGCGCGCAGGCGCTGCACGTGCACGTTGACGAGGCGCGTATCCGCCTTGTAGTGATAGCCCCACACCTGCTCGAGGAGCATCTCGCGCGAGAACACCTGGTTCGGCTTCGAGGCGAGGGCGACGAGGAGCTCGAACTCGAGCGGTGTGAGCGCGATGACCTCGTCCCCGCGCTTGACCTCGTGGGCGGCGACGTCGATCACGAGGTCGCCGACGCGCAGCGTCTCGTCGTCGCGTCCGTCGGCCACGGGGCGCAGGCGCGTCCTGATGCGGGCGACGAGCTCCTTCGGGTTGAACGGCTTGACGATGTAGTCGTCCGCCCCCGCCTCGAGCCCGTTGACGACGTCGGTCGTGTCGGTGCGGGCCGTCAGCATGATGACCGGGACACCGGACTCCCTGCGGATCTCGGTGCAGATCTGGATGCCGTCCTTGCCCGGCAGCATGAGATCGAGCAGGACGAGGTCGGGCTTCTCTCGTCGCCAGGCGTCGACCGCCTGCGCGCCATCGGCGCAGAAGTGGGGCTCGAAGCCCTCGGTGCGCAGCACGATTCCGATCATCTCGGCGAGCGCGGTGTCATCGTCTACGACCAGGATGCGGGCAGCCATTGCACCAGATTATCCGACCCCTCCCCGTTCGGGCCGAGGGACCACGCGGGTCGCCTCGATGCGGCTGGCCCGACCGACGGGCACCGCTGCCCTCCCGCCTCGCCTCCCGACCAGCCGCTCGTATGAAACGATGGGACGGCGCATGACAGGCCGCGCGACGCATCGTCGGGGGGAGAACGCAGATGACGAACGGCGGATCATGGACGCCCGCGCCGCGGGGCGGGCTCATCCCGCTGCACCCGCTGGGCTTCGGGACGATCCTCGGCAAGTCGTTCGCCGCCCTCCGCAGCAACCCGAAGGTGCTGCTCGGGTTCGCGATCGGGCTCCAGCTCGCCGCCTCGGTGCTGCTCATCGCCGGCGCGGGCACGGTCGCGTTCCTCGCGTTCTCCCGCCTCGACACGGTGACCCCCGGCACAGAGGACTATGCCGAGATCGAGGCGGGCGCCGGTCTCGTCACGGGCGCGGCGTACCTCGTGCTGAGCATCGTGCTGATGGCGGTGTCGATCATCGTGCAGGCGGTCGTCGTCGGCGAGGTCTCGTACTCGGCGCTCGGCGAGAAGGCGACGCTCGGGCGGGTGTGGGGCCGCGTGAAGGGCCGGATCTGGCCTCTCGTCGGGCTCACCGTCTTCTTCGCCGTGATCGTCACCGTGGCCGTCATGGTGATCGCGCTGCTCGTCGCGCTCGTGTTCCTGGCGTCGGAGACCGCCGGCACCGTGGTGAGCGTCGTCCTCCTGCTGCTCGGCATCCCCGGCTTCCTCGTGCTCGTCTTCTGGCTCTACACGAAGCTCTACGTCGTCACGCCGGCGATCGTGCTCGAGCGCGCGGGCGTCTTCACCGCGATCCGCCGCTCGTGGACGCTGACGAAGGGGCGCTTCTGGCCCACCTTCGGCGTGTACATCCTGCTCTCCCTCATCCTCGGCACGGCGAGCTCCGTCATCATCTATCCGCTGACGTTCCTCGGCATGCTGCTCGGCACCGTCATCGCTCCGACGGGCGGCATGGAGGGCACCATCGTCATGTCGGTCGCCTCGATCGGGCTGATGTCGATCGGCGCGTTCCTCGTGCAGTGCGTGACCGCCGTCGTCATGAGCACGTCGTCCGTTCTCGTGTACCTGGACCTGCGGATGCGCAGGGAGGGCATCGACCTCAGGATGCAGCGCTACGTCGAGGCGCGCGACTCCGGCGGCTCGGCGCCAGGTGACCCGTACGCGTACGACCCGAACGACGTCGCGCCGCCGCGCCCGCCGTTCGGCTACGGACCTGCCTACGGCGCACCGGGGCACGGCCACCCCGCGCCCGGCTACCCCGCTCCCGGCTACCCCGCCGCCTATCCGGCGCAGCCGGGACCGTATCCGCCGCAGGGGCAGCCGGGAGGCGGCCAGGCACCCGGCCAGCCGGCACCCGGAGCCTGGCCGCCCATGCCGCCGCAGCAGCCGGGCGCATACCCTCCCCCCGGCCAGCAGCCTGGCCCGTACGCCGCACCGGGCCAGCAGCCGGGCGCCTACCCGCCTCCCGGGCAGCCGGGTGCGTACCCGCCTCCCGGTCAGCAGGGCACCTATCCGCCGCCCGGTCAGAAGCCGGGCCCGTCCGGATCGCCGCAGCAGCCCGGCGCGTACCGTCCGCCCTGGGAGCGGCCGGACGACCCGGCCGGCGGGTCCGGAGCACGGTGAGCGCCGTCGCCCACATCCTCGCCGCCATCCCCGTCTCGCCCGATCCCGACGAGGCGCGAGAGTGGGCGGAGGAGGAGCTCTCCCGCAGCATCTACGAGGCGTCGGAGCCGAACATCATCGACCGGATCGCCGGAGCGGTCGTCGACTTCTTCCGCTCGCTGACGCTGAGCGACGTCTCGACTCCGTGGAATCCGCTCGTCGTCGTCATCGCGTTCGCCGTGATCGCCGCGCTCCTCGTGACCGGCCTCCTGATCTGGGGGCGCCCCAGGCTCGCGCACCGGCAGAGGGAGCGCTCCTCCCTGCTCTTCGGCGAGGACGACCAGCGGGCGGCCTCGGAGCTGCGCGCCGACGCCGAGGCCCACGCCGCGGCCGGCCGATGGGACGAGGCCGTCGCCGACCGGTTCCGCGCCCTGGCGCGCGGCCTCGAGGAGCGCGACATCATCGAGCCCCTGCCGGGGACGACCGCGCGCACGCTCGCGGCGACGGCGACGGAGTTCTTCCCCGCACACGCCGACGGCCTGCACGGCGGCGAGCGAGCGTTCGACGACGTGCGCTATCTCCGGCGCCCTGGGA
>JBQDDT010000091.1:0-3792 GCA_052092505.1 Microbacterium sp. | reverse complement strand
CCCTGGGACCCCCGAGATGTACGGCGAGGTGCGCGACGTCGACGACGCGGTCGCGCGCACGCGCCCCGCCAGGCTCGCCGCCGCGCTCGAGGGCGTCGCGTGAGCGCCGGGACGGCCGCGCCGGAGCGCGTCGACGAGGCGGCCACCCGCCCGCAGGGCAGGCGCAGGAGGGTCTGGGGCTGGGTCGCCCTCGTCCTGGCGTTCATCGTCGTCGGCCTCGTGCTGACCCTCGTCCCGTCGCAGCAGTGGCAGCAGAAGGGCGCGCTCGACCCCGAGCACCCCGGCCCCGCCGGCGGGATGGCGGTCGCCGAGATCCTGCGCGACCAGGGGGTCGACGTCGAGGTCGTCCGCTCCAGGGACGACGCCCTGGCGGCCGCCGATGGCGGCTCCGCCCTCGCGGTGAGCGACACCTCGTACCTGTCGGACGACGACCTCGACGAGCTCCTGCGGGCCGGGCACCGCACGATCCTGCTCGACCCCCACTCGCGCGACGTCCGGCTCGCTCTCGGCGACGGCGCGAGCATCACCCCGACCCAGACCCAGCCGATCGAGCCGTCGTGCGCGCTTCCCGAGGCGGATCGCGCCGGCGCGATCGTCCCAGGGACGGCCTGGAGCGGCGACGGCGACGCGAAGAACGCCTGCTATCCCGCGGGCGACGGCGCCTATGGCCTCCTCGTCGCCGATCTCGACGGGGCCGAGGTGACGCTGGTCGACGGCTCGGCGCTCTTCGCGAACGACGCGCTCACCGGCCACGGCAACGCCGCGCTCGGCCTCGGTCTCCTCGGCTCTGAGCGAGAGCTCGCCTGGTACGTCCCGAGCGCCTCGGATGCCGACTCCGACGCGGGGCCCGCGTCGCTCGGCGACCTCACGCCCCGCTGGCTGACGCCGGCGATCGTGCTCCTGGGCGTCGCCGCCGTCGCCGCAGGGATCTGGCGCGGCAGGCGCTTCGGCCCGCTCGTGGCCGAGACCCTGCCCGTCACCGTGCGCGGCAGCGAGACGCTCGAGGGCCGCGCACGTCTCTACGAGCGTTCCCGCGACGCGGAGCACGCCGCCGAACTCGTCCGCGACGGAGCCGTGCGGCGCATGGCCGTCCGGCTCGGGCTCGACCGGCGCGCCTCGCGCCCCGACGTGGCCGACGCCGCGGCGACGCGGATCGGCGCCAGAAGGTCCGACGTCGCCCAGATCATCGAGGAGCTCCCGAGCACCGATGCGGGACTCGCCACCTTCGGCGAGCGCCTCCGAGACCTCGAGGCGGCCGTCGATGCCGCCGTCCGCACCGAAAGGAAGACGCAATGAGCGACATCCCGCCTCGTCCCGCCGACCCGTCGCAGCCGGGGCAGGGCTTCCCTCCGGCCGCGCAGCCGCCATACCAGGGATCGCCGCAGGCCCAGCCGCCGCTGCAGGGACAGCCGCATCAGGGTCAGCCTCCGTACCAGGGCCAGCCGCCGTTCCCGGGTGCGCCGCAGGGACAGCAGGGGCTTCACGCGCACGCTCCGGCGCCGCAGGCCCCCCAGGCGGCGCCGAGCGCCGACCAGAACGTCCCCGCCCCGCAGGCTGGACCCCAGCAGGGGCCGTCGCAGCGGGCGATCGCCAGGGTGCGCGACGAGGTCGCCAAGGCCGTCGTCGGGCAGGAGGGCGCGATCACAGGGCTGCTGATCGCGCTCCTCGCGCGCGGTCACGTGCTCATCGAGGGCGTGCCAGGGGTCGCGAAGACGCTCATGGTGCGCACGTTCAGCCGCGCGCTCGGCCTCGACACGAAGCGCGTGCAGTTCACGCCGGACCTCATGCCGGGTGACGTGTCCGGCTCGCTGATCTACGACGCGAAGTCCGGCGAGTTCGAGTTCCGGGAGGGTCCCGTCTTCACGAACGTGCTCCTCGCCGACGAGATCAACCGCACGCCGCCGAAGACCCAGTCGGCCCTCCTCGAGGCGATGGAGGAGCGGCAGGTGTCGGCCGATGGCGTCACCCGCGCCCTCCCCGACCCGTTCGTCGTCTGCGCCACGCAGAACCCGATCGAGCACGAGGGCACCTACACGCTGCCGGAGGCGCAGCTGGACCGGTTCCTCCTCAAGCTGATCGTCGACGTGCCCCAGCGCGACGCCGAGGTCGCCGTCCTCCGCCGCCACGCCGACGGCTTCCGCCCGCGCGAGCTCGACGAGATCGAGCCCGTCGTGTCGCCGGAGGAGATCCTCGCCGCGCAGGACGAGGCGGCCGCCGTGACCGTCACGGACGACGTGCTCGCCTACGTCGTGGACCTCGCCAGGGCCACGCGGCAGAGCCCGTCGGTGCAGGTCGGCGCGAGCCCGCGCGCGTCCACCGGCCTGCTCTCCGCCGCGAAGGCGTGGGCCTGGCTGAGCGGGTATCCCGCCGTCACGCCCGATCACGTCCAGGCGATGATCGTGCCGGTCTGGCGCCACCGCATCCAGCTGCGTCCCGACGCCGAGATCGAGGGCGTCTCCGTCGACGCCGTGCTGAACTCGGTGCTGCAGCAGACGCGCGTCCCGATCTGATCCGAAGGCCGCCATGTTCCTCACCGGACGCCTGCCGATCGTCGTCGCGGTCGGCATCCTCCCCGTCGTCGTGCTCGCGGCCGGGGGCGCTGACCCCTGGCTCATCGCCGGGCTGTGGGTCGCCCTGTGCATCGTCCTCGTGACGGTGGACGTGCTCGGTTCCGCCGACCCGAGCCGGCTCGTCGTCTCCCGCGACGCGTCCGGTCGGATCAGGCTCGGCGACCCCGTCCGCGTCCGCGTCCGCTTCGGCAACCCGACCCAGCGCCGGATCCGCGGGCGCGCCCGCGACGCCTGGCAGCCCACGGCGGGGGCTCCGGAGGAGCGGATCGCGCTCGACGTCCCGCCGGGAGAGTCCCGCACGATCGACCTGGCGCTGCTCCCCCGCCGTCGCGGGGAGCTGCGCAGCGAGTTCGTCGCCGTGCGCGTGCCCGGACCCCTCGGGCTGGCCGGGCGTCAGCGTCGGATCGAGGCACCGGGCGCGATCCGCGTGCTGCCGCCGTTCCACGCGCGCCGGCACCTGGCGAGCCGCGTCGCGCGCCTGCGGGAGCTCGACGGGAACACGAGCGTCCAGGTGCGCGGGCAGGGAACCGAGTTCGACTCGCTGAGGGAGTACGTCCGCGGGGACGACGTGCGCTCGATCGACTGGCGGGCCACGGCCAGAGCCGGCACGACGATGCTGCGCACCTGGCGACCGGAGCGGGACAGGCACGTGGTGATCGTGATCGACACGGGCCGCACCTCCGCGACTCGCGTCGGCGACGGCACCAGACTCGACGCGGCGTTCGAGTCCGCCCTGCTCCTCGCGGCGCTCGCGAACCGGGCGGGCGACCACGTGCACGTCGTCGCCTTCGACCGCGTCGTCAGGGCGCGCGTCACGGGCGTCGACGGCCCGTCCCTCCTGCCGGCGCTCGTCGACGCGCTCGCGCCCGTCGAGCCGCAGCTCATCGACACGGACTGGGACCAGGCGTTCGAGCAGTCGCGCTCGCTCGCATCGCACCCGTCGCTCCTCGTCGTGCTCACGGCGCAGGAGGCCCCCGACGCGGCGCGCGGCTTCCTCGGCACTCTCCCGTCGATGGTGCGCGCCGGCACGGTCGTGCTCGTCGGCACCGCCACCGACACGGGGCTGAGCGACCTGGCCGCGGGGCGCGGGTCGAGCGACGCCGTCTACCGAGCGGCCGCCGCGGAGGCCGCCATCGCCTCGGCGGCGCAGGTGTCGCGCGCGGTCGAGCGCAGCGGTGCCGACGCCATCGCCGACACCCCGGAGGACCTCCCCCCGCACATC
>JBQDDT010000090.1:0-11866 GCA_052092505.1 Microbacterium sp. | reverse complement strand
CCGCCCACGGGCGCCACGACGGCCAGCCTCCCGCGCTGGCCCAACGCTAGGGCCAGGGCCTCCGCCGACTCCGCCCCCGTCGCGTCCGCGCTCTCGGCGGAGGCGAGCACCGCCCCGAGGTTGTCGGAGGGATGGTTCGTCTCGCCCTTGGCGAGATAGGAGTCCATGAAGTCGAGGTATCGGCTGGCCGCGCTGTTGTAGAAGGCCGCGCGCTCGGGGCTCGTGCGGCCGCCGCCGATCAGCGTCGCGGTCGGCGTGCCGCCGAGGTCCTCGACGAGACCGCGGATCGCCTCGATCGGCTCCGCGTCGAGCGCGCCGATCGCGACCCCGAGCGTGTCGAGCACGCGGATCTTGAGCTGCTCGAGCGCCGCCGGACTGAGCCGATCGATCGAGGCCGCTGCGACGAATCGGGCGAGATCCTGTACTTCCGTCATCCCCGTCTCCCATCACCTGGTGAGGTATGCCTTACTGCCCACCGAACACCCGATTTATCTTGATGTCAAGATAAATTCAGGACGCGCTCAGGAATGGCAGAGGGCGACGCGGGTCCGGCTCGGAGCACCGAGAGTCCCGACGGGGTCCCCTACTTCTGGGAGCCGGCGAGCATCGCCTGCACGAAGTAGCGCTGGAACGCGAAGAACACGACGAGCGGCACGAGCATCGACAGGAACGCCCCGGCCGAGAGCACGTCGATGTTCGATCCGAACTGCCGCAGCTGCGACTGGATCGCGACGGTCAGGGGCATCGAGTCCGAGTTCGTGAAGATCAGCGCGACGAGCATGTCGTTCCACGTCCATAGGAACTGGAAGATCGCGAGCGACGCGATCGCGGGCATCGCCAGCGGCAGCATGACGGTGCCGAAGATCCGCCACTCCCCCGCGCCGTCGATCCGCGCCGCCTCGATCAGCTCCCCCGGGACCTCCGTGAAGAAATTCCGCAGCAGGAATATGGCGAACGGAAGCCCGAACGCCGTGTGGAAGAGGATGACGCCGATGACGTTGCCGAAGATCCCGAGCGCACCGAACAGCTGGGCGAGCGGGATGATCCCGACCTGGATCGGGACGGCCAGGAGCACGATCACGACGATCAGCAGCCAGTCGCGCCCGGGGAAGCTCATCCAGGCGAACGCATGCCCGGCGAGGGATCCGATCAGGACGACGAGGACGGTCGACGGCACCGCGATGACGACCGTGTTCCAGATCGACCCGGTGATCTCGGAGTTCTGCAGCAGGTTCGCGTAGTTCTCGAGCGTGATCTGCGCGGGAGCGGTGAAGATCGTCCACCAGCCGGAGTCGGCGTTGTCGCCGCTCGAGCGCAGCGACGTGAGGAACAGGCCGACGCTCGGGACGAGCCAGAAGATCGCGACGACCATGAGCAGGACGTTGATCACCGTGCCGCCGAGCCCCGACACGATCCGCTGGGCGAGGGTCTTCTTCCTCGTGACGATGCCGAGGGCGCTCGACGAGGTCACGACCGGCGCTCCTGCCGGAAGCGACGGACGTTGATGATCATCGACGGCAGGACGAGGATCAGCAGCAGGATCGCAAGCGCCGACCCGAGCCCCTGGTTGTTGCCGCCCCCGAACGCCTGCGTCCACATCTCGACGGCGATCACGTTCGCCGCGGGTTTGGACGAGCCCGGCGGGATGACGTAGACGAGGTCGAAGATCTTCAGGACGTTGATGATGAGGGTCACGAAGACGACGATCAGCACGGGCGCCAGCAGCGGCGCCGTGATGCGGGTGAACACCTTCCACTCGCTCGCACCGTCCATCCGCGCCGCCTCCTGCAGCGAGCGGTCCATCGCCGACAGCCCCGACGCGATCATCACCATCGCGAACCCGGCCCAGATCCACACGTACGAGAGGATCACGACGCCGTTGATGAACGCCGCCGACAGCCACGACACGCCCTGCGCGCCCTCATCGAAGTTCGCCGCGGGGAGCGCGACGCGGTAGCTCTCGCCCGCCTCCAGGCCGGAGATGACGAACTCGCCCCCCGCGCCGGTGGTCGCGTACCCGGCGATCGATCCGTCCGGCGCGACGGCGTCGACCCGGATGCCGGGCAGCCCGCTCTTTCCGTCCTCGATCTCGCCGTTGGTCCCGCCGCCGCCGCGGATGACGTCGAGGAAGACGGTGCCGGCGATCTCGTCGCCCGCGGGCTCCGCCGCAGGCGTCGCGTCCTCGGCCTCCTCGGGAAGCGCGCTCTGGCGCACGCCGGTGAGCGGGAAGACCTGCACCTCGCCGGGCGAGAGCTCGGCCTCCGACGCGATGACGCCGCCCTGCTCCGCCGCGATGCCCGTCCCCTCGCGCGGCTTCGCCCCTGGATAGCTCGCATCGTCGGTGAACCAGGAGTTCACGGCGACGATCGCCGCGTTCACGGCGCCGAGCTGCGGGTTCTCCTGGAACAGCCCGCGGAAGATCACGCCGGCGGCGAGCATCGAGATCGCCATCGGCATGAAGATGATGAGCCGGAAGGCGGTCTTCCACTTCAGCCTCTCGAGGAGGACCGCGAAGATCAGCCCCAGGATCGTGCACGCCGCCGGCGCGACGATCACCCAGATCACGTTGTTGCGGATCGCGGTGAACGTGGTGTCGCTCGTGAACATGGACACGTAGTTGTCGAACCCGACGAACCCGTCTCCCTGCCGGTCGAAGAGCGAGCGCACCACGGTGTAGACGATCGGGTACACGACGAAGGCGCCGAGGAACACGAGCGCCGGGGAGAGGAAACCCGCGGTGATGAGGAACCGGCGCCAGCCGCCCTCGGGCGACGGCGAGGCCTTCGCACGAGGGCGGCCGGTGAGGACCGCGGTCGTCTCGGTCGTCACGATGCGCCGCTCAGCCGTCGTAAGCCGAGGCCGCCGCCTTCTCCAGGCGCTCCATCGTGCCATCGATGTCGCTCGGATCCTGGTAGAAGGAGATCATCTCCTGCCAGAAGCCCTGACCCGGGGTGCCGCCGAACGCGCTCGGCGTGAGGTCGGACATGTCGAACCGGAACGTCTCGGCCGACGTCAGCGCCTCGGCGATCTGCTGGGAGACCTCGTCGGGGTACTGCGACGTGTCGACGTTCTGGTTCGGGGAGGTGAGCCCGCCGTTCGGCACCCAGATCTCCGCGGCCTCGGGGCTCGCCAGATAGGTCATGAGGGCCTGGGTGGCCTCGTCGTCCGAGAACGCGACCGCGACGTCGCCGCCCCCGACGACCGCGGGAGCCGAGTCGTCGATCGACGGGAAGTCGTAGAACAGGGCGTTCTCCCCGACGGTCGAGTTGCCGTCGTCGGCGATGTTGCCCGCGACGAAGTCGCCCTCGTACACCGTTCCGGCGTTGGGATCGGACCCGAAGACCTCGGTCACGCTCGTCGGGAAGTCACGCTGCGCGCCGCCCTCCTGGACGACGTCGCTCCCCCAGATCTCGGCGAGCGCCTCGAGCGTCTGCTTCACGGAGTCGTCGGTCCACGGGATCTCGTGGTTCGTGAGCTGGTCGTACTTCTCGCCGCCCGCGACGCGCAGATAGGCGTTCTCGAACCAGTCGGTGAGCGGCCAGCCGACGTCGGCCCCGACGGAGATGCCGGCATAGCCCGCGTCGGTGACGAGCTGGAGCTGCTCCTGGAAGTCGTCCCACGTCTCCGGCTCGACCGCGCCGGCCTCGTCGTAGACGTCGACGTTGTACCAGACGGTCGACTTGTTCGCCCCCTTGAACCAGACGCCGTACACGTCGCCGTCGACGGTGCCGAGGTCGATCCAGTCCTCCGAGTAGTTCTCGTTCACCGCGGCGAGCGCATCGTCGCCGAGCGGGACGATGTCGCCATCGGAGGCGAGCTGCTGCATCAGAGCGGGCTGCCCAGTGACGGCGATGCTCGGAGGAGAGCCGCCCTCGAGCTGACCCTGGATGTAGGTGGGGCCGTTGTCGCCGAAGCTGGTGTAGTTCACCGTGGCGCCCGTCGCCTCCTCGAACCCGTCGAGGACCGCCTCGAAGTTCTTCTGCTCGGCACCCGACCACGCGGCGACGACCTCGAGGGTCTCGCCGGAGAAATCGCCGTCGATGTCAGGGGTGTCGGACCCGCCGCCCCCGCCGCAGCCGGTGAGCACCAGACCGGCCGTGCCGGTCAGTCCCGCCGCCAGGATGAGCTTTCGAGTGCGGTTCGCGCGCATGGGTCCTCCTCGAGTGCAACAGGCCGAGCCGGTGCATCCGCGCATCCGGCTCCCGCCATAAAGCTATGTCGCAGCTGAGAGTCGGGCAAGCACCGGATCTCAATCGTGATGTTGCGCGCGCGAGACAGGGCCCCGGGATCTCTCCCGGGGCCCTGTGCCAGTGTCGCTGAGGACGGGTCTTACTTGAGACCCACCGTCGCGCCGGCCTCCTCGAGCTTCGCCTTGGCGGCCTCGGCGGCCTCCTTGTTGGCGCCCTCGAGAACCGCCTTGGGCGCGCCGTCGACGAGCGCCTTGGCGTCACCGAGACCGAGCGAGGTGAGCTCGCGGACGGCCTTGATGACCTGGATCTTCTTGTCGCCAGCGGCCTCGAGGACGACGTCGAACTCGTCCTTCTCCTCCTCGGCCGGGGCCTCGCCACCGGCAGCCGGGGCGCCGGCGACGGCAACGGCGGCCGGGGCCGCGGCGGTGACGTCGAACTTCTCCTCGAACGCCTTCACGAACTCGCTGAGCTCGATGAGCGTGAGCTCCTCGAACGCGCTGAGCAGCTCTTCGGTGCTGAGCTTCGCCATGATGTATCTCCTGTATATCCGGGGTTTTGTGGGTCTTCTGCCGTCGCGTTACGCGGCGGTGTCCTGCTTCTCGCGCAGTGCTTCGATCGTGCGGACCGTCTTCGACGGCAGCGCCTGGAACACGGCGGCAGCCTTCGACATCGAGGCCTTCATCATGCCCGCGACCTTGGAGAGGAGAACCTCGCGGCTCTCGAGGTCGGCGAGCTTGTTGACTTCCTCGGCACTGAGAGCGGCACCGTCGAAGTAGCCGCCCTTGATCACGAGAAGCGGGTGTGCCTTGGCGAATGCACGCAGGCCCTTGGCGACGGCGACAGGGTCACCGTGCACGAAGGCGACGGCCGAGGGACCGACGAGGTCCTCGTCCAGCTCCGAGATCCCCGCCTGGTTGGCGGCGATCTTGGTCAGCGTGTTCTTCACCACGGCGTATTCCGCGTCCTGACGGATGCTGTCGCGAAGCTCCTTGAGCTCGGCGACCGTCAGCCCGCGGTACTCGGTCAGCAAGACGGCGGTCGAGTCTTCGAAGTTCTTCTGAAGCTCGGCGACCGTTGCATCCTTGTGCGCCATGGCCACTCCTAGATCTGTCCGAGACGCCCCGCGGAGGCGGAGCGCCGACCGTGACCACCGCACGACAGAGAAAAAGCTCCGGCGCAAGCGCACGGAGCTGAATTTCCCGGATCAGGGATTCGTTCGTGACACCTGCGCGGGCCCCTGCTGAGCAGTGCTTCGATCGCTTCGCGGTTACCCACGTCGCGACGACCGGCGGTCTTCGGCTCCCGGAAGTCTACGGCATCCGCGGCCGACCCGACAAATCCGCACTCCTCGGTCGCCGGCCGGTGCGCAACGCAGTCGATCCGGGCGGTGATCCGCGCGGAGGGGCCGTTCGGCCGTGCCGCGCGCCGCAGCGACTGCATTGCGCCCGTGCACGCGTGCGGGACGGGGCGACTCAGTCCCGGCCGTCGCCGTACGGAGCGAACTCCGGCACCGCCTCCTTCAGGACCCGTGCGAATGCGCTCATCGCGGCCGACGGCTCGCGGTCGGCGCGCCAGGCGAGGGTCGCGAGCTCCCGGTGCGGCCGCGGCGAGAGCGGGCGCATCGCGATCGGCCGCCCCTCGTAGCTCATCTGGTTCCTCGGCCGCTGGATGAACAGCGAGTACCCGAGGCCGCGCGCGACGAGCGAGCGGATGAACTCGAAGTTCGGGGTGCGCATCATGATGTTCGGAGCGAGACCGCACGCGTCGAAGTACGACATCGTGTCCTCCACGCTCGGCGACACGTCCATGAGGATCAGCGGCTGGTCCACGAGATCGGCCGCGTCGACGACGCGACGAGCCGCGAGCGGGTGGTCCGCCGAGAGGATCGCGTGCATCTCGGTCTCGTACAGCGCGGTCGTCGCGAGCTCGGGCTGGACCTGCAGGTTGTACGCGAGCGCGCAGTCGAGCTGCCCGCGATGGACGCGGTCGATCAGCTCGTCCCGCCCGAGCGAGACCACGGTGAGATCCACATCGGGGTGCCGCTCGGACATGGCGCTCCAGGCGGCGGCCATCACCGTCGGGGCCAGCGACGGGAAGCATCCGACGGCGAGGGGTCCGCTCGCCTCCTCGCCGCGACCGACCCCCTCCAGCTCCTCCGCCCGCTGGAGCACGTCGGCGGCGCGCGCGAGGACGTCCTCGCCCTGCACCGTCAGCTCGATCCCCGCCGCCTTGGTCCGCACGCACAGGGTCATGCCGAGGACGCGTTCGAGGTCGTCGATGGCGGAGGCGATCGACGACCTCGACACGTGCTCGCGCTCCGCGGCGCCGCTGATGCTGCCCGCGCGTGCGGCGGCACGGAAGTGGGCGAGCTGGCGGAGCGTGATGTTCATGCCCTCAGCATGCCCGACGCCGCCTCAGTCGTCGGCCGTCAGGTCCTTGCCCTTCGTCTCGCGCATCACGATGGCGACGACGGTGCTGATCGCGCACAGCACGATCATGTACACGACGAAGGCCCCGTGCAGGTGGAGCGACGACAGCCACGTGTTCAGATACGGGGCCGTGCCGCCGAGGACCGCACCTGCGGTGGCGTACCCGATGCCGATGATCGTCGCACGCACGCGCGTCGGGACCAGCTCGGCGAAGATCGCCCCCAGCGGAGCGCAGTTCGCCGCCATCAGGACCGTCGCCGCGGCCATCGCCAGCCAGAGCGTGAACGGATTGTCGCTGAGCAGGAGCTCGAGCGGGAAGGCCAGCACGGCGAAGCCCACCGAGAAGATGAGGAGGACCGGGCGCCGGCCCCACCGATCGGCGAGCGCTCCCATGAGCGGGACGGCGACGAGGAACACCGCCTGCCCGAGCAGCCCGGCGACGAGCGACGACGTGTCGTCCATGCCGAACTCGCGCACCGCGTAGCCGGGCGCGAAGATGAACCAGGTGTAGAACGCCACCACCCCGCTGATCGTCAGGCCGACGATCGTGAGAAGCGCCCGGCTGTTCTCCCGCATCTCCCGGAAGACGTCGCGAAGCCGACGATCCCTGCCTCCTCCTTCGTTCTTCCTGCTCGCCGTGTGCACCTCGGACTCGGCCATCCGCCGACGGATCCAGATCGCGTACAGGCCGATCAGCGCGCCGACCGCGAAGGGGATGCGCCATCCGAAGGCCTCCATCTGCTCGGGGCTGAACACGGAGGTCATCAGGACGCCGAGCGCCGTCGCCCCCATCGTCCCGATCCCGACGCCGAGCCAGGGCGTGCTCGCCCACAGCGCCCGCCGCTCGCGAGGCGCGATCTCCGCGAGGTAGGTGAACGCGCTTCCGGTCTCGCCGCCGTGCGCGAGCCCCTGCAGAAGGCGCGCGATCAGCAGGATCACGCCGGCGAACCACCCGACCAACTCCGTCGTGGGGGCGACGGCGATGAGCAGGCTGCCGGTCGCGGCGAGGAGGATCGCGAGAGTGAGGCTGAACTTCCTGCCCTTCCGGTCGGCGATCACGCCGAACAGCCATCCGCCGATCGGGCGCATCACGAAGCCCACGGCGAAGACGGCGAGGGTGGAGAGCAGATCGGAGATCGGATCGCCCGTCGCGAAGAACTGGGCCGCGAAGTAGGCGGCGAAGATCGAGTAGATGTTCCAGTCGAACCACTCGAGCGCGTTGCCGATGTTGACCGCGACGAGGTCGCGGGTTCGGTGCCGCCGGGGAACGGCCGGGGTCTCAGGGTGAATCGCCATCGGTTCACTTTCGTCGAGCGGAGGGGCTGCACTGCCTTCCTGCGACAGTGACCCACTTCCGCACGGCGCACAACGCTCGACTTCCGACATGCGATGTCGGGCCTGTGTCCAACCTCCGGCGACACGGGCTCCCTAGGCTCGGGCCATGACAGAGAACTCGGCAGCCGCGCCCGTGCCGCCCGGACTGCGATACTTCTGCACCATCACGGCTCATGTCGCCGCCCCCGTCGAGCTCGGCCCCATGCCGGGCGGCGCGCAGAGGATCATCCCGATCACCGGAGGGTCGCTGGACGGGCCGGACGTCGCCGGCACGATCCTGCCAGGCGGTGCCGATTTCCAGGTCCTCCGCTCGGCGACCACGACCGATCTCGAGGCGCGCTACGCGATCGAGACGAGCGATGGCGAGCGGATCAGCGTGCACAACCTCGGAATCCGCAACGGGTCGGAGAGCGACATCGCGACGCTGGTCGCCGGCGGCGTCGTTCCGGCCGAGCGGATCTACTTCCGCTGCGTGCCGCAGCTGTCGGGTTCCGGCAGCTGGGCCTGGCTCTCCGACCGGATCTTCGTCGGCACCGGCACACGGCACCCCGATCGCGTCGTCGTGGACGTGTTCCAGCTCGACTGACGCGGTCGCCTCCCCATCGTCCGCGCGTGCGCAACGCAGTCGACCAGGGCGGTTGGCCCGGGCGGAGGGGCCGCTCGGCCGCGTCGAGCGCCGCGGCGACTGCGTTGTGCGCATGCGCCCGTGCAAGAGGGGGCGAACGCGCGTCGCCGCATGGGCCCACCGAGCACCGGGGCTAGGGTCGAAGGGTGTCACCCGAACTCCAGGCCAGAATCGTCGCGGACTCCCGCGACAGGGTCGGGTGGCTGAGGGCCAGGGCCGCGGGCATCACCGCGACGGATGTCGCGCAGCTCTCGAGCGACGCGTCCATCCTGAGGGCGGCCGAATCGAAGCTCGGCGGAGGCCCGCGCTTCTCCGGCAACGCCTTCACCGAGCACGGCCGGCGCCGCGAGCCCGAGATCGCCGCCTGGGTCGCCGCCACCCACGGCATCCAGCCCTCGAGCGCGCTGTTCCATGCCGAGGTCGAGAAGCGCCACCTCGCCACGCCGGACGGCATCCTCGAGGACACAGCCGGTCGCGTCGTCCTCGCCGAGATCAAGACCACCAACAAGGGGTGGCGGAGCGTCCCTCGCACCTACCTGCGCCAGGTCTGGTGGCAGCAGCACGTCCTCGGCGCCGAGCGGACCCTCTTCGCCTGGGAGGAGCATCGCGACTTCCAGCCGCTCCGCGACGAGCCCACCTGCCTCTGGATCGACAGGGACGAGGCCGAGATCGATCGGCTCGTGCAGCTCGCCACGGCGCTGATCGATGAGCTCTACCGGCGCACGACGGGCAACAGCCTCCCCCGCGGCCGCTCACTCACGCCCCGCGAGGAGGCGCTGCACCGCGCGGCGTCCCGTTCCGCGCACCGGGCGCTCGCTCTGAGCGACTGACCCTCCGCGCTCACCGCGCCGTCGCGCACACGCATCTCTCGCGTTCGTTCGCCGCGCCCGATCGCCCTCGGTCGCGCGTCGGCCTCCTGCGCCGGCCATCTCATCGCACACGCCGATAGTTGCACGAAATCAACCATCCCGTTATAGTTGATCTTCTGCAACCTTCCCCGCGTCGACGATGCCGCGCTCCGTCTCGCTGTCCCGAAAGGCCACGCTTGTCCCCTGAATCACTCGCGGCTCCCAAGATGTCGCGCCGCCAGGTCCTCGAGGCCCTCTCCGGCCTCATGCTGGCGATGTTCTGCTCGATGATGTCGATGACCGTCGTCGGGTCGTCGCTGCCGATCATCGTGCCCGACCTCGGCGGCACGCAGACGCAGTACACCTGGGTCGTCACGATGACCCTGCTCACGACCGCGATCTCGACCCCCGTGTGGGGCAAGCTGGCCGACCTGGTCAACCGCAAGGTCCTCATGCTCGTCGCGCTGACGGTGTTCGTGCTCGCCAGCATGGGCGCCGGGATGTCGCAGAACGCGGAGATGCTGATCTTCTTCCGTGCGCTGCAGGGCATCGGCGGCGGCGGCCTCCAGGCGCTCAGCCAGATCCTCATGGCCGACATCATCAGCCCGCGCGAGCGCGGGAAGTACATGGGCCTGTTCGCCGGAGTCATGGCGATCGGCACGGTCGGCGGGCCCCTCCTCGGCGGCGCGCTGACGGACACGGTCGGGTGGCGCTGGAACTTCTACGTGGGCGTCCCCCTCGGCATCGCCGCGTTCTTCGTCCTCCTGAAGACCCTGAAGCTGCGCCAGCGCCGCCCGAAGAAGGTCACGATCGACTACATCGGGATCGTGCTGCTCAGCGTCGCCGCCGGCTTCCTCCTCGTCTGGATCTCGAACGTCTCCGACTACGGATGGGCCAGCTGGGAGACCGTGTACATGGTCGGCATCGGCGTCGTCGCCGCCGTCACCTTCGTGATCGTCGAGACCCGCGTGCGCGAGCCTCTGATCCCGATGTCTCTGTTCCGCAACCGGACCTTCTCGCTCGCCGTCCTCGCGTCGATCTCGGTCGGCGTGGCGATGTTCGGCACGATGGTCTACCTGTCGCAGTACATGCAGATCGCTCGCGGTTTCGGCCCGACGCAGGCTGGCCTCCTGACGATCCCGATGGCGGTCGGAATGCTCGGAGCCTCGACCGTGTTCGGCCAGCTCATCTCGCGTTTCGGCAAGTGGAAGGGCTACATGATCCTGGGCGGGGTCGCGATGGTGGCCGGGACGTCGCTCCTGTCGACGCTCCAGGTCGACACCCCGCTCTGGCTCACCAGCGTCTACATGTTCATCCTCGGCGTCGGCACCGGCGTGACGATGCAGAACCTCGTCCTCGTCGTCCAGAACTCCGCCGACCCGCGCCAGATCGGCGTCGCCAGCTCCGGTGTGAACTTCTTCCGTTCGGTCGGCGGCACGACGGGCGTCGCGGTCATGGGCTCCGTGCTCGCCGCGAGCATGACCCAGCAGTTCAGCGATCGAGCGGCCGAGATCAAGCAGGTCATCATGTCGCTCGGCCCGGATGGTGCGGCCGTCGCGAAGGAGCTGCAGTCGGGTGCGCTCCCGGAGACGCGCACTCTCCCCGGCCCGATCGCCGAGGTCATCGAGCAGGTGGCGTCGAACGCGATCTCGCACGCCTTCGTGGTGGGCATTCCGCTTGCCGTGCTCAGCCTCATCGCGATCTGCTTCCTCCCGAACAAGCCGCTGATCCGGCAGACGACGCAGGAGCGCCTCGATGAGCGCGCGGCGCCGCAGGCCTCCGAGTCGTGGGATGATGCTGAGCGCGAGCATCCAGGGCTCAGCGAGGCGACGCGCGTCGCCCTCGGCTCGACGGGTGCCGTGACGCTGCCCGTGGAACAGGACGAATCGGAGCGACGCTGACGTGACCAGCTGCACCGGCGATCACGCGGACGACCCGCGCGACGAGGCGATCCGGACGGTGGAGAGCGAGTTCATCCTCATGGCGGGGCGATTCCGCCAGATGATCGCGCGCCGTGCCGAGACGCTCTCCCCCGGCCTCCTGCCCGCCGAGTACAAGGTCTTCACGACGGTCGCCAAGGGCGGGCCGCTCAAGGCCGCCGACATCGCCGACCAGATGATCCTCGACAAGAGCCACCTCAGCCGGATCATCACCTCCCTCGAGAAGCGCGAGCTCGTGATCCGGACGCCGGATCCGTCCGACGGGCGCGCGCAGCTGATCGCCGCGGTGCCGGAGGCGCTGGAGCGCCTCGAGGAGATCCGCCGGGATCCGAGCGAGAGCACGATCCGCGAGCGCCTCGCCGACTGGGACGTCGAGGAGATCAGCCGGCTCGGCGACCTCCTGACGGCGCTGAACCACTCCGGCGCGGGCGCGCGCACGCCCTCCAGCTGATCCGCGGCGAGGTCGGCTCCGCCCGGCCGCGCCGCCGCCGTCCCGACC
>JBQDDT010000089.1:0-11996 GCA_052092505.1 Microbacterium sp. | reverse complement strand
CGTGCGACCTCGAGGCGTTCGGCGCCGTCGTGACGGACGCCGACCGTGCGCTCGGGTGGCTCGGGCGCGCATGGGGCGCGCCGGCGGCCTCGGCGCTCTCCGCGTCGCGCGACACGGCCGGTGCGGATCGCGATGCGCCCGAGGCGCGCGGGCCGGGCGATGCCCTGATCGAGGTCATCGCCGGGGAGGTCGCCGCGGCGGCGCGACGCGCGGCGCTCGCACGGTGGCGCCGCGTGTGGTGGCCCGCCTCGCGGATCGCGCTCATCCCGCCGCTGGACCCGCGCGTGACCGCCGCCGAGCTCGCCCTCGCCCTCGCCGACCTGATCCGCGCAGACGCGTGCCCCGCCGACGAGCGCCCTGCCGACGAGCGCGGCGCGGGATCCGCCGTCCGTCTCGCCGCGCCCGATGCGCCGGAGGAGCTCGATCGGGCCCTGGCTGGTCTCGCCGCGGCGGAGCGTCGCTTCGGATCGCTCGACGCCGCGCACTCCGTCGCCCGAGATGCGCACGCGCTCGCCGCCGAGCGCGGGATCGACCTGCCCCACGACGGGTCGCGGGTCGCCGATCCGGCCCTTCGCCGCGCACCGGATCGCGTCCGCGCGCCGCTGTCGGGGGAGGTGGCGGTCGACGCATCCGGGCTTCCGCACGGCGTGATCGATGCCGCCGACGAGGCGCGATGGCGGATCGCGTTCCGTGGCGCGAGCGCGTCGATCGTCCTCGAGGTCCTGGCCGCCCCGGCCTTCGCCGACGAGTCGATCCCCGAGCCCGAGATGTACGCGAGCTTCGCCGGCGTCACGGCGCGGCTCGAACGGCGCGACGGCGTATGGACGGCGGAGCGCCCCGTGCCTCTCGCGGCCCTGACCACCCCGCCGGAGGATCGCGTCGTGCAGGTGTTCGTCCCCGATCACGAGGCGCGTTCGGCTGCGCCGGCGTCCGAGCGGATCCGGCTCGCGCGCGAGCGGCTGCTCGCGCCCACGTCGCCGTCGGAGGCCGACGCGGCGGTCCGTCCGATCGTGTGAGGAACCCTCGGCACCCGGAGTGCGCTCACCCCGCCGAGCCGACCTCCACGAGGAGCACGCCGCCCACGATGAGGACGATCCCGAGCCCCATGACCCACGTGAGCGGCTCGTCGAAGAGCAACCGGCTCACGACGGCGATGATCGCGACGCCCGCCGCGGCCCAGATCCCGTAGGCGACGCCCAGGGGCACGCCCTGGACGAGAGTCACCGAGAGCAGCCAGAACGCCGCGACGTATCCGGCGCCGACGGCGATCCACCAGAGCCTGCTCCCCTCGCCGGCCATCCGCAGCGACAGCGTCCCGAGCGCCTCGAAGACGATCGCCCCGGCGAGGCTCAGGATCGCGAGTGCGCTCACGCGTCCGCCTTCCGACGAGCCGCCGACTGCGCGCCGATCTCCACGAGGAGCACGCCGACCATGATGACGACGATGCCGATGCCCATGACGAGCGTGATCGGCTCTCCGAAGACGACCCATGACAGGAGAGCGGTCAGCGCCACGCCGCTCGCTCCCCAGATTCCGTAGCCGACGCCGAGGTTCATCCCGTGGCGCAGCGCGAGGAAGAGCATCCCGAAGGCGCCGACGTACCCCGCAGCCACCACGGCGTAGAGGGCGGGGTGATCGATCGCGGCCTTGAGCGACAGCGAGCCGGTCACCTCCAGCGCGATCGCGGCGGCGAGAAAGAACCAGGCCTTCATCGAGGTCCTCCGGGGTCGAACAGCGTGCGGGCATCGAGCGGCGGGGAGCGAGCGGGCGGGCTCGATCGTCCGGGATCGGTCGTGCGCCGGATCAGCCCATCGCGTCGGCGAGGAGCTCCAGCGTCTGGAGGCGGCCGCCGGGGGAGTCGGGCGCCTCGGAGGCGTAGGCGCCCGAGACGGCGCCGAGCATGATCTCGTCGACCTCGTGGGTCGCGGCGAATCCGCGCAGCTGGTCCGCGACAGCGTCGGGTGTCCCCACGAACCAGCGCTGCAGGTTCTGGTCCATGAGCGACTGCTCGAGGGTATCCGACGGGTTCTCGAGCACCTCGTCGACCGTCTCGATCGGGCGCAGGGGCTTGTTCGAGCGCAGGCGCGCGAACTGGCGCAGCTGCGGGAGTGCGCGCTGGCGGGCCTCCTCGTCCGTCGGCGCGACGATGACGTTCGCGGTGATGAAGCTGCGCGGCTCGGGCCGGGCTTCTGTCGCCTCGAACGTGCTCCGGTACAGCGCCATCGCACGCTCGAGCCCGTCGCCGGCGAAGTGGTTCGCGAACACGTACGGCAGGCCGAATCGGGCGGCGAGCTGCGCCGAGTAGTCGCTCGAGCCGAGGAGCCATACGTCGGGGTTCCCACTCGCCGCGGGCGTCGCGTGGACCGTGTACTCCCCGCCGGAGGTGAACCGCACGGTCGCACCCTCCGGGCTCGCGAGCGCGATGATGTCGGCGACGTGGTCGGGGAAGCGCTCCACCTCGCTCGTGCTCCCCGAGCGGCGCAGGAGCTGCGTGATCACCTGGTCGCTGCCGGGAGCGCGGCCGATGCCCAGGTCGACGCGGCCGGGGGCGAGCGCTTCGAGTGCCGCGAACTGCTCGGCCACGATGAGGGGAGCGTGGTTCGGGAGCATGACGCCGCCGGACCCCACGCGGATCCGCTCGGTCACGCCGATCGCGGCCGCGATCAGGACGGCGGGCGTCGTGGAGGCGACCGCCGGCATGTTGTGGTGCTCGGCGAACCAGTAGCGACGGTAGCCGAGCTCGTCGGCGCGCCGAGCGAGCGTCATCGAGGCGGCGATCGCCTCTCCGCTCGTCTGCCCGGTGCGCACCGGCACCAGATCGAGCACGGACAGGGCGGGGCTCGCGATCTCACTCACTCCGGGTGCAACCGCCGCCGGGTCCGGATCATTCCCCGCCGCTCCCGCGCGGCCGCAGCCGATGGCGGAAGAGTAATCTCGCCCCATGGGAGTCGAGCTCTTCTTCGTCCTGGTCGGAGCGGTCGCCGTCGCGGCCGTCGCGAAGTGGCGGGGATGGCCGGCGCCGCTGCTCGTGACCGCCGTCGCGCTCGCGGTCTCGCTGCTGCCGTTCGTCCCCGAGATCGAGATCGACGGGCACCTCCTGCTCAACCTGACGCTCCCGCCCCTGCTGTACTCGGCCGCCCTGGACGCGTCGTTCATGAGCTTCCGTCGGGCGTTCCCGCACATCCGCCGGCTCGGGGTCGGCCTCGTCGCCGTGACGGCGGTCGTCGTGGGAGTCGTGGCGTGGCTGATCATGCCGGAGCTCACCTTCGCCGGCGCCCTCCTGCTCGGGGCGATCGTCGGCCCGCCCGACGCGGTCTCGGCGGCCGCGATCGGCCGCAGGCTGGGGCTCCCGCGGCGCGTCATGAACGTGATGAGCGGCGAGAGCCTCATCAACGACGCGACCTCGCTCACGCTCGTCCGGGTGTTCGCCGCGATCGTCGCCGGAGCGACCGTGACGGTCTGGCAGGGGATCTGGGAGTTCGCGGTGGCCGTGGTCGTCGGCGTCGTGGTGGGGCTCGCCGCCGGTGGCGTGCTCCACTGGCTGCGGATGCGGTACCCGGACCCGATCGTGACCTCGTCGGTCGGCCTGCTCATGCCGTTCGGCGCATACGCGATCGCCGAGCGCTTCGAGGGGTCCGGCGTGCTCGCGGTGGTCGCGATGGGGCTGTACGTCGGGTACCAGTCGCCGCGCACCTCCTACACGACCCGCCAGCAGGACAGGCCCCTGTGGCACTCGGTCGACTTCCTGCTCGAGAGCTTCGTGTTCGCCTACATCGGGCTGCAGCTGCCACCGGTGGTCGGCGACATCATCGACCATCACGACGTGACCGTGGTCTGGGTCGTGATCGCCGTGTTCGCCGTCGTCATCGCGATCCGGCCCGCCTTCGTCTTCGGCTCCTACTCCTGGGGACAGCTGCTGCAGAGATTCAGACTGCGGCGCATGAAGCGGATCCGGAGTGCCGATCGGGCCCAGCCGGAGAGCAAGCGGGCGCGGGCCGTGCTCCGCAAGCGGGAGCGTGCTCGGGCGAGAGCGGGAGGCGTCGAGCCGACCACGGAGGCCGTGAGGCTGAGCGTGACCGAGCCGACCCTGTCGCGCCGCGAGCGCGTCGTGATCTCGTGGGCGGGGATGCGCGGCGTCGTGACGCTCGCGATGGCGGCCGCGCTGCCCGACCTGACCGACCGCACGATGCCGAACGGGAACGTCGAGGTGATCATCGCCGTCGCCTTCGTCGTCACGGTGGGGACCCTCCTGCTCCAGGGGCTCACGCTCACCCCGCTCATCCGCGCGCTGGGCGTGACATCGGACGCGGAGCGCGAGTCGGATGCGCGGCAGATCGCCCGCGTGCGCCGGGTCACGCGCGAGGCGGGCATCGAGTATCTGCGCGAACGGCAGGACGAGTGGGCGGCCCGCCACGGCGAGGCGGGCCTCGAGAAGTTCAAGAAGTTCTCGCGCGGGCTGCTGCGGGTCGAGCGCGACGTGGACCGCGCCGACCGGGATCGCGACGAGAGCGCCAGGTCGGAGCGGGTCGACGCCGTGCTCGAGCGGCACCCGGGGCGGCGCGAGGCGTACGACGAGTTCGTGGCCCTCTCGAAGGGATGGCTCGACGTGCGCCGCGAGGTCCTGCTCAACGAATGCCGCGCGGGGAATGTGAGCGAGGAGGTCATGCGGGACCTCTTCGTCGCCATGGACGCCGAGGAGCTCGCGCTCGACACGAGGGGCAGCTTCCGCGACGACTGACGCGGGCGAAGCGCCGCCCGCGTCAGTCGTCGTCCTCAGCCGCGAGTCGAGGTCGGGGCCTGCGCCTCCGCGCCGCCGCCGGTGTCGTCGCCCGCCTCATCCTCGTCCTCGTCCTCGTCCTCGTCCGAGAACGGCAGCCCCTCGCGCGGGGCGTTGTAGAGGTCGAGGTCGAGGATGCCCTCGCGCTTGGCGACGATCGCGGGCACGAGCGCCTGGCCCGCGACGTTCAGGGCGGTGCGGCCCATGTCGAGGATCGGGTCGATCGCCAGCAGCAGGCCGACGCCCTCCAGGGGCAGGCCGACGGTCGAGAGCGTGAGCGTGAGCATCACGGTCGCTCCGGTCGTCCCCGCAGTGGCGGCCGATCCGACGACCGAGACGAGCACGATCAGCGCGTACTGGATGATCGTCAGCTCGATGCCGAAGAACTGCGCGACGAAGATCGCGGCGATGGCCGGGTAGATCGCGGCGCATCCGTCCATCTTGGTCGTCGACCCGAACGGCACGGCGAACGAGGCGTACTCGCGGGGCACGCCGAGGTTGCGCTCGGCGACGCGCTGCGTGAGCGGCAGGGTGCCGAGCGACGAGCGGCTCACGAAGCCGAGCTGCACGGCCGGCCACACGCCGGAGAAGAACTGCCGGATCGAGAGCCCGTGCGCCTTGGCGAGGAGCGGGTAGACGACGAAGAAGACGATGAGGAGCCCGACGTACACGGCGACGGCGAACCAGGCCAGCGACGTCAGCCGTTCCCACCCGTACTGCACGACGGCGTTGCCGATGAGGCCGAGCGTGCCGAGCGGGGCGATGCGGATGATCCACCAGACGACGCGCTGGATCACCTTGAGGAGCGACTCCGTGAAGGCGAGGAACGGCTCGGCCCTGCGGCCGGCGCGCAGCGCGGCGAGGCCGACCACGAGGGAGACGACGATGATCTGCAGGATGTTGAAGTCGACGCCGCCGGAGAACTCGCCGCTGTCGGCGTCCACCTCGCCGCTGATGCCCAGCCCGAGGAAGTTCTGCGGGATCAGGCCGGTGAGGAAGCCGATCCACGAGCCCTCGGAGCCGGGCTCGCCCTCCTCGAGCCCCTCGCCGGCGCGGGCGCCCGGCTGAAGCGTCAGCGCGAGAGCGATCCCGATCGACACGGCGATGAACGCCGTGATCGCGAACCAGAGCAGGGTCTGCCCGGCGAGGCGGGCGGCGTTCTGCACGCGACGCAGGTTCGAGATGCTGGCGACGATCGCCGTGAAGACGAGGGGGACGACGGCGGCCCGGAGGATCGTGACGTACGCGTCGCCGATCGTCCCGAGCGTCTCGGAGAGGGGGCTGGGGTTCTCGTCCGTGGCGCCGAGCTGGCGCGCGAGGAGCCCGAGGGCGATGCCGAGGACGAGGGCGGCGAGGATCTGGAAGCCGAAGGAGGCGTAGAACGGGCGCTTCTTCGCGCTCCGCGATGCGGATGCTGTGGTGGTCATCCTGCCATCGAAGCGGAACCGCGCCGCTCGCGGAAAAGATGTGACGCCGTATGTCGGTCCGTCAAAGCGTGCGCGGTCAGTCGCCCGGCAGGTCGTCGGCGAGCTCCTTGCCGAGCGCCGGGGCGACGTGCTCGACCCAGAGCCGGTTCAGGTGCGAGTCGTCGACGTAGAGGGGAACTTCGCCGGCGAACAGAGGGCATTCGTCCTCGACGCACACGAAGGGCTCGGTGTTGACGTAGCTCCCGCCGGCGGTGGCGACCTCGTGGTGGGTGATGTCGTTGCTGTGCTTCTCGACGCTGTCGCCCGTGACGACGCAGCCCTCCTGGTTCGCGCCGGGGCTCTCGACGCAGTCCTGGGGCACGGAGTCGGGACGGCTGGGGACGTCGCCCAGGGCGACGACCTTGCCGGAGACACCCTGGTAGAAGTCGACGGCCTCGGCGACGCCGTTGCGCCACTGGTCGTCGACCGTGAGGCCGTCGCGATCCTTCATGTTGAGCTGCCCACGTGCGCCGAGGATGACGGCGTCGGGGTCGAGCTTCGTCACCTCGTCGCGCGTGAACTCGCGGAACTCCTCGCAGTTGGTGGGGTCGCGCCCGTCCGCGTCCTGGGTCACGGGGTACGCGCCGCAGGCGAGCTTGACGAACACCGCCATCCGGAAGCCGTGCTCCTTGCCGATGAGATCCAGCGCCGGCGCCCACATGGCCGCATGGGAGTCGCCGACCAGCGCGATCGTCGTGTCGGCGTCCGTGTCGCCGTAGAAGCAGACATCGGCCGAGGTCTCCCCCGATCCGGCATAGCAGTCGTCCGTGACCAGGTCGTTCCAGCGGTTGTCCTTCAGATTCTCCGCGTCGTAGTCGGGAGGGATCGGAGCGCCCGACTCGGCGACGTCGACGGCCTCGGAGAGGTCGTCCTGGACCGCGTCGGGGTCCTCCGTCGGCGTGAGGGCCTGGTAGCCGTTCTCGTCGAAGTACTCGGCGGCCTGCTCCTGCTCGGCGTTCTGGCGCATGACGCCCCAGGACGACGCGGCGAAGGCGGTCGCGAGGATGAGGACGACGCTGAGCGGCCACAGCCACAGGGTGCGGCGGTCCTGGGAGAGGACGGGGACCTGCTTGCGCTGGAACGGGCGCTCGACGAAGTGGAACGTGAGCGCTGCGAGCGCGACCGAGATGCCGACGGTCATCACGAACGTCTGCAGGTACGGCGCCGAGTGGGGAAGGACGTGCTGGATCGCGAGCGCGACCGGCCAGTGCCAGAGGTAGAGGCTGAACGAGATGTCGCCGATGTAGCGGAGCGGGCGCCACGAGAGGGCGCGACCCGTGATCGTCTCGGGGCCCGCCATGAGCAGCAGCACGGTGCCGACGACGGGGACGAGCGCGAGGTGGCCGGGGAACGGCGTGGTCTCGGTGAATCGGAGCGCGGCCCAGGCGATGAGGGCGATGCCCGCGATGCCTGCCACGTGCCGCCACCACGAGCGCAGCGGCCCGGTGATCACGCACGCGAGGACGGCGCCCGCCATGATCTCGTACGCGCGCGCGGGGGTGTTGAAGTAGGCGGCGGTCGGGTCGGTGGCCGTGTGGAAGATCGACCATCCGAGGGAGACCACGAGGAGGGCGCCGGCGAGGAGCGCGAACGTGCGGCGCCGGATCCGCGGCACGAGAGCCAGGACGACGAGCGGCCAGAGGAGGTAGAACTGCTCCTCGACCGCGAGCGACCAGAAGTGCTGGAAGAAGCTCGGGGCATCGGTGGAGAAGTAGTCGGTCTCGTTGGCGGCGAAGCCCCAGTTGGAGAGGAAGAACGCCGACCAGACGGAGTCCTCGGTCGACTGGCCGAGCCGCGCCGTCGGCAGGATGATCGTCGCGTAGACGAGGATCGAGAGGGTGACGAACGTCGCGGCCGGGAGGATCCGTCGCGCTCGGCGGACGTAGAACTCGGCGATGCTGACCGTTCCGGTCTTGTCGACCTCGCGCAGGAGGAGCTGCGTGATCAGGAAGCCGGAGAGGACGAAGAAGATGTCGACGCCGACGAAGCCGCCCTCGAAGCCGGTGAGGTGAACGTGGGCGAGGACGACGAGGCCGACCGCGAGAGCGCGCATGCCCTGGATGTCGGGGCGCCAGTTCGCGCCGCGCGATCTGGCGGTCGCCGCGGGCTTGGCAGTGGCGTCTTTCCCGCCGACGTCGAGTGTGCCGGTGTCGGCTTTCGACGTCGTCTCGTCGACGGTCTGCGTGGCCTCGGGCGCCGAGGGCGCGCTCAGCGACGCCGATGCCGCAGCGGCGTTCGGCGTCGCGGGCTCCGTCGTTGACGACACCCTCCCATGATAGTTACCGGTTTGTGATTTTTCTGGGTGAAGGGCCTCCGCGAGCTGGATAGTTACCGGGCTGTGAAGGTCCGCGGCGGGCGACCGGCACGGGTCGCGGCGCCGGTCCTAGCCGCGGCGAGGCGAGTGGATCCGCGCGGGATGAGTGCGCCGCGCGTGGGTTTGCACTCAGCTCGTGCGGCCCCACTCGGCTCGGAACGGGAGATCGGGCAGGTCGCCGTCCGCTCGCGCGGATCTACTGCGCTCGCGCCGCGCTCCTGGCCCGGCGTCGGTCGGGGCGCTCGCTCGCGAACAGGTCGGAGCTGATGCCATCGAGCAGGTCGCCCGGTGCGACATCGAGGGCCTCCGCGATCCTCACGAGCGAGAACACGTTCATCATCGCGCGCCCGTTCTCGTAGCTGCGGATGTTCGACGAGTCGATGTCGCTCGCGACCGCCAGCTGATCCTGCGTCATGGATCGGCGCCGCCGCAGCTCCGCGATGTGCGAGCCGATCAGAGCGGCCGCGGCGGAGGGGACTCGGGGCATCAGACCAGCGTCGTCGGCACCGGTCGCATGCACCAGAGTGAATGTCCCCGGGTATAAGTACACTGAGCGTCATGCAGGATGAAGGCGCACGGGCGTGAGCGCGGAGAAGCTCGTCAGGTCACGCCAGCGGGTGAGTGATCACGGCGAGGTCTTCACCCCGCGCTGGCTCGTCGACGACATGCTCGATCTGGTCAAGCACGAAACCGAGCGGATCGATGCTCGGTTCCTCGAGCCGGCGTGCGGCTCGGGGAACTTCCTCGTGCCAGTGCTGGAGCGAAAGCTCGCCGCCGTTCAGGCGAGACATGGCCGCAGCGACTTCGAGCGTCGGCACTACGCATTGTTCGCCCTGATGTGCATCTACGGGATCGAGTTGCTGCAGGACAACGTCGAGGAGTGCCGATTGAATCTCTCGGGTACTTTCGCCCGGTTCCTGAAGGCCGACGCGGGAGACGAGTGGATCCGCGCCGCCGATGCCGTGCTCGCGGCGAACGTCGTGCAGGGCGACGCGCTGCGGATGGAGGCGGCCGACGGAGGCCCGATCATCTTCCCCGAATGGGGCTACCTCGGGCGCGGCCGGTACCAGCGGCGCGACTTCAGCTACGAGAGCCTGACGCAGCGGGCATCGCTGCAGGGGACTCTCTTCGACGTTTTCGAGGAGCATGAGGTCTTCGCGCCGGTGCGGGAGTATCCCGCGATGTCGGTCGGGGAGCTCGCGTCATGACGACACAGCTCGCTGACGCTGCCGGACCGAACACGTTCCGCGGGCACAATCCCGATGTCCTCACCTGCATCGCGAACCTCTCGAACGACGAGGTGTTCACGCCACCCGAGTTCGCGAACCAGATGCTCGACACCCTGGAGCAAGCGTGGGCCGAAGCGAACGACGGCGCCGACATCTGGGCGGACCCCGGCGTCACCTTCCTCGATCCGTTCACGAAGTCGGGCGTCTTCCTCCGCGAGATCACGCGACGCCTCACGGACGGCCTGGCGGACCTCATCCCCGACCTGGCCGAGCGCGTCGAACACATCCTGACGAAGCAGGTCTTCGGCATCGCGATCACCCAGCTGACGGCGCTGCTCGCCCGGCGCAGCGTCTACTGCTCGAAGGATGCGACCGGTCCTCGGTCGATAGCCCGCGGCTTCGACCGCGACTGGGGGAACGTCTGGTTCGAGCGCGGAGAGCACACCTGGACCGGTCGCAGGCGCGAACGGCGCGCGCACTCCCTGACGGGCGCGGAGGAACTCGTCGACATCGTCGGAACGGGGCGATGCCGATTCTGCGGAGCCCCGGAATCCGCGTATTCGCGCGACGACGAGCTCGAGACTCACGCGTACACCTTCATCCACACCGACGACATCAGGGCTCGCATGGCCGAGCTGTTCGGAGCCGACATGCAGTTCGACGTGATCATTGGAAACCCGCCCTACCAGCTTGATGACGGGGGAGTGGGAATGAGCGCGAGCCCGATCTACCAGCGATTCGTCGAGCAGGCGAAGGCTTTAGAGCCCCGACTCCTGAGTCTCGTCATTCCGTCGCGCTGGATGGCCGGAGGCAAGGGTCTGGAGGGCTTCCGGCGTGAGATGTTCAACGACCATCGGATTCGTGACCTGGTTGATTATCCGGATGCCGCTGACGTTTTCGGGACAGGCATCAGGATCAAGGGCGGTGTCTGCTATTTCTTGCGCGACAGAAACTGGCAAGGTGCGACGTCGGTCACCACGGTCCGTGGCGAGAAGGTGAGCGGTCCACTCGAGCGTGCCCTCGACGAGTTCGATGTCTTCGTCCGCGATGTAGAAGCGGTCCGTATCCTCGAGAAGGTGCTCGCGAAGGGCGAGCCGTCCGTCCGCGAGATGTTCGGTGGCGACTTCGGGTTCGACACCAACTTCACCGAGTTCCGCACGAATCGGGAGGCCGGTGACCTTACGATTCATGCGAACGTCGGCGGTATGGGCCACAAGCGCG
The DNA here is from genome assembly GCA_052092505.1 of Microbacterium sp. Taxonomy (GTDB): domain Bacteria; phylum Actinomycetota; class Actinomycetes; order Actinomycetales; family Microbacteriaceae; genus Microbacterium. Next base: position 989 of record JBQDDT010000089.1, on the reverse strand, counting down.
CGACCCGATACATTGCCGATGGCAGGGTGGAACGCAGTCGCGAACTCGTGTCGAGATGGAAGGTCTTCGCGCCGAAAGCAGCTGGATACGGAAGTCAGCAGATTCCGGACAGGGTTCTCGGCCGGCCGATCGTCGCCGGACCCGGCGAGGTCTGTACTCGCACTTATCGAGTGATCGCGCCGTTTGAGAGCGAGTCGGAGGCGCGCAGCTTTGAGTCCTACTACCTGACAAAGTTCTTTCGTTTCCTCGTGATGCTGAGGAAGATCACGCAGGACGCTGCTGCGAAGGTATACGCTTGGGTTCCGCAGCAGTCGTGGGGCCACGAATGGACCGACGCTGACCTCTACGAAAAGTACTCACTCGAAGAGGAGGAAATCGCCTACATCGAATCGGTTATCCGCCCTATGGCGTCGGGTACCGCGGCGACTAATTCCGACGATGCCTAGGCCGATCGAGGAGCTTCTCCCCGAGAAGCCGGTGACGCGCCTGCGCATCTACGCTTACGCGATCCATGATGAGGCGCACGCCGGGATGCTGAAGGTCGGTCAGACGACGAAGCGCGTCAAGGACCGCGTCGATCAGCAGCTGAAGACTGCGGCGATCGAGAACTTCACGATCGTGCTCGACGAGCCGGCGGACCGTCCGGACGGCAGCGTCTTCCGCGACCACGACGTCCGTGCGCGGTTGGCGCAGAAGGGGTTCGCCAACCCCGTGGGCGAATGGATGCGGTGCACGGTCGAGGACGTGCGCACGGCGATCGCGGAGCTCCGTACGAACAGGGTCTACGAGGCTCATCGCTACCTCGACTTCCCGATGCGCGCGGAGCAGCAGGCGGCCGTCGACAAGACCTTCGGCTATTTCCGCTCGCGCTGGACGGAGGACCCCGACGCCGTCCCGGAGTTCCTCTGGAACGCGAAGATGCGCTTCGGGAAGACGTTCACGACCTATCAGCTGGCGAAGCGGCTCGGCGCGAAGCGCGTGCTGGTGAT
>JBQDDT010000088.1:10521-12101 GCA_052092505.1 Microbacterium sp. | reverse complement strand
CTTCGAACACGACCCTGTCGAAGTGCGCGACGGAGCTCAGTGCCTGGAAGGAGCCCTCCTCGAGGAGCTCGTCCGAGGCCTTCTCCTCGCGCTCGGCCGCGTCCAGCAGCCCGTCGTCGAGGCCGTCCTCGTCCTTCTCCCCCCTGCCCAGGACGTGGTCCCGCTCGCGCTCCAGCTCCGAGGCGAGCGACATGAGCACGGGGACGTGGGGAAGGAACACGCTCGCGGCCTCGCCGCGACGCCTGGCCCGCACGAAGCGGCCGATCGCCTGCGCGAAGAACAGAGGCGTCGAGGACGACGTCGCGTAGACGCCCACAGCGAGCCGCGGCACGTCGACGCCCTCCGACACCATCCGCACCGCGACCATCCAGCGGTCCTCGCTCGCGCTGAAGCGCTCGATCCGGCGCGAGGCCTCGCGGTCGTCGGAGAGGACCACGGTCGCTGCACGACCCGTGATCGACTGGAGCAGCGTGGCGTAGGCGCGCGCCGCGGTCTGATCGGTCGCGAGGACCAGGCCGCCCGCGTCGGGGACGTGGTGCCGGATCTCGGTGAGCCTGGCGTCCGCCGAGCGCAGGATCTGCGACATCCACTCGCCGTTCGGATCGAGCGCCGTCCGCCATGCCTGGGAGGTGACGTCCTTGACGTTGTCCTGGCCGAGCTGCGCCTCCACCTCGTCGCCGGCCTTCGTCCTCCAGGCCATCTGACCGGCGTACACGTGGAAGAGCACCGGCCGGACCACGCCGTCGGCCAGCGCGCGGCCGTAGCCGTAGCTGTAGTCGGTGAGCGAGATGTGATGGCCCCGCCCGTCCGGCGCATAGTCCACGAAGGGGATCGGCGCGTCATCGCTGCGGAACGGGGTGCCGCTGAGCATGAGGCGGCGCGTCGCCGGCGCGTACGCCTCGCGGATCGCGTCGCCCCAGCTGAGCGCGTCGCCGCCGTGGTGGACCTCGTCGAGGATGACGAGCGTCCTCCCCTTCTCGCACAGCTGCCGATGCACGTAGGCCTTCGCGGCGACCTGCGCGTAGGTCACGACGACGCCCGCGTACTGGCGCGACGGCTCCGCGTGGCTGTTCTTGAAGCCGGGATCGAGACGGATGTGCGCCCGCGCCGCGGCGTCGGCCCACTGGGTCTTCAGGTGCTCCGTGGGGGCGACGACGATGACGCGGTCGATCACGTCGTCGGCGCGGAGCCGGCGCGCCAGCGATAGCGCGAACGTCGTCTTGCCGGCGCCGGGGGTCGCGGCGACGAGGAAGTCGCGCTTGCCCGCGCGCTCGTAGGCGTCCATCGCCTCCTGCTGCCACGCCCTGAGGTTCTCCGCGGTGCCCCACGGGGCTCTCTGCGGATAGGACGGTGACAGCACCCGTCCACGATAGGCGACCCCGCCGACAACGACCCGGAGCGCACCGCCGGCGCGGTTTGGGACAATGGCGGGATGACCCACGCCGCCGCACGCGCCCACGTCGACGACCTCGCCGCGTTCGTCACCGCCTCGCCCTCCTCGTATCACGCGGCGGCCGAGTCCGTACGCCGTCTCGAGGGCGAGGGCTTCTCTGTCCTCCGCGAGGAGGACGCGTGGGACC
>JBQDDT010000088.1:0-10511 GCA_052092505.1 Microbacterium sp. | reverse complement strand
CGCACCCGGCGACCGCGGCGTCGTCCGGCGCGACGGGTCCGTCATCGCCTTCGCGCTGCCGGAGACGGCCGGCCCGCTGACGCCCTTCCGGATCGTCGGCGCCCACACCGACTCCCCCGGCTTCAAGCTCAAGCCGAAGCCCACGCTCGTCGGCCCCGGCCGATGGCTCCAGGCCGGCGTGGAGGTCTACGGGGGCCCGCTGCTGAACTCCTGGCTCGACCGCGAGCTGGAGCTCGCGGGCCGGCTCGTGACCGACGACGGCGTCGAGCACCTCGTGCGCACCGGGCCGCTGCTGCGGATCCCGCAGCTCGCCGTGCACCTCGACCGGTCCGTCAACGACGCTCTGACGCTCGACCGCCAGAAGCACCTCACCCCCGTCTGGGGCCTCGGGGAGGCGACCGACGCCGATGTCCTCGCTGTCCTCGCCGCACGCGCCGGCGTCGATCCCGCGCGCGTCGCCGGGTACGACGTGCTCGTCGCCGACACCCAGGAGCCGCGCGTGTTCGGCGGCGACGACGCGCTGTTCGCGTCCGGCCGGCTCGACAACCTCCTCTCCACGCACGCCGGCCTCGTCGCGATCGCGGATGCTCAGCCGTCGTCGACCATCGCGATGTTCGCGGCGTTCGATCACGAGGAGATCGGCAGCGCCTCCCGCTCCGGTGCCGCCGGCCCGTTCCACGAGGACGTCCTCGCCCGGATCGCGGCGTCCCTCGGCGCCGGCGCCGACGATCGCGCCCGCGCCTTCGCCGCGTCCCTGCACGTCTCGAGCGACGTCGGGCACGCGGTCCACCCGAACTATCCGGAGCGCCACGACCCCGCGAACCATCCCGTGGCGGGAGGCGGCCCGATCCTCAAGATCAACGCCAGCCAGCGCTACGCCACCGACGCGCACGGCGCCGCCGCCTGGAACGCGGCCTGCCGGCGCGCCGGCGTGCCCTCGCAGGAGTTCGTGTCGAACAACGCCATCCCCTGCGGATCGACGATCGGGCCGATCGCCGCGACGCGCCTCGGCATCCGCACGGTCGACGTGGGCGTGCCGATCCTGTCGATGCACTCGGCCAGGGAGCTGACGGCCGTCGTCGACCCCTGGCACCTCAGCAGGGCGATGAGCGAGGTCCTGGCGGAATGACGGGGCCCGAAGCGCTCGACGCCGCGCAGTGGCGCGCACGCGAGCGCGCCCACGAGGAGCGCGCCGATCGCCTCACTGCCGGGCAGCGCGCCAGGTCCGCCCGCGGGGAGCGGCATCCCGTCTGGGACTTCCTCTTCCGAAACTAACGGGTCGGGAGTCTGTCGCCACCTGTACTTAACGACATTTACTCCTACGGAGCTAGGTCACCCGGACGTGATCTGAATTAGATCGGCAGCCACGCCGATCGCCCCCGCCGTTGCCTTCCCACCGAACGCCACGTAGGGAGCTACACGCCGAGCAGCCCTTTTGATCCGCTTCGCGACAGTCCGCGTCGCTTCGTCCACATCGAGCGTGTCCGCAAGCATCGACAACACGCCGATTAGTTCATGTACTCGCCGCAACATGTCGACCGAGCCCAAGACCTCAGACTCCTCAAAGACCCGACGAACCGAGCCAATGAGCTCGAACACATACCTGCGTTCAATCTCGCTGAGCTGGACCGACGGGTCGTTCAGACACTCAAGGAGCTCGTCCAACGCTCCCAAGCTTTCACGGGTCGTCTCCTCAGAGAGCGACACCGAGATCTCTTGCGCGTCCATGATGTCCCCTAGCGCCCTGAGCAGATCGATCGCCGGGGCATCCCCGATCGCGGTAGCGCTCCCGGTCGACTGGTTCCAGTGAACCCCCGGAGCAAAGATCGCTTTCGCCCATTGGGGGTACGCACGCAAGTAGTGACTTACATCCCTACCCGCAGCATCCGCAGCTGCCAAGTATCGATCCACCTCACGCAACAACTCCGTGAGCCGCATCTGATCACGCCACCCCGTAGCCGAAGCAGGGTCGATCCCCCGCTGATGATTCAACGACTGACGGGCAGGAAGAACCCTCCACTCAGCCAGCTTCGTCGCAAGTTCATGAGCCGCATTCGCCATGTTCGCAAGCTTAGTAAGCCGCGACAATTTCCCACGGGCAAGAGGCCTAAGTAAGGTGATGCCCTTGGCACGCGATCCGAGCCGGCGAGGCACGGAACACGATCGCCCGCCGAGATGCGGGAACAGGCGCAAGAACTGCGCAACAATGCAGCGACGTGGGTCGAGGCTCTGGAAGCGGGCGAGCTGGCCGTGATGCGCGCGGGTGCTGACGCTCTTGAGGCACTGGCACGAGTCGAACCGGCCTACGAGGAATGGTGCATCCGAACCGCCAACTGTTACACCGCTCAGTCAGAGATGCTCCTCGCCGACATCTCCGCCGCCATCGAAGGGGAGGCCCTTTCCCATGTCCAGTGCCCCCCCGAAAGTGAACAACGCAGCCACCGCACCCCTCACCCTCGCCCAGGAAGTCATCGACACCTGGGACGGCCACATCGGTACGCACTACGAGGGGCTGTTACCGGCAGCACGAGGCGTGCTTCGCCGCCCCCGTCCGCGATCACGTAGGCGCTCGCTAGAGGCTAATATTCCGCTTGGCCCTCACCTCTAGGAGCCCAGCATGACCACCGCCTCCCCCGCCTACTCGGCAGAGCTCGACAAGCGCGTAGCGAAGTTCTCGCACGACGGCTACACCGTCGTCGACCGGACGCCGCGCCAGGTGATCCTCCAGCGCAAGAAGCGGATGGGTTGGCTCAAGCCGCTCATCCTCCTGGCGCTGGCCGTCACCGTGATCGGCCTGTTCTTCATCCCGCTCGTGCTGGGCGTGCTGAACCGGAAGATGGAGACGGTCGTCCTTACGCTCGACGACAGCGGCAAGGTCCGCGTCTCCAAGAGCTGACAGCCGCAGCGCCCGTCCCCGTTGCTCACCTGGGTAGCAGGGGCTTTCTGCGCTCAGTCGGCGCACGGACTCCTCCACATACCGACATTTCCTCTTCACCTACTACGGGCACAAGCCCGCCGTCCTGCGCCGCTGGCATCCGGGGCCGGGTGTCCTCCTCCGCGACGCCGCCGACGCGCCGCGGGCCGGGTGGCGCTGGTACCGCAGCGGCGATGAGGCGGGGTCGCTCGTCGTCGATCGAGACGGCTTCGTCCGCGACAAGCCAGCGCTGGCGCGCCTCGTGCGCGCGATGCTCTCCCGCACCGCGGCCAGGGCGGGGCAGTTCGACTGCTTCGGCCTGCACGAGTGGGCGATGGTGTATCGGGACGACGCGCACCGTCATCCGCAGCGACTCCGCCTCGGTCAGGACGGGACCGATCGCGTCGTGGAGGCGCACGACCTGCGCTGCACCCACCACGACGCGTTTCGGTTCTTCACGCCGGACGCCCGCCCGCGCAACCGCAGCGCCCCCACCCGCGCGGATCAGCAGGAGATCGAGCAGCCGGGCTGCCTGCACGCGGGCATGGACGTGTACAAGTGGGCGATCAAGCTCGGTCCCCTCGTGCCCGGCGAGCTGCTGCTCGACGCGTTCGAGCTCGCGCGCGACATCCGCCGACTCGACATGGAGGCGTCCCCCTACGATCTCGCCGCCTGGGGGTTCGTGCCCGTGCCGATCGAGACACCGGAGGGCAAGGCCGCCTACGTCCGGCGCCAGCGCGCCTTCGCCGAGCGGGGAAACGCGCTGCGCCGCGCGATCCTCGACGCCGCGTTCGGGCAGGAGGCGGCGCCGAAGCGGAGCGCCGTGCTCGTCGCCGCCGGCTGATCAGTCCGCCGGGGAGAGCGCCGTCGCCGCGCCGGACTCCAGGCGCAGCGCCACGACGCGCTCCGCTGCCTCCGTGAGCCGCTCCTCCGGGACCGTGCCGTCCTCCACCGCGGCGGCCACGCCGTCGACGATCCCCGCCGCCGTGCCGCGGTCGCTGCCGACGATCGTGAGGAGGAGGTCCGCACCGGCCCCGAGCGCCGAGACGGCGTTGCCGACGGGGTCGGCGTACTCGGCCTGGCCGCTCGAGAGCAGCATCCCGAGGTCGTCGGTCACGGCGACGCCGGAGAAGCCCATGTCGTCGCGGAGGACGCGGTACCAGGCCGGGGACAGGGAGGCGGGGGCCGCGTCGACGTCGGTGTACGCGAGGTGCCCCATCATCACGAGGTCGGTGCCGGCCTCGATCCCCGCGCGGAACGGGACCGCGTTCGTCCTCCCCCAGTCCTCGAAGGCCTGCGGAGTCGTCGGGATGCCCTGGTGCGAGTCGGCCGAGACCTCGCCGTGCCCTGGGAAGTGCTTGAGCGTCGTGAGCGCGAAGGGCGCCTCCCCCGCGACGGCCGCCTCGACGCGCGCCGCGGCCGCATCCGGCGACGTGCCGAGCACGCGCGAGGCGATGAACGACGACGCGTCGTCGGTCTCGTCGGCGACGATCCCGAAGTTCAGGCTCACCCCGTCGCGCGCGAGCAGGGCGCCGCGTCCGGCGAACGCCCGCTCGGTGCGGTCCGGATCCTCCTGCGCCAGCGCGCCGGCGGACTCGAACGCGTCCCAGCCGATCCGCGAGACGACACCGCCCTCCTGATCGATCGCGATGAGAGGCGGCGCCTCCCCGTCGAAGGAGAGGGCGGCGTCTCCGGCGATCGTCGCCGTCATGGCCGCCAGCGACTCGGCGTCCTCCGGCACGTTGTCGCCCATGAGGATGAGCCCTCCGATGCCGGAGTCCGCGAGGTAGCCGCGCAGGGCCTCGCCGTCCGTGCCGGCCGCGTATCCCATGACGACGACGCCGGCGCGCTCGCGCACGTCGAGCGAGCCGACGATCTCGGCGGCCCGCTCCCGGACGTCCGCGTCGCCCGCCGGCTCGACGGCCGCGGGGGCGTCCGACGCGGCCTGCCCGCTCGCCGGCGCCGACACGCTCGCGATGACGCCGAGGCCCGCGAGGCAGGCGACGCCGACGAGTCGCGCGCCGGTGCGGCCGGTCACGCGACCGGCGCCGCGTCGGGGACGACGATGCGCTCGGCGCCCGCATAGACGTTCATCGTCTCGCCCCGGAGGAAGCCGACGAGGGTCATCCCCGTCTCGGCGGCGAGCTCGACGGCGAGCGACGACGGCGCCGACACGGCCGCGAGGGCGGGGATCCCGGCCATGAGCGCCTTCTGGACGAGCTCGAAGCTCGCCCGACCCGACACCATGAGGACGCAGCCGGCCAGCGGCAGGCGGTCGGCGAGGACGGCCCACCCGACCACCTTGTCGACGGCGTTGTGGCGCCCCACGTCCTCGCGCAGAACCAGCAGCTCCCCCGTCGCCGCGTCGAAGATCGCGGCGGCGTGGAGGCCGCCCGTCTTGTCGAACACGTCCTGCTGCTCGCGCAGGAGGTCGGGGAAGCCGGCGAGCGTCCGCGCGTCGAGGCGGAGCGTGTCTCCCGAGACGTCGTGCGCGGACTCCGTGCGGACGGCGTCGATCGAGGCCTTCCCGCACATCCCGCACGAGCTGGTCGTGTAGAAGTTGCGCGACAGGTCGGTGCTCGGCGGCTCCACGCCGGCCGCGAGAGCGACGTCGAGGACGTTGTAGGTGTTCTCGCTCGCCGACGCGCCGGCGGACAGATCGCTGAGCGTCATCACGCCCCCGGTCTCCGGCGGCGGAGCGCCGAGCCCGTTCGTGCCGGGGCCCCCGCAGTGGATGGCCGATCGGAAGTCGGATCCGGTGCTGACGACGCCCTCGGAGACGAGGAAGCCGGCGGCGAGCTCGACGTCGTGACCCGGCGTGCGCATCGTGATCGCGATCGGCTCGCCGGCGATCCGGATCTCCAGCGGCTCCTCGACCGCGAGCGTGTCGGGCCGGCGCCTCTCGCCGTGCGAGAGGGAGATGCGCGTCACCGGGCGTCGGGTCGTGATCCGTCCCATGTCGCCATGGTACGCCGCGGCGCCGTGGTCAGCCGCCGATCGCGTTCATCCCGCGCTCCGGCTGGAGGAACGACGGATCGTTGATCGCGTGGCCGGGCAGCTTCCCCGCGATCGCGGCGCGGAGGACGCGCTCGACGTCGTCGTCTCCTCCCCCGCCGCGCAGCCACGGGACGAGGTCGTACTCGTCGTTCGAGAACAGGCAGTTGCGGATCTGGCCGTCCGCGGTCAGGCGCATCCGGTCGCAGTCGCCGCAGAAGGGGGCCGTCACCGAGGCGATCACCCCGACCGAGTGCGGACCGCCGTCCAGCCGCCACGTCTCGGCCGGCGCGCCGCCCCTCCCCGGGACGGGCTCGAGGCTCCACCGCGTGCTCAGCGCGTCGAGGATCTCCTCGCGCGTGACCATCCGGTCGCGGCTCCACGTGTGTCCGGCATCGAGCGGCATCTGCTCGATGAAGCGCAGCTGCGCGTTCTGGCTGATCGCGAAATCGACCAGCCGGACGATCTCGTCCTCGTTGACACCGCGCATCGCGACGGTGTTGAGCTTCAGCGGCGTCAGGCCCGACCGCGCGGCGGCCTCGATGCCGGCCAGGACGTCGTCGAGGCGGTCGCGGCGCGTGAGCTCCCTGAAGCGGTCGCGGTCGAGGGTGTCGATCGAGATGTTCAGCCGCCCGAGCCCCGCCTCGACGAGGGCGGGCAGGTGCCGGTCGAGACCGATCCCGTTCGTCGTCATCGCGACGCGGACGGGGCCGTCCGGCGACTCGAGGGCGGCGAGACGGCTGACGACCTCCGGCAGGTCGCGCCGCAGGAGCGGCTCGCCTCCGGTGAGACGGAACGTCGTGATCCCGCTCGCGGCGGCGATCGACGCCACGCGGACGATCTCGTCCACGGTCAGGATGCTCTGCCTGGCGAGCCACTCGTTCCCCTGCTCCGGCATGCAGTACGTGCAGCGCAGGGAGCAGCGATCGGTGAGCGAGATGCGCAGGTCACGATGCACGCGCCCGAAGCGGTCGATGAGGGGGCCGCCCAGCGGACCGTCGAAGGTCACCGCCTCGTGGGCCCTGGGCGCGACGGGCAGCTTCGCCCCGAGGCTGATCTGCACGGCCGTCACGATCGCCTCCTCTCCATCGGACCAGGCTACTCGGGCGTCCTGCGCATGTCCTCCTCCGGCCCGAGCACGCGCACGTCCTCCGCCGCGACCGACAGGCGCACGGGGTCCCCCGGCGCGAGCCGGAGCTCGGCGAGCCGATCGGCCGGCACGTCGACGGCGACGCGCGGCTCCTCCGTGAGGACGCGGGCCCCCGTCGGCGTCGACTCGAAGCGCACGACCCGCGCGAGCCACTCACCGGGGTGGGGCTCGCCGCCGCGCGCGATCCGCAGAGCACCCGTCCACGACTCCTCGGCGGCGAGCTCGAGCCGGACGTCCCCTGGACGGAAGAGCGCGGTCGCCCGCTGGGCGTCGCGCACCGAGCCCCGCTCCGCGCCGCCGATCCGCACGGGCCCCTCGGAGGCCTTCACGACGCAGGCCCCCTGCGACCCCGTTCCGACGACGCGGTTCAGCCCGGCCACCGTCGCGGCGAACGGCGTGCGCGGGTGCGCGAGGACGTCGCGCGTCGGGCCGTCGTCCGTCACGCGACCGTCCTCGAGGATCACGAGGTGACGCGAGAGCGCCGCGGCGTCGGTCACGTCGTGGGTGACGAGGAGGGCCGCGACCCGGGAGGAGGCGAGCTGTTCGAGGAGCAGGGCGCGGATGTCCGCCGCGGTGTCGGGATCCAGCGCCGTCAGCGGCTCGTCCAGCAGCAGCGCCCGAGGAGCCGCGGCCAGGGCGCGGGCGATCGCGACACGCTGCTGCTGGCCGCCGGACAGCTCCCGGGGACGGTGGTCGCCGCTCCCGCCGAGGCCGACCTGCCACAGCCATTCGTCGGCCTCCGTGCGGGCGTGCTTCGGATCGATGCCCCGAGAGCGGAGCCCGAAGGCGACATTGTCGCGCGCGCTGAGGTGCGGGAACAGCCGCGGCTCCTGCCCCAGGAGCACGACACCGCGCCGCTGCGGCCTCAGATGCCTGCGCCTCGTCGCCGAAGCCGTGTTGCCGAACGAGATGGAGCCGCCGGAGAGCCGGGTGAGACCGGCGATCGCGCTGAGGAGGGTCGACTTGCCGGCGCCGCTCCTGCCCATCACGGCGACGGTCTCGCCGTGTTCGACGCGGACCTTGGCGTCGAGCACGAAGGACCCGCGCTCGATGACGACGTGCGCGTCGATCGGCGCGCCCGATGCCTGCTCGTGCTCGCGGTCTCGCCTCATCGCATCGCTCCCGGTCGCCAGGCGCGCACGAGCAGCAGGACGACGACGGCCGTCACGAGCAGGAGGAGGGAGAGGGCGACGGCCGGGCCCTCGCGGAGTCCCGATCCGTTGAACGCCGTGTAGATCGCCAGCGGCATCGTCCGCGTCACGCCAGGCGCGTTTCCGGCGAACAGCGCGGTGGCGCCGAACTCCCCGACCGCGCGCGCGAAGCAGAGGACCGTCCCTGCGACGAGGCCCGGGGCCGCGAGCGGGAGCGTGACCCTGGCGAGGATCCGCCAGCGCCCGGCGCCCAGCCCCGCCGCCGTGAGCTCGTAGTCGGTGCCGATCGAGCGCAGTGCCCCCTCGAGCGCGAGCACGAGGAAGGGCAGCGCCACGAACACCTGCGCCAGGATGACGGCCGGGGTCGTGAAGGGGATCCGGACGCCGACGTCGGCGAGGAAGCGCCCCACGAGCCCGGTCGGCCCGAGGAGGAACAGCAGCGCGACGCCGCCCACCATCGGCGGCAGGACGAGCGGGATCGTCACGAGCGCGCGCAGCACCGCCGCGACGCCGCGACCCGCGCGGGCGATGAGCACCGCGAGGGGCACGCCGACGACGAGGCAGACGAGGGTCGCGACGATCCCCGTCCGCACCGACAGCCACAGGGCGTCGAGCGACTCCGGCACGACGACGTCGGCCCACACGGTCGTCCAGTCGACGCGGGCGACGAGCGCCACGAGCGGCAGGACGAGCATCGCCAGCCCGACGAGCGCGGGGATCGCGAGGACCCGAGGAAGCTGACCGGCGGTGGATCCTTCCCGCACCGGCCGTGCCGTCATCGCCTCAACGCTCATTCCCCGCCGCCGGCGTCCCCTCCGCCGAAGCCGTAGGACTCGAGCACGGCCTGGCCGTCGGCACCGGTGATGAAGTCGACGAACTCCTGCGCGGCCTCGGGCTCGGGCGCGTCGGACAGGACGCCGATCGGGTAGCGGTTCACGACGTCGTCTGCGCCCTCGGCGTCGACGACCGTGACGTCGCTCTTGACGACATCCGTGCGGTACACGAGCCCCGCGTCCGCGACGCCCGACTCGACCTTCGTGAGCACCGCCGTGACGTTCTGCTCCTCGCTGGCGGGCGTGACCTCGACGCCCTGGTCGTCGAGCAGCGTCTGCGACGCGGCACCGCAGGGGACCTCCGGCGCGCACAGGACGACCGTGACGTCCGGATCGGCCAGGTCGGCGAGCGAGGAGACCTTCCCGTCCGCCTCGGCGGGCGTCGCGATGACGAGGGTGTTGGTCGCGAAGATCGCGGTGCCGCTCATGGCGTCCTCGATGTCGGCCATCGTGCGCTCATCCGCCGTCGCGAGGATGTCGGGCGTCGCGCCCTCCTGGATCTGCGAGACGAGGACGTTGGAGCCGTCGGTGACGAGGGGCTGGATGTCGATCTCGGGATTCGCCTCCTCGAACGCCGCCGCGAGCTCGTCGAACGCGCCCTGCAGGGAGGCCGCTGCGAACACCGTGACGGGAGTCTTCTCTCCGCCATCCGCACCCTGGTCGCCGGAGCCGCCGTCCTGCTCGCCCCCGGACGCGCACCCCGCCAGGGCGAGCGCGGCGACGGCGCCGAGCGAGGAGACGACGAGCGCGCGCCGGAACCGGCCGCGGATCGAGACGGACGAGGGGTCGGCGGCAGAGGTATCCCGGTTCACACCGATCATCCTGCCACCCCCGGCGCGTCCTAGGGTGGAGACATGCCCTTCCCTCCCCTCGTCGAGCCGGTGGACGCGCTCTCCGAGGCCGAGCGCGCGCGCACCGCTCGGCACCGCGTCCTCGCGGGGCTCGGCGAGCTCGGGCAGCGGCGTCTCGCCGCCGCCCACATCGCGATCGTGGGTGCGGGAGGCCTGGGCTCTCCCGCGATCCTCGCGCTGGCGGCCGCGGGGATCGGCGAGCTCACGGTCATCGACACCGACACCGTCGAGGCGTCGAACCTCCAGCGCCAGGTGATCCATCGCATCGGCGACGTGGGGGCGCACAAGGTCGACAGCGCGACGCGCGCGGCCAGCGATCTCGCGCCGGAGACGCGGGTGAACGGCGTGGCCGAGTGGCTCGACGACGACAACGCGGACCGGCTGCTCGCCGGGGCCGACGTCGTCCTCGACGGATCGGACACCTTCGCGACGCGCGTCGCCGTCGCCCGCGCGTGCGAGCGCCTCGGCACGCCGCTCGTCTGGGGCACGCTGCAGGAGTTCGGCGCGCAGCTGACCGTCTTCTGGTCCGCCCCGCCCGCCGGCCGCTCCCCCGTCGTGCTCTCCGATCTGCACCCCGCCGACCGCGCCGGCGAGCCGCCCAGCTGCGCGCAGGTCGGG
>JBQDDT010000087.1:6185-12242 GCA_052092505.1 Microbacterium sp. | reverse complement strand
GGTTGTCCGTGGGGGGGGGGGCGGTGGGGGGGGGGGGCGCAGGGGGGCTGGGGGCGGCCCCGTTGGCCCCGGGGGGGGGGGGGGGGGGGCCACGTCCCTCGCCCGCCGCACCGCCCTTCGAGCGTTCGGAAGGAACCACCATGAGCACCACGACGACGGATCAGGGCCCCCTCTCGCAGCGTCTGCGGCGCGTCTCCTTCGAGGGGCACGCGGGCGGCGACGACGCGCCGGCCCGCTACTACGAGGCCTACACCCGCGGCGGCCTGAGCCCCGAGGGCGTCGCCGCACAGGCTGCCCAGCACTTCTTCATCTACCGCTCGCTGGAGCGCGCCGCCGAGCGGCAGCGCGAGCGCCACGGCGACGGCTTCGCGTTCTGGCTGCCCGAGCTGCACCGGCTCCCGTCGCTGCGCGCCGATCTGCGCCACTGGCTCGGGGACGACGCCGAGGAGCGGATCGAGATCGACGAGCACCTGCGCCCCTACACCCGGCGCATCGACGCGTTCGCGGCCGACTCGCTGCCGCACTTCGTCGCGCACCACTACACGCGCTATCTCGCCGACCTCTCCGGCGGCCAGCAGATCGGCGAGATGCACCGCAGGGCCTACGGGTTCGAGCGCGGCGCCGGCGCGACCTTCTACGAGTTCCCGGAGATCCCCGATCCGGCCGCGTTCAAGGTCGGCTACCGCGAGCTGCTCGACGCCGCTGCGTTCACGGAGGACGAGATCCGCCTCATCGCGGACGAGGTGCGTCTCGCGTACCGGATGAACAACGACGCGGGGGCCGACCTCGAGGCGCGCTTCGAGGAGCACAGGGCGTGACTCCGCGACCTCCGCTCGTCGCGGCGCTGGTCGCGCTGGCGCTCCTCGGGGCGGGGTGCGCCCCGTCCGGAGACGAGCCCGCCGCGTCGGAGGAGGCCGCCCAGGAGCAGCCCGCCGGCGGCACGGGGGTTCCGCTGGCCGAGTTCGAGTCCGCGGCGTTCGACCTCGCGGCCGGCGACACGATCGACGTGCTCGTCGACACCCCGGAGGTCGCCTGGGCGGCGGCGTCGTCCGACGAGGGCGTGCTCGCGGTCGACGACCCCGGCACGGGCTCCGAGAGCCGGATCGTCTCGCTCACCGCGGTGGCCCCGGGTACGGCAGAGGTGACCTTCCGTGGTGAGGGCGACGAAGACTACGAGATCACGAGAGAGCTGGAGGTGGCGAAGTGATGCCGGCACGCAGGAACGCGGCGCGGATGCGCTGGATCGGCGCCGTGGCGCTCGCCCTGATCGCCGCGCCGTCCGCCGCTGTCGCGGCCGATGCGGCCGACGAGGCCGAGACGACGACCACGACCGTCGCCTATCCGGTGCGCGGCGACGCGTCGATCTACCTGCTCGGCGAGGAGACGCCGGTCTCGGCGACCGTGATGCCCGTCGGCGCGAGCGGGACCGTCGCGTTCTTCGACGGCGACGCACCGCTGGGCGAGGCCGAGGTCGACGACGACGGCGTGGCCGTCATCGAGACGGACGCGTGGGCGGGTTCGGGGGAGCGCGAGGTCACCGCGCACTTCGTTCCGGACGGCGACGCCTACGCGCCCTCCGAGTCGAAGCCGATGTCGTATCGGGTCGTGGACACCACGAGGGCCGTCCCCGACGTCGCCGTGGGCGACGCCGAGGGGCGGATCGACGAGGCCAGCTTCGACTGGACGATCGTGAACATCTGGTTCAGCAACTTCGCGGTCGGCTTCGAGCGTGACGTCGTCTCGGGCGACGTGACGCTGCCGGAGGCGACGCCGGGGACGACCGTCGAGGAGAAGATGGCGTACTTCAGTCGTCCCTTCACCTTCCAGGACGGGGAGGGCAGGACGGACGCCGACGGGAACACCGTGGTGTCGTTCTCCGGTGCCGCGAGGCTCACCTCCGGCACGGCGAACGAGTGGGTGTTCACCGACCCCGAGATCCGTCTCGACGCCGACGGCGACGGCTACATCACAGCCGAGTTCTCCGGCTTCTACCGCCTCGGCGCGCACGACCAGGCGTACGGGCCGACGCGGGTCACGATCGCGACGTTCACCGGTGCGGAGCGGGCGACGTCCTCCGACGGGGTGACGACCGTCGAGACCCCGCTGGCCTGGGACGGGCAGGCGCGCGGCGTCGGCACGTGGGCCAACGGCTTCGACGCGTCGTTCCCGAACGAGTTCGTCGCGCTGCTGAACCCGGCCGTCAACCTGTTCTTCGCCGCGAGCGGGGTGGCGACCGACTCCTCGAAGGAGCCTCTGCCGATCACGCTGACGTACCGCGAGGAGGAGCAGGCGGTGCCGTCCGTCGTCGCCTCGCCGCGCGACGTCTCCGTCGCCGAGGGGGAGGACGCGGCCTTCGAGGTCGGCGTGGACTCCGAGGCGACCTTCGAGGTGCGGTGGCAGGAGCGCAGGGACGGCGACTGGTCCGACATCCCGGACGCGACGGGCGAGCGCCTCGTGCTCCCCGCGGTGAGCGCCGAGCGCGACGGATCGGCCTTCCGCGCTGTCGTGGCCGGCGACGGGTTCCTGCTCGAGTCGGACGCCGCGACGCTGACGGTCGTCCGCGCCGACGCGCCGGACGACGATGCGGACCCCGGCGATGACGACGCAGGTCAGGGCGGCGAGGGCTCCGGCGACGACGGCCCCGGCAGAGAGGGCGAAGCGACCGGCGGCACCGGGGACGGGACGGATCCGGCGACGCACGCGGGCGACGTGGGCGCCACGGAGCGCGACGCCGTGGGAGACGCGGCGACCGATCCCGCGCTGGCGACGACGGGCGGCACCGCCCCGCTCGCCCTCGGCGCGGCCGGGATCCTCGCGCTCGCGATGGGTGCGCTCCTCGTCGTGCGGCGTCGCCTCGTTCGATGACGGGAGCCGCCAGGGGCAGGGCGGGGCTGATCGTCGTCGCGGCGATCGTCGGGGTCGCCGGAGTGGCGCTCGCCGCGGGCGGCGTCGTCCTCCAGGCGGGGGAGGCGTCCGGCGAGGCCTCCCCTCCGCCCGCGTCGGACGAGCCGTCGCCGGTGCCGCCCGCCGGCGAGGCGTCCGCGCCACCGGAGCCGGCGGAGCCCGAGGTCGCGCAGGTCGGCGCCGGCGGGATCGCCGCGCTCGCCGATCCCCGGTGGGTCGCCGACGTCTCGGCCAGGTCCGGGATCCCCGAGCGCGCCCTGGCGGCGTACGCCGGCGCGGCGATCGCGGTCGAGGAGGAGCACCAGGGGTGCGCCCTGGGCTGGAACACGCTCGCGGGCATCGGCCTCGTCGAGTCGGATCACGGATCCGCCCACGGCGCGACGCTCGGCGCCGACGGCGTCGTCTCGCCGGCGATCATCGGGATCGCGCTCGACGGGCGCGAGACGGCGCGGATCCCCGACACCGACGATGGGCTGCTCGACGGCGACACGAGGTGGGATCGCGCCGTCGGCCCGCTGCAGTTCATCCCCTCCACCTGGCAGGCGTACGGGCGCGACGGGAACGGCGACGGCGTCGCCGATCCGCATCAGATCGACGACGCCGCGGCCTCGGCGGCCGACTACCTCTGCGCGGTGGGAGGGGACCTCTCGCAGCCGGCGAACTGGATCGCGGCGGTCGGCGACTACAACCCGAGCATCGACTACAACAACCGCGTCGCCGAGGCCGCCGACGCCTATGCGGCCTTCGGCTGACGGCGGGCGCCGTCCGCGACACCCGCCGTCAGCTCGTCCTCCGTCGAGGCTCAGCCGAGGTTGAGCGCCATCTCGTTCGGCGCCGCTGGCAGCTCCTCGCCCTCGGACAGGACCTCGCCGCTGGCGAGGTCGACCGAGACGACGCGGCTGTTCGCGACGTCGGCGATGTAGGCCGTCTCGCCGTCGCTCGTCATGGCCGGGTGCGCGTCCTGCCACTCGGCCGGGCTCTCCCAGGCGTCGATCACGGGGTGCTCCGCCGTGAACTCCCCGGTCTCGGGGTCGAGGACGTGGATCGCCCCGTCCGCGCCCAGGATGTAGGCGGCATCGTCCGGCCCGCGCACGACGCCGCGCCACGTGTACTCCACGTCGCCGAGGTTCTGCACGCGATAGTCGCCCGTGGCGGTGTCGATCAGCGCCACGTCGTTCAGGAGGTACCCCTCCGCGTCGGGGTCGTCGTTGTAGTCGCCGACGACGAGCGGGCTCGTCTCGGAGACGAACGCGTTCCCCATCCGGCCGAACTCGTCGGGCGCGTCGAGCTTCGTGAACGCGCCGTCGGCGTAGAGCAGCGCCCCGTTCTCGCAGCCGAAGATCACCGCCTCGTCCTGCGCGGTGCCCTCGCCGTGGATCCCCGGGCACTCGTCGCTGACGGCGTGCTCGTGGTAGTGGTCGTCGTGGGGAGCGAGCGCGACAGCGCCGGAGCGCGACGTGTCGTCGCCGACGGTCGTCACGAGCGTTCCGTCCTCGAGGACGATCGAGACGCCGTGGTGAGGGCTCTCGGCCTGATGCTGCCGCACCTCGGGCAGCCCGCCGTCCGCCTCGACGATCGCGTTCGCATCGAAGATCGTCGTCTCGCCCGTGCCGTCGGCGAAGAGGATCGTCTTGCCGCCGTGACGGACGACGTGTCCCCCCGCGTCGGCCTCGAAGACCGTGTCGGTCAGCTCGGGCGTCGCGGCGTCGAGCACCTGGAAGCCCGCGGTGGTCGTGACGAGGACGTTGCGCCCGTCGCCGACGGGGTTCACCCGAGTGAACTCCTCGCTGTCGAACCGGTCGACGATCTCGAGCGACTCGGCATCGAGCACGAGCACCTGATCGGCGATCGAGACGACGAGGCGGGACCCGGGGGCCGCGTCGGCCGAGGAGGCGCCCGACCCCGTGGTCTCCTCGTCCGCGGCCCCTGTCGCGCATCCCGCGGCGAGGGCGGCGACGGCCGCGAGCGAGGCGACGGCCGCGGCGGGCCGTCGGCGTGCGTTCGTTGTCATGTGGGTGTTTCCTTCCTGGTGGGGAGCCGCCCCGGTGCGCCGGGCCCGCGGGAGCGGGAGACGGCCGGGGCGATGGTCGGGCCTCAGAGGGCGAGGCCCTCGGAGATGCGCTCGGTGTCGACGCGCATCATGTCGAGATAGGTCGGAGCGGCCTCGTCGGCCGCCGACAGGGATTCGGTGTAGAGCTCCGCGACGTCGACGTCGACCCCCGCCTCGCTCGCGAGCACCTGCACGAGCCGATCCGGCTGAGACGACTCCGCGAAGATCGTCGGCACGCCCGTCTCCTCGATCGCGGTCGTGAGCTCCTCGAGGTCGGCGGCCGACGGCGAGGCGAGCGTCGTGCCTCCCGGGACCGCGGCCCCGATGATGCGGAAGTCGAAGCGGTCGGCGAGGTAGCCGAACACGTGATGGTTCGTCACGAGCGCGCGCCGTTCGTCGGGGATCGCGGCGAAGGCGTCGCTCATCTCCGCGTCGAGGTCCGCGAGGTCGGACAGGTAGGCGTCGGCGTTCGCCTCGATCCGCTCGGCGTCGACGCCCTCGATCGCGCCGATGTCCTCCCCCAGCGCTTCGACGACGTCCACCATGCGCGCCGGGTCCGTCCAGAAGTGCGGATCGGGGCCGGACGCGTCGGACGACGCGTACTCGAGGGTGTCGATGCGGTCCCCGGCGACGAACCGCGGCGCCCCCGCGTCGGCCGCGGTGACGAGATGCTGCTCGACCCCCTCCTCGAGTCCCAGGCCGTTCGAGACGAGGAGGTCGGCCTCGGCGAGCTGTGCGGCCTCCCTGGCCGAGATCTCGAAGGAGTGCGGATCGGCGTTCGGCTTCATCAGCGTCGTCACCCGTGCCTCGTCGCCCGCGACGTTCCCGACGACGTCGCCGAGGATGTTCGTGGTCACGACGATGTGCGGGCCCTCGTCCTCCGCGGCCGCGCAGCCGGCGAGGCTCGCGACGGCGGACGCGAGCGCCAGCGCGACGGCGGTGGAGCGGCGGATCATCGGCCGAGCTCCGTCGCGACGGCGGGATCGGTCGGCGTCTCGATCGTGCGCGCGACGCGCGCGTCGTCCGCGTAGTCGATCTCGTGGACGACGCCGCCGGCCGGGTCGGAGAGGTAGGCGCGCTGGTCGTCGACGACGAGGTCGACC
>JBQDDT010000087.1:0-6175 GCA_052092505.1 Microbacterium sp. | reverse complement strand
CGACCGCCGCGTCGTCGCTGAGGCGGTCCGCCACGAGCGGGTCGCTCTGCGCCAGGCGGGTCCCGTCGGCGCCGTAGACGACGACGCGTACCTTCCGGTCGAGCGCCACGATGCGCCCCTCCTCGTCGTCCGCGGCGACCGCGACGACGAGCGGGCGATCGGTCGGGACATGGATCCAGGCGCGCTCGCGCGTGTCGAGCAGCCAGACCCCGCCGTCCGAGGAGACGCCGGAGACCGTCGGGCGGTTCTTCCGGCCGTCGAACGAGAGCGCGCGCTCGGGAGCGTCGGCGGGGTAGGGGATCCGCTCGAGCCGGACCGCGTCGCCCTCGACGGTCGCCAGGAGCGCGCCGTCGGCGCAGCCGACGACCGTGCCGACGCGCGTGGTGATGGCGCCGGAGGGCGCATCGCACGCGGCGGCGTCGGTGCGCTCGCCCGACGCGTCGTGCACGTGGGCCTCTGACGCGTCCTCGGTCGCCACGATCGCCCCGTCGCCGACGGGCGCGACGACGCCGCCGGACGCATCGGTGCCGAGCCGGAACAGCTCCCGGATCTCGCCCTGCGAGAGGGCCTCGTTGTCGAGGAGGACCGCGTCGCCGGAGCCGGAGAAGAACACGCCGGTGCCGCCGGTCGTGGCGAGGGGAGCGCCGGTGACCGAGGCGGGGCCGGCGCCGTCGAGCGTGCCGATGACGGCGGGGTCCGCTCGGTAGTAGTGGAAGTGATCGCCATGGTCCCAGGACCACCGTCCGCCGTCGACGATCTCGATGCCGTCCGCGGTCGTCACGAACGCGTAGCGGCCGTCGGACGCGATCGCCTCAGGGGAGCCGATCGCGCCGAGCGTCGTCGTGGCGTCGGTGAGGAGGTCGAGAAGGCCGATCGTGCCGTCGGAGTCGATCGAGATGAGCTGGGACTGCGGCTCGGCGACCTGGTCGGCGCCGGAGACGTCGCCGTGGCCCTCGGTGGCGGCGCTCTCGTCGGGATCGGGGTCGGCGGGCGCCGTGGCGCATCCGGCGAGACTCGCGGCGACGAGGAGGGGGAGGGCGAGTGCTGCGGGGTTCTTCATGCGGGGGTCTCTGTGTCGATGAGGGCGGTTCGCGTCGGGAGGGAGTCGTCCTGCTGAGGCGGGGGATCGTGCGACGGCGGATCGGGCGGCGCCGGTCGGGTCTCGCGCGCGTCGTCGTCGTGAGCGGGGTGGTCGTGATCGGGGTGCGCACGGCGGGACCCGAGCGCGCCCGCGCCGGCGCGCAGGATCGCCGAGAGCGCGGCGAGCACGATCGCGCACGACGCGATCGTCGGGCCGGCCGCCGTCGCGGCGTACCAGGACACGGCGAGGCCGCCGGCGACGGCGGCGATGCCGAAGGCGCTCGCGAGGACCATCGTCGAGCGGATCGAGCGCGTCCAGCGCCCGGCCGCGACGGCCGGGGCCAGGAGCATGCCGACGACCAGGAGCGTGCCGACCGCCTGGAAGGAGGCGACGACGGCGATCGTGACGAGGGCGGTCAGCACGACCTGCGCGAGCTGGGGGCGCAGCCCGAGCGTCGTCGCGATCCGCGTGTCGAAGGCGGCGGCGACGAACGCGCGGTGGAAGACCGTCGCCGTGACGAGCACGACGGCGAGCGCGGCCCCGAGGACGAGGATGTCGGAGCCCCCGATCGCGAGGATGTCGCCGAAGAGCATCGTCGTCGCGTCGGTGGCGAAGCTGCGCGAGTGCGACACGATGATGACTCCGGCGGAGAGCATCCCGACGAAGAGCAGGCCGATGCTCGTGTCGTACGAGAGCCGGCCTCTGCGCTGGAGGAGCCCGATCGTCGTGCTCATCGCGGCCGCGCTGACCGCGGCGCCCCAGAGGACGGGGACGCCGAGGAGTGTCGCGACGGCGACTCCGGGGAGGACGCCGTGGCCGATCGCCTCGCCGAGGAAGGCCATCCCGCGCACGACCACCCAGGTGCCCACGATGGCGCAGATGACGGCCACCAGAGCACCGCCGGCGAGGGCGCGCAGCAGGAAGTCGGCGGCGAAGGGGGAGGGGAGCATCTGCGCCATCGTAACCTAAATGAAAACCATTATCGATTACGATGGGATGATGACGACTCCGCTGCTGCGCGCGACCGGGATCTGCTTCGCGTACGACGGGGTCGACGTGCTCCACGGGGTCGATGCGCGCCTGCACGCGGGGACGACGACCGCGATCGTCGGGCCGAACGGCGCGGGCAAGTCGACTCTGATCGAGATCATGGCCGGCACGCTCCGGCCCCGTCGGGGGAGCATCGATCGCCGGGGCGAGGTCGCCTTCGTCGTGCAGCGCGTGCAGGTCCCCCCGACGCTGCCGTTGTCGATCCGCGAGGTCGTCGAGATGGGCACGTGGGGGTCACGGGGCGCCGCATCCGTTCGGCGCTCTCGGATCGGCGACGCGCTCGAGCGCGTCGGGCTGACCGCGCTCGAGCGACGATCGATCCACGCGGTCTCCGGAGGGCAGCGCCCGCGCGCGCTCATCGCGCAGGGGCTCGCGCGGCTCACGGGAGTCGGCGGCATCCTGCTCCTCGACGAGCCGGGTGCTGGCCTGGACGTCGCCAGCCGGAGCGCCATCAGGCGCATCCTGTCGGCTGAGGCCGCCCGCGGGCACGCGATCGGCTGGGTGACGCACGACGATGAGGACGTCGCGCACGCCGAGGAGGTGATCGAGCTCGGGCAGCCCGCGGCCGGATGAGGACGCCGCGCAGCTGCGGAGCGCCGGCCGAACTGCGGACGGATCCGGCGGAATCGTCCGCAGTTCGGCCCGGCGTCCGCAGGTGCGCGCCGGCGCCTACGCGGCCGTCGGCCGATCCGCTTCCCGCCCGGCCGCGCGGATCGGGAGGATGAGGACGAGCCCGAGCGCCAGGACGAAGACGATGCCGAGGATGCCGAAGCTCGTCGAGCTGAAGGCGACGACGAGGACGGTCCAGGCGGCCGACGACATCCAGCTCGTCACGCGCCCCGTCGTCGCGTAGAGGCCGAAGATCTCCCCCTCGTGCCCCGCGGGCGTCACGCGGGCGAGGAAGGAGCGCGACGCCGACTGTGCAGGGCCGACGCAGGCGCACAGGATCAGCCCGAGCACCCAGAAGGCGGTCTTGCCGACGTCGATGAGCGCGAACGTGGCCGTGCCGGCGACGACCATGGTCGCCAAGGCCGTGACGATGATGGCCTTCGGCCCGAACCGATCGTCCCAGCGCCCGGCGATCATCGTGGAGACGCCGGCGACGAGGTTCGCGGCCAGCCCGAAGATCGCCAGCTCGATGAACCCGAACCCGAACACCGTGCCGGCGATGACGGCGCCGAAGGTGAAGATCCCACTCAGGCCGTCGCGGAAGACCGCGCTGGCGAGGAGGAACCAGAACGTGTTGCGGGTCTCGGAGGAGCGATAGAGGGCGACGACGTCGCGGACGAGCACGACGTAGGCGCGGAAGAAGTTCGCCCGCCGCTCCGGACGGCCGAGCGGCTTCGGCTCCGGCACCGCGAGGAACACCGGGATCACGAAGGCCACGCCCCAGACCGCGCATCCCACGGCGACGAGCCGGAACGGGAGGCCGTCGCCCGTGGGCAGGCCGAACCAGTCGGCCGCGTAGAAGACGATGACGAGCGCGAGCGCGATGATCCCGCCCATGTAGCCGAAGCCCCAGCCGAGCCCGGAGATCCGCCCGATGTTCTTCGGGTTCGCGATGCTCACGAGGAGGGCGTTGCTGTTGACGGTGCCGATCTCGCTGGCGACCGAGCCGAGGCCGAGGAGGGCGACGCCGAGCCAGAACAGGCCGGGGGTCGGCTCCACGAACCAGAGCGCGAGCGAGGCGGCGATGACGCCGGCCGTGCCGATGCCGAGCCACAGCTTCTGCTTGCCGGCGGCGTCCGCCTGCTGGCCGAGGACCGGGGCGAGCAGGAGGATCAGCAGGCCGGCGATCGTCGTGCCGATCCCGAGACCCGAGGTGAGCTCGGCGATCGCCGCGACCTTCTCGGGGGACCGGTCGGGGAGGGCTTGCTGCGCTGGCGTGAGGAAGACGTCGGTCGTGAGGTAGAGCGGCGTGAAGATGAAGGTGACGAGCACCGTGTGGAACGGCTGCAGCCCCCAGTCCCAGAACGCCCATGCGACGATCTTCGAGCGCTTCACCGGACCCTTCTCGAGCTGCTTCGCCAGCCCCATCACGGGCAGAGCCGCGCTGTCGGCCGTGGCTTGGGGACGAGGAACGTCGCTCATGCCGCTCACCCTAATGGGGCAGGGTGGCGCGCGGGTGGCCGGTGGACGCGTGGCGGCCAGAGTGTACGCATCCGCGGGTAGCGTGAGGGCCACCGCGACGGCGCGGGCGGGTCACGAGGTCGTGATGGGGAAGACGGGAGACGGTCGGATGCAGCTCACCGACGAGGAGAAGGCCATGCGCGACGGCGCGGAGGGCGACGCCACCGCGGCCGCGATGGATCTGCTCATCCGCTACGGGGAGGCGCTCGGCGCCGAGCACCTGTGCCGCGTGCGCAACGTGGCGGGGACGATGACGCAGCCGTCGCCGGTCAAGCACAAGCTCGTGAAGGAGGGCGGCTGGGCGAAGTCGTACGCCGTGATCAATCTCGACACGGACGAGGACGTCGAGATCCCGCGGATGAAGGTGCCCACGTGTCAGCTGCAGAGCGGGTTCGGTCCGGACTCGGTCGGGATCGCCCCCTATCCGCCGGAGAACGTCGAGCTGCAGACGACGGGGGAGTCGTTCTTCGGGGCGCACGGGGTGAACATCCTCTCGACCTGCACGCCGTACCAGGTGGGCAACCTTCCCGTGCGCGGCGAGCACGTCGCCTGGATGGAGTCGTCGGCCGTCGTGTACGCGAACTCCGTGCTCGGCGCGCGGACGAACTGCGAGGGGACATCGTCGACCGGATCGGCGAGCCTGACCGGTCGGCTTCCCTGCTGGGGCAACCACCGCGACGAGAACCGGTACGGAGACGCGCTGTTCGAGGTCGACGTGCCCGTCGAGAGCTTCCAGAACTGGGGGCTGCTCGGGTACTTCGTGGGCGACGTCGTCCAGGAGGGGCGCCCGGTCGTGACGGGCGACGGCGTGGGGCTCCCCGAGCTCGCCGATCTGAAGCACTTCGGGGCCGCGACGGCGACGGCCGGCGGGGTCGAGCTGTTCCACATCCCCGGCCTCACGCCGGAGGCACCGACGGTCGAGGCCGCGTTCGGCGGGAGGGCGCTGCCGGACGCCGTGCACTTCGGCGAGCGGGAGCGCCGCTGGGCGTACGAGACGCTGAACAGCCAGGGCGAGTCCGACGAGGTCGACTTCATCCTCCTCGGCTGCCCGCACGCGTCGCTCGACCAGCTGCAGCGGATCGCGGCCGCCCTCGACGGCAAGCGGCTGAACGACGCCACCGAGATGTGGATCATGACGCCGCGCGCGCTGCGGACGATCGCCGATGCGTCCGGATACACCGAGGTGATCGAGCGGGCGGGGGCGCGGATCCTCACCGACTCGTGCCCGGCCATGTCGAAGTCGGCGCCCGACGGCACGCGGGTGTTCGCGAGCGATTCGGCGAAGCAGGTGCACTACCTCCCGGCGATCCTCGGGATCGAGGGGTGGTTCGGCACGCTCGAGGAGTGCGTCGACGCCGGCGTCACGGGGCGCTGGCGCGGGGAGCTCGGATGAGCCGCGAGCTCATCGGGCGCGGACTCGTGCCCGGGGTCGCCGAGGGCGAGGCGCTCGTCTCGCACGAGACCATCTCGGGGTGGGGAGGGATCGACCCGGCACGTGGTGTGATCATCGAGCGCCGGCACGAGCTGTTCGAGGTGAGCTTCGCGGGCAAGGTGCTCGTCTTCCCCGGTGCGAAGGGGTCGTCCGGGTGGTCTGGCTTCTTCCAGAGCACGCGGCTGATGGGCACGGCGCCGATCGCGATGGTGTTCACGGCGATGACGACCAAGGCCGTCCTCGGCGCGGTCGTGACGCGCGTGCCGACGGTGTCGGAGTTCGGCGACGTGGATCCGGTCGCGGAGATCGCCACGGGCGACCGCGTCCGCGTCGACGGCACCCGCGGCACGGTCACGATCCTCCCGGCCTGACCCGCCGCACCCCCACCCGCCGCACCCCCGCCCGCGAGATGCATCGAAACTCGCGAGATGCATCGAAAACCCGCCCAGTTTCGGTGCATCTCGCGGGAAACCGTGCATCTC
>JBQDDT010000086.1:8902-12653 GCA_052092505.1 Microbacterium sp. | reverse complement strand
CGCCCCCGCCTGGGCACGCCCCCGGCCGGGGCTCGAAAGTGCCCCAAGATCGCCGATCTGGAGCACTTTCTCGCACCGGAAGGGGTCGTTCGGGGTCAGGCGTGGAGCGCGTCGTTGAGCACGACGCCGACGCCGGCGCGCTCGACGGCCTCGACCGCTCCCGTGACGGAGTTGCGGCGGAAGAGCAGCCCGGACGACCCGGACAGCTCGCGGGCCTTGACCGTGCGTCCGTCGGCGAGGCCGACCTTCGTGCCGGCCGTGATGTAGAGGCCGGCCTCGACGACGCAATCGTCCCCGAGGGAGATCCCGAGGCCGGAGTTCGCCCCGAGGAGCGTGCGCCGGCCGACCGACACGCGGTGCGTGCCGCCGCCGGAGAGGGTGCCCATGATCGAGGCGCCGCCGCCGATGTCCGAGCCGTCGCCGATGACGACGCCCTGCGAGATCCGCCCCTCGACCATCGAGGCGCCGAGCGTTCCGGCGTTGAAGTTCACGAAGCCCTCGTGCATGACCACGGTGCCGGAGGCGAGGTGGGCGCCGAGGCGGATGCGGGACGCGTCGCCGATGCGGACGCCCTCGGGCAGCACGTAGTCGGTCAGGCGGGGGAACTTGTCCTGCGCGTAGACCTGGACGCCGCCGCGGCGGAGGATCGGGAGGCGACGGGCCGCCTCGTCCGGCGTCATCGGTCCGGCGTTCGTCCACGCGTTGTTCGGCAGGTGACCGAACACGCCCTCGAGGCTGAGCTCGTTGGGGCGCACGAGGCGGTGCGAGAGCGCGTGCAGGCGCAGGTAGGCGTCCGAGGTCGACTGCGGAGCCGCGTCCAGGTCGATCTCGACGGACACGACCTCGAGGACCACGCCGCGCAGGTCGTCCGCTCCGGCCTGGGCGGTCAGCTCCTCGAGCTCGGGGGTCTCGCCGAGCCGGCCGGCGCGGGGGGAGGGGAACCAGGTGTCCAGGACGGTGCCGTCGGTCGCGATCGTGGCGAGACCGGCACCGGAGATCCAACGCTCATCTGTCATGCCCCCAATCCTAGGCGGGTGCCGGGCCTCACCGCCGGTTCCGAGGCGGCAGCGCAATAGGCTGGGAGGATGACGCTCGACCTCACCGCCTCGGCCGCCGATCTCACCCGTCGCATCGGCGACATCCCGAGCGAGTCGGGCGACGAGACGACGCTCGCCGACGCGATCTTCGAGGCGGTGTCGGGACTCGGCCATCTCACCGTCACGCGCTCGGGCGACGCGATCGTCGCGCGCACCTCCCTCGGGCGCGCCCAGCGCGTCGCGATCGCTGGTCACATCGACACCGTCCCGATCAACGCGAACCTCCCCACGCGGGACATCGTCGAGGACGGCGAGGACGTCATCTGGGGGCGCGGGACCGTCGACATGAAGGGCGGACTCGCCGTTCAGCTGAAGCTGGCAGCCGAGCTGACCGATCCCGCCGTCGACATCACCTGGCTCTGGTACGACCACGAGGAGGTCGCCGCGTCGAAGAACGGACTGGGCAGGCTCCAGCGCGAGCGCCCAGAGCTCCTCGAAGCCGACTTCGCCGTGCTGGGGGAGCCGACCGCCGGCGAGGTCGAGGGAGGGTGCAACGGCTCGCTGCGCTTCGTCGTGCGGACCGCAGGGGTCCGCGCGCACAGCGGCAGGGCGTGGATGGGCGAGAACGCGATCCACCGAGCCGCCGGGATCCTCGCCAGGCTCGCCGCATACGAGCCGCGCACGATCGCGGTGGAGGGGCTCGAGTACCGCGAGGGGCTCAACGCTGTCCGCATCGCCGGCGGGATCACGGGGAACGTGATCCCCGACGCCTGCGAGGTCGAGGTGAACTACCGCTTCGCGCCGAGCCGCACGCTCGACGAGGCGATCGCCCACGTCCGCGAGGTCTTCGACGGGTTCGACCTCGAGGTCACCGATCGCGCGGCCGCCGCTCGTCCAGGGCTCGACGCGCCACTCGCACAGGACTTCCTCGCCGCCGTCGGCGCGGTGGCGAAGCCGAAGTACGGGTGGACGGACGTCGCGCGCTTCAGCGAGCTCGGAATCCCCGCGGTCAACTACGGCCCCGGCGACGCCCTGCTCGCCCATCACGACGAGGAGCGCGTGCCCGTCTCGCAGATCGAGCGGGTTGAGCGGGGTCTTCGGGCGTGGCTGTCGGCCGGCTGAGCGAGACGATCGCCGCCTCGCGGCGGCGCTGGATCGCGTGGCCGACCTGGGCGCGGATCCTCGTCGTCTACGGCGTCGCCCGCCTCGTGACGACCGGACTCGTGCTCCTCGCGTCCGCGCTGGCACCGTCGCCATCGCAGCTCGGATCCGCCCATCCGCTCGCCGACTTCACGCTCGGCTGGGACGCGCAGTGGTACTGGCTCGTCTCCGTCGACGGCTACCCGTCCGAGCTGCCGCACGACCCGGCCGGCTACGTGTCGCAGAACGCGTGGGCCTTCATGCCCGTCTATGCATACGTCTCGCGTGGAATCGGATTCGTCTTCGGCGACACCTGGGGGATCGGGGCGTTCCTCGTCTCGTTGGTCTCCGGCTACCTCGCCTGCCTCGCGCTCGACGCGCTGATCCGGATCCGGCAGGGCAGTGGCGAGGCGATGTGGGCGACGACGTTCTTCGCGTTCGGACCGCTCGCCGGCCTGTTCCACATCGGCTACGCCGAGTCGACGTTCCTCGCCCTGCTCCTCGCGGCGCTCCTGTGCGTGGCCAGACGGCGATGGGGCTGGCTATATCTGCTCGTGCCCGTCATGGGATTCACGCGTCCGGGGATCCTGCCGTTCGCCCTCATGCTCGCGATGTACGGCATCTGGCGGTGGATGCGCCGCAGGACCGACCCGCTGCCGATGCTCGAGCGCGTCCACATCGTCGCGCTCGGGCTCCTCTCGGCCGCGATCGGATTCGCCTGGCAGGTGATCGCCGCGCTCGTCACGGGGTCGGGCAGCGCGTATCTCGACACCGAGCTGGCGTGGCGGCGTGCCTGGGTCGGCACGGAGCACTTCGTGCCGCTCGGCGGCTGGTTCGACGCCGCGGACGTCTGGTTCGGGATCTGGGGATGGCCCGCCGGGGCCGCCGCGCTCGCCGTCGTGGCGCTGATCGTCGGCTCGGCGGCGCTCGTGCTGCTCCCGCGCTCGGTGCGGCGGATCGGCCCGGAGCTGCGGATGTGGTCGGCGAGCTACATCGTGTACCTGTTCCTCGTCTTCTTCCCGCAGTCGAGCATCTTCCGGCTCCTCGCGCCGCTCGTGCCGCTGTCCGGCGCAGCGGCCGCGCTGCGTGTGCCCGGCGTCCGCACGCGCACGATCCGGCTGGGCGTGCTCGGCCTGTGTCTGGTCGGGCAGTGGGCGTGGATCTGGTTCATGTACGGCCACGGGAGCACGTACTGGCAGGTGCCCTGACGGTCGCCCGACGCGTCAGGGCGCCGAGGGGTCGGACTTCCGGCCCGGCCCGGGTAAACTGGTGGGGAGACCTCAAGAAAGGGAGCCCGCGATGGCAGCCATGAAGCCCAGGACTGGCGACGGACCGATGGAGGCCGTGAAGGAGGGGCGCCTCATCATCGTCCGCGTTCCGCTCGAAGGCGGGGGACGACTCGTCGTCTCCGTGAACGACGACGAGGCGAAGGAGCTCCACGGAGTCCTCTCCGGCGTCGTGAACGCCGACGCCGCGGCCTGACGCGCCGAGCGCACGAAGCGGCCCCCGGATCGATGGTGCGGGGGCCGCGTCGGGCGCGCGGGAGGCCGCGGAGGCGGGGCGGGTCGCCAGCG
>JBQDDT010000086.1:1122-8892 GCA_052092505.1 Microbacterium sp. | reverse complement strand
CCCCCCCGGGTCGCCCCCCGGGCGCCGCCCCCCCCGCCCCGCGGCCGCCCCCCCCGCCGCCCCCGCGCCCCCCCGCGCCCGTTCGACCGGGGGGCCGCTTCGTGCGCTCGGGAGGCCGCTCAGGCGGGAAGGGTCGCCAGCTGCAGCAGACCTTCTCCGGCGGGGTCGAGCGCGGCGATCACGGCCGGCGACTCGCGCGTCTCGGCCAGGAGGGTGCGGTACGCCGTCGTGAGCGCGTCGCGCTGGACGGGGTCGGCGACCCGTCCGCCGGCGAGGACGCGGGGGACGAGGACCGTGCCGCCGGGGCGGACGAGGCGCAGCCCGTGCTCGACGTCCTCCAGGACGCTCTCGTTCGCCCCGTCGACGAGGACGAGGTCGTAGGCGGACTCGTTCATGCGCGGCAGCACCTCGGCCGAGCGGCCGGAGATCCACCGGACCTTGGAGGAGGGGATCCGCGCCGCCTGGAACGACTCGCGGGCCGCGGTGAGGTGCTCCGGCTCCTTGTCGATCGTGGTGAGCGTCGCCTCGGGGGCGCCGTACAGGAGCCAGAGCCCCGACACCCCGGCGCCGGTCCCGATCTCGATGATGCTCTTCGCCGCGCTGGTCGCTGCGACGAAGGCGAGCTGCGAGCCGATCACGGTGCTCACGGGGCTCGCCCCGAGCTCGCGCGCGTGCTGGCGTGCCTTCGCGATGTGATCGGGTTCGATGACGTTCTCGCGCACGAATCGTGCGACGGCTGCCTGCTCGCTCATGGGTCTCAGCCTACGGCGTCGGCTCCGTGACGAGCCGTAGGCCGTTCATCAGGGATGCATGCACGCCGACCGGTAATCTGAGAGCGTGGAACTCGGGATGACGTGGGACAAGGTCCTGCTGATCGGCGTCATCGCCGTGCTCGTCATCGGACCGGAACGGCTTCCCCGATACGCCGAGAAGCTCGCGCAGTTCGTGCGCCAGGCGCGCGACTATCTGCGCACAGCGCAGGACCGCGTCAAGGACGAGATGGGCTCGGACTTCGACGACCTCGACTGGAAGAAGCTCGACCCGCGTCAGTACGACCCGCGGCGGATCGTCCGCGAGGCACTGCTCGACGACCCGGCGCCCGCGAGGGTCAGCGCCGCGGCCGGCGCCGCCGGAGCCTCCGTCGCCGACCCCGCGCGCGACTCGTCCTCTCCCCGGCGCTCGTTCACGCTCGAGGAGCCGCCGCCGTTCGACGACGAGGCGACCTGAGCGCTGAGCCGGTCCGGCAGGCACCCTGACCGGCGCCGTCTCACCCGATGGATCACGGATTGCCGTGTGCGGCGAGGCTCGTTAGCTTCCGAAGCGTCCCAGCACCCACTTCGGATCGAAGGGCTCAACGATGCGCGCACCCACGATGAAACGAGCGGGGGTGGTGGCCGTCGGCACTGCGGTGGTGCTCTCCGCGATGGTCGCTCCCGCATACGCGACCGAGGCGGGATCCGACGCGCCGCAGAGCGCGATCGATCCGACGGGGGAGGACATGCCGGCGGTCGGCGGCAACCTCGGCAATCAGCACTCCTCCGCGCTCGATCTGATCTCGTCGGGAAAGCTCGACCGCCTGGCACCCGCGTGGCGGACCCACGTCTCGGCGGTCGCGCCGGCCTCGGACGACACGGGGCAGCAGACCACGCCGATCGTCGTCGACGGCACGATCTTCCTCGACACCCCGTCCGGCGGGGTCATCGCCGTCGACGGCGTGACGGGGGACGCCGAATGGAAATGGGAGAACCACGACTACGGCATGTCGAGCACCCGTCGCGGGGTCTCGGCCGGCGAGGGCAAGATCTTCACCCTCGCCGCCGACAACCGCGTCGTCGCGCTCGACCAGAGCACCGGCGAGGAGCTCTGGGTCGTCCAGCCACAGGGCCCGGACGGCGAGGACCTCGGGCGCGTGGCGAAGGCCGCGACGCTCTACTCCGACGGCATCGTCTACGTGCAGTCGGCCGACGGCGACCGCGGCGCCGCCGTGGCGCTCGATGCGCGAGACGGGAGCTACCTCTGGCACTTCTTCGGGAGCCCGGACCGGGGCCAGACCTTCACCGGCCTCGACGGCGAGACCTTCGACGCCTCCGAGACCTGGGGACCGGTGCACGAGGACGGCACGGACTGCGCGGAGGAGGGCGGGGCGACCCCGTGGATCAACGGGGCGATCGACCCGGAGCTCGGGCTCTACTACGTCACCTTCGGGAATCCGCGCAGCTGCGACTCCTCGCAGGACGGCTCCCAGCGGCCGGGGGACAACCTCTTCTCCACGACGCTCGTGGCGCTGGACGCCGAGTCGGGCGAGTACGCGTGGCACTACCAGTCGATCCGCCACGACATCTGGGACATGGACAACGTCCATCCGCCGACGCTCGCCGACATCGAGGTCGACGGCGAGGAGCGCCAGGTCCTCTTCTACGGGAGCAAGTCGGGTCACCAGTTCGTCCTCGACCGCACGAACGGCGAGCCCGTGACACCCGTCGTCGACAAGCCGATGATCACGGACGATCGCCAGGCGATGCCGGATTCTCAGCCGTTCCCCGAGCAGCGGCTGCTGCCGGAGTGCGTCACCTGGCAGAGCCTCGATCCCGAGACAGTGCCAGGAGATCCGTGGCGCGCCGTCCCGAACTACAACGGGTACCAGCCGGACGAGAACGGCGACCTCGTCTTCGACCCCGACAGCTACGTCGCGGCGGACGAGGAGCACCTCGCCTACCCGGAGGGCGGCTCGGGCCATCGTGAGGGCTGCATGTACGACCCCCACTGGGATCTTCCGATCCTGTCCACGACGAGCCCGAACGGCGGAGGGGACTGGTCGAGCAACGCGTACAGCCACCGCACCGGCCTCGTCTACTTCTCGTACGGGACGAACCCGGTCGCGCACTGGCGCGACGCGCAGATGAACGGCCAGCGCGCGATCGGCCAGTACCAGACCGGGGGCATCCTCGCCTACGACCCCGTGTCGGGGGAGGTCGCGTGGGAGAACCATCTCGGCACGGACATGGCGCACGGCCAGGGGCCGCTGGTGACGGCGGGCGGTCTCGTGTTCGTCGGCCAGACCGACGGGCGCCTGCTCGCGCTGGACGACGAGACCGGAGAGATCCGCTGGGAGTTCCAGACGGGCAGCGCGATCGGGTCGACCCCCGTGACGTACGAGGTGGACGGCGAGCAGTACGTCGCGGTGTTCGCCGCAGGGACGACGAACCCCTACGGCGCATCGATCACCGCGGGAGACTCCCTCTGGTCGTTCCGGCTGGACGGTGACTACGTCACGGACTCGGGGAGCCAGGAGGGGCCGATGACGGCACCCCTCACGATGCGTCGCCCGGTGCTCGGCGATCCGGCGGAGGGAGCCGACGTGGACAACACGGTGCTCCTCGCCCGGCCGGATCGGACGAGCGACACCGCCGCAGCTGCGGACAGCACGGCGCAGGACGCGTTGCAGCCGACGCACCTGCGGATCCCTGTCGGCGAGACCGTGACCTTCCTCAACCCCGGTCAGGAGACGTTCGCCGAGCATCCGAACGCGCTCGAGCACTGCGCGACGCAGTTCTTTGAGGGCGAGTTCAACGCCCGGCTGCAGCCGGGGGAGACGTACGAGCACACGTTCGACACGGCGGGTGAGTACTTCTTCAACGACTGCACCGATCCGCGGCCCACGGGCAAGATCGAGGTGTACGCCGAGCGCGAGGAGCTCGACGACGCGCTCGCGTTCCGTCCTGGCACGCTGCGGTTCACCTCGCCGAACGGCCAGTTCACGGGGGTCGACGGCAGGGTGACGGCGCACCTGGTGCTCCCGAAGGGGTACCGCTACGACGGCGGAGCGATGCTCGAGACCGAGCTCGGGCTGCAGCCGATCCCCGCGGAGAAGGTCGCGGATTCCCGCAATCGCCTGATCGCGACCTTCGACAAGGCGCTCCTCGACAACAACCTGCCGGAGGGGGAGAGCGAGGTCGTGCTCGTCGTGAACGCGACGCACGACGGCGTGCAGCGACAGGTCGCCGCGCGTGCGGAGGTGACCGTGGTCAAGTGACCGGGGTCGTGAGGTCCCGGCGATGCCGCAGCGTTCGCGAGCGCTGCGGCATCGCCGCGTCCTGGCCTCGTTCCATTCGATGAGACCGGGTTTCTCGCGTGCCGCGGGGCGCGCCAGAGTGACGAGGAGCGCGGTCGAGGAATCGCGCGGACAGGGAGGTCAGGAATGGTCACGGAACCCGACCGCGGCGAGTCGATCTTCGGTCACACCGACACGGTGTTCACCGCGCCGGAGCTCAACGCGGGCGCGCCCCGCGAGCCCCTCCCGCTCCGCGTCCTCTCCGGCATCGAGATGGGAGCGTGCGTGCTCCTGTTCGTCGCGATCGTCTTCGGCGTGATGTACCAGGTGCTGGGCCGCTACGTCCCCGCCGTCAGCTGGATCGGATCCGGCGAGCTCGCCCTCCTCGCGATGGTCTCCATGACCTTCCTGATGATCGGCTACCTCGCCGGGCGCAACGGGCATGTCACGATCGAGATGTTCGACCAGCTGCTGCGGGGCAGGAAGCTCTTCGTCGCGCTCCGCGTGGTGTCGGCGGTGATCATGCTGCTCACCTGCCTCGCGCTCGCATACGACGCGTTCGCCAAGGTCGACGCGGAGTGGAGCCGCTCCAGCGCGGCGATCGGCATCCCGATGGGGCTGCTCTACGTCTTCGCGCTCGTCGGCGGGATCTCCGCCGGGATCCACTCGGCATGGAAGATCCCCTACGCGCACCGTCCGGAGCGACAGCTCGAGATCAGCGAGATGGAGGGCTGACGGGTGGACCTGTGGCTCTACGTCCTCCTCGTCGTCGTCCTGCTCGTCCTGCGCGTCCCCGTCGCCTTCGCGATGATCGCGCCGAGCATCGTCTACTTCTACAGCCACGGGCTGTCGGCCGGGTACGCCGTGACGTACATGGTGAACGGGATCAACAGCTTCCCCCTGCTCGCCGTCCCGCTGTTCATCTTCGTCGGGACGGTCGCGAACCACCTCGGCATCGCCACCCGCCTCTACGACTTCGCACGCGCTCTGCTCCCGCGTCTGCCGGGGAGCCTCGCCTTCGTGAACCTCGGTACCGCGGTCGGCTTCTCGTGGATCAGCGGATCGGCGCTCGCCGATGCCGCCTCCACGAGCAAGGTGCAGATCCCGCAGATGCTGAAGTCGAAGTACCCCTACGGGTTCTCGGCCGGCCTCACGGCGTCCGGCTCGCTGCTCAGCACGATCATGCCGCCCAGCATCCCCGCCGTGCTCTTCGCCGCGACGGCGTCGATCTCGACCGGAGCCCTGTTCGCCGGATCGATCCTGCCCGCGGTGCTGATGGTCGTCGGGCTCGCGACATACATCGCGATCTGGGTCAGGCGGCACCCGGAGATCGCGGGATCGAGGAGCTTCGACGGGAAGCTCCTCCTGCGGGCGACGGGCCGCGTCCTCGGGCCGATCCTGCTGCCCGTCATCATCCTGGGCGGGATCTTCAGCGGGTGGTTCACGCCGACCGAGAGCGCCGGGATCGCGGCGCTCGTCACACTCGTCCTCGGGGCCGCGTACCGCACCCTCACCTGGCGGGCGTTCTGGCGGGCCGCCAAGGAGACGGTCACCATGTCGGGCGGCATCCTCCTCATCCTCGGCGCCTCCAATCTCCTCGGCCAGGTGCTCGCGCGCGAGCA
This sequence comes from Microbacterium sp., assembly GCA_052092505.1. Classification (GTDB taxonomy): domain Bacteria; phylum Actinomycetota; class Actinomycetes; order Actinomycetales; family Microbacteriaceae; genus Microbacterium. The sequence goes on along the minus strand of JBQDDT010000086.1, from coordinate 3,219 downwards.
GGTCTCGCAGAACCTCGGGAGCATGCTCACCGGACTGACGTCGAATCCCATCGTGTTCCTGCTGCTCCTGAACGTCCTGCTGATCCTGCTCGGCCTGTTCCTGGAGGCGCCTCCGGTGATCCTCGTCCTCGTCCCGATCCTCCTGCCGATCATCGCGGACTACGGCATCGACCCCGTGCACCTCGGCGTCGTGATGATCCTCAACCTCATGATCGGCGCGCTGACGCCACCCGTCGGCGCCGTCCTCTTCGTCGTCGGGGCGATCACGCGTCGGCCGATGGGGGAGCTGTTCCGCGGGGTGCTGCCGTTCCTCGTTCCGCTGTTCGCCGTGCTCCTCCTCCTGACGTTCGTCCCTCACATCGTCACGATCGTCCCCGACCTGCTCGGCCTGTGACGCCACCTCGAAAGGATCCGCTCGTGCACCGCAAGCTCTACGTCATCAACGGTCCGAACCTCGACATGCTGGGGCAGCGCGAACCCGACCTGTACGGATCCACCACGCTCCGACACATCGAGGAGGACTGCCTGCGCGCCAGCGCCGACGCCGGGTTCGAGCTGACCTTCCGCCAGTCGAACGCGGAGCACGAGATCATCGGGTGGCTTCACGAGGCCTATCGCGACGCGGCGGCCGTGGTGATCAATCCGGCGGGGCTGAGCTTCCAGTCCGTGCCCGTCCTCGATGCGCTGCGCATGCTCAGCGTCCCGATCATCGAGGTCCACATCACCAACATCCACGCCCGTGACGAGGCGCACCGGCATTCGATCATGTCGCCCATCGCGACGACCGTGATCGCCGGCGCGGGACCACACGGGTACGAGCTCGCGGTCCGCGCCGCGGATCGAGCGACGACATGAACGGCCGGCGGACAGGCCGAGACGCGCATCGCGCGTCAGGCGCCCGGCGGACGAGACGACAGCTCACACGCGCAGCGGCGCGCGAACAGAGGAGGAACCGATGAACACAGCACGAGCCATCAGACGGGCGGGGGCGCCGCTCACGGCGGCGGCGGCCGCGGCGCTCCTTCTCGCGGGGTGCAGCGGCGACGGAGGAGGGGAGGCCGGAGGGGATGTCACGCTCACCGTGTCCCTCACCCAGAACGAGCAGACCCCCAACTACTACTGCGGGGTCGAGCTCATCAAGGAGCGGCTCGAGAGCGCGGACGTGGGGATCTCGGTCGATCTGTACGCGTCGAGCCAGCTCGGACCCCACGCTGACCGCTTCCCGCAGGTCCAGGCCGGCGACATCGACATCGACCTCCTGGGTGGATCCGAGCTGAGCACCACCTACGAGCCGATCGAGGCGGTGGATGCGGCGTACGCGTTCGATGACGTCGACCACGCCTTCGCCTGGATGGACGAGGGCGCGGAGGATCTGTTCACGGGATTCCACGAGAGCACCGGGGTGAAGATCGTCGACGGGTGGCTGTTCGGGAACCGCACGTTCACGACGAAGGGGGTGGAGGTGCGAAGCCCCGATGACCTGAAGGGCGTCCCGATCCGGTTCCCCGACTCGCCGGGGTTCCTCGCGAACGCGGAGGCGCTCGGCGTCGACAACCCGGTCTCGGTCGCGGTGGAGGAGCTCTACTCCGCGCTGCAGCAGGGGATCGCGGCGGGGCAGGAGAACCCGATCGTCGCCACCCATTCCTCCAGCTACGACGAGGTGCTCGACACCATCATCCTGAACGACCACAACGTCGGGATCCAGTTCGTGCTCGTCAGCGACAGGACCTATGACAAGCTCGACGACGAGCAGGCGGAGCTGCTCGAGACGACGATCCACGAGGTGCGAGCGGAGAACCGCGAGTGCGTCGAGGAGGAGACCAACGAGATCCTCGACGGCTACCGCGCCGACGACGCGTTCACGGTGATCGAGCAGGACGAGATCGACATGGACGCCTTCATCTCGCAGTCGGAGGAGTACTTCACCGACTTCTACGACGGCGAGACGCTCGAGGCGTACCAGAGCATCCGCGATTTCACGGGGTGACACCCGCGCGCCGATGAAGGGGCGCCAGCCCGCGCCCCGGCATCGTCGCGCGCAGGCACCGGGGGGTCCCGGCCCGCAAAAACGACCCGGAAACATGGGTAAACAAGACC
>JBQDDT010000086.1:0-1112 GCA_052092505.1 Microbacterium sp. | reverse complement strand
CCACGACGCGGGGGCGCCCCCCCGCCCCCCTAAACGGTCCCGCGCAGGCACGGTGGTGACAGGGACGGATCCGCGGCTACGCGGCGGAGAGGCACCGGCTCAGGCCGGACGCCGCGCTGCGCAGGAGCGGCGCGACGGCCGCGTGGTCGACGGCGCCCCGCTCGCAGCCGACGGACACGGCGGCGACGGCGTGCTGCCGATCGACGACAGGGACGGCGAGGCAGAGGGCATCGCCATGGAGCCGCGTGCGCAGGTCGCCGACATCGCCGCCCCCGGGAAGCCGGCCTTCGTCCGCGAACGCATCGATCACCGCGCCCAGCGCCGTACCGTGGCGGGGAAGCCGCTCTCCGATCGTCGGAGCGGTGCCCGAGGCGTCGCGGGCTCGCAGGTGCGCGACGATGACGACCTGACCGCCGTCGGGCACGGCGAGCCGCACGTCGTGCCCGGTCGCGTCGCGGAGCCGCGCGAGGAACGGTCGTGACAGGCGGCGCAGCCGCTGCGGGCGCGCGACGTTCTGGCCGAGCTCGAACAGGCGCACGCCGAGATGCAGCATCGCGCCCTCCCTGTCGAGGTAGCCCTGCTCGACGAGATCTGCGGCGATGCGCGAGACCGTGGACTTCGGGAGGTTCGCGCGACGTGCGAGCTCGGAGACGCTGAGCCCCTCGCCGTCCCCGCCGAACGCATCGAGAACGGCGCTGAGGCGGTCGAGGACGCTGACCGATCGGGTCCAGGCGGCGGTGCGCACGGTCGTCAGGCGGCGGACAGCCGGCGGGCGAGGGAGATGCTCGCGGCCCTGACGAGCGGTGCGACCTGATCGGCCTGCATCCCGTCCGACGGCCCGGCCAGGGAGAGGGAGCCCACGACGCCGCCGTCACGGCCGATGAGAGGGCTCGCGATGGCGGTGACGCCCGCGTAGGACTCGCCGGGGTCGGTGGCGATCGTCTCGGTGCGGACGGAGAGGAGCTCGTCGTAGAAGCGCTCGGCCGCCCGGGGGACGAGGGGCGCGCTGACGCGGTCGACCACGGCCTGGTCTCCGCAGAAGGCCAGGAAGGCCTTCCCGCTCGCGGTCGTGAGCGCCGGGGACCGCATCCCCGCCTTCGTCGGGAGCATCG
>JBQDDT010000085.1:10221-12971 GCA_052092505.1 Microbacterium sp. | reverse complement strand
GATGGCCGAGGAGGCTCCCTTGGACAGGAGCTTCGACGCCCGTATCGCGTCCACCCCCTCGGGGGGACCGTACTCGGCGATGATCGTCGAACGACCCGGCGCATCGCGCAGATGCCGGCGCCGGGTGATGATCCCCCAGACGAGCATCGCGGCGGCGCCGAGCGCGCCGGCGATCGTCACCCAGCCCCACACGGAGGCGAACGGGGAGGCGTCGAACGGCGTGAACGTGCCCGGCTCGAACCCGATCGCGACGGTCGCGCTCTCGTACGGGTCCGCGGAGACGCTCCCCGTCTCGAAGGTCACCGAGCCGTCGGAGTCCTCGCTGTCCCAGATGCCGCACTCCTCGGTCGCGCCGATGTAGCACCGGGAGTCGCCCGTGAGCGCGGGCGCGAGGTCGGGATCGACGACGACGGTCGCGGAGACCGAGCCGAACGGCTGCGCCCACTGCTCGCCGTTGATGTCCCAGTAGAACTCGTCGAGCCCGTTCTCCATCGCGTGCCCGACGTTCTCGAGCGTGTAGGTGATCACGTAGGTCTGCGACCCCTCGACGTACTCGCCCTCCGGCACGGCCGAGGTGATCGAGAAGTACCCGTCCTCGCTCTCGGTGTCGTAGTCGCGCTCGGCACCGCTCTCGTCGGTGACCGACTCGATGCTCGGGTACGACGGAGCGCCGAACGACTCGAGCGGGATCTGGCGCTGGATCCCGCGGTTCTGCTCCGGCGGGAAGTCCGCGACGAACGTTTCGGTCACCGTCGCGACGCCGACCCCGTCCTCGTCACGGGAGACGTCGAACTCCACGTCGAGGCTCGTGAACTCGAAGTCGTCCACTCCGGCCGGCCTCACCCCGGACGCGTCGGCCGCCGACACCGTTCCGGCCGACGCGGCGCCGTCATCCGGCACCGCGGCGACGGCCGGACCCGCGAGCACGGCTCCCCCGAGCACCAGCCCGAGACCGCCGAGCGCCGCCGCCATCAGCCGGCCGGTGAGTGCGGCTCCGCGCCGCAGCTTTCGCACAGGACTCATCGTTCCCCCTCCTCGTCCGATCGGCCACGATACCCACTGAGAGCGCCGTACCGCCGATTCCGACCCTGCCGCGAGGCGGCGTCGGCGCACATGGGCAGGATTCCCCAGAGAATCTCGCGTCGATTTCGCCTAATCTCCCTTACATGACCGACCGACGGACAGCGATCGAGGCGTGGGAGAGCCTGTTTCGTGCGCAGCATGAGATCTTCGAGTCGGTCGAGAGCGACTTCCAGGGCGGGAAGCTCCTGCAGGCGGAGTACGACGTCCTGCTCACGGTCACGCGCGCGCCGCAGATGACCTCGCGCCTGCGCGACATCACGTCGAGCATGCTGATCAGCCAGCCCAGCGTCTCGCGCCTCGTCGACCGGATGGTGGCGAAGGGGCTCGTCGTGAAGTGCTCCGACCCCGAGGACGGCCGCGGGTCGCTGATCACCGCCACGGATACGGGCGCGCACGAGTTCCGCGCCGTCGCCACCCGGCACGGCCGCAACATCGCCGAGCGGATGAGCGTCCTCGACGACGACGAGCTGCGCGCCCTGCTCGCACTCACGCGCAAGCTCCGCGGCCTCGACTGAGCCAGGGCGGACACTCCCCCGAGGCGACGGGTCGGCCCGCGTCTCAGCGCCCTCCGGCGACGTCGACGATCGTCGCGGTGACGTAGCGCGACGCTGGCGAGAGCAGCCATGCGGCCGTCTGCGCGACCTCCTCCGCCGTGCCGAGCCGCCGCAGCGGGATCTGCTCCGCCATGGCCTCCAGCGCGGCGGGGTCGCCGAGTGAGTCCATCTGGATCGCCGTGTCGATGACGCCCGGCGCCATCGCGTTGACCCGGATCTCGGGCGCCAGCTCCTTCGCGGCGGCCCGCGTGAGCGACGCGATCGCCCCCTTGGTCGTCGCGTAGAGCGCGTTCCCCGGCGCCCCGCCGGTGCGCGCCGCGATCGAGGTGAGGTTCACGATGGCGGCGTCCGGATGGACGGACCGGGAGGCGAGGAAGGCGCGCGTGACGTACAGCACGCTCTTCAGATTGACGCCGAGCACGCGATCGATCTCCGCCGCATCGAGATCGGCGAGCCCCATCCGCCGACCGATGATCCCCGCGTTGTTCACCAGGTGCGTCGGAGCGAACCCCTCGGGCAGCGCCGCGGCCGCCGCGTCGACGGCGGCCTGATCGCTCACGTCGACCCGCGCGGCGTGCACCCGGTCGTGCTCCCGGTCGGGATCGCGCAGGTCCCACACGACCGCGCGGCCCCCGCGCGCCAGGACGGCGTCGACGATCGCCGCGCCGATGCCGGATGCGCCTCCGGTGACGAGCACGACGGCGTCGCGCATGCTCTCGACCTGCTCCGTCGTCGTCATGAGGCGACCTCCCGCCGGGCGTTCGGCGCGTTCACCTGGTACGGGACGGGCTGCCCCGTCAGCGCCAGGATCACATTCTGCGCCGTCTTGGTGCGGATCTCGAGCTCGGAGTCCTCCGAGTACCAGGCCGCGTGCGGCGAGAGCAGGACGCGCTCGGACCGGCGCAGCGGGCTGCTCTCGGGGAGCGGCTCTCGCTCGAACACGTCGAGCCCCGCCCCGGCGATGTCCCCCCGCTCGAGGGCCGCGACGAGCGCGTCCTCGTCGACGACAGGGCCCCGCGCGGTGTTGACGAGCAGGGCGGTCGGCTTCATCCGCGCGAAGGCGTCGGCGCCGACCGCGCCGTGCGTCTCGTCCGTCAGCGGAACGTGGACGGA
>JBQDDT010000085.1:0-10211 GCA_052092505.1 Microbacterium sp. | reverse complement strand
CGTGGCGTAGAGGGTGTCGGCGTCGACGAGCTCGACCCCGCGCGACGCGGCGACGTCCGGGGTGACGAACGGATCGTGCGCGATGACGCGCAGCCCGAACGCCTGCGCCTTCGCGGCGACGCGCTGCGGGATCTGCCCGAAGCCGAGGAGTCCGAGCGTGCGCCCCCGCAGCCGGTGAAGCGGGGCGGGCGCCGCGTAGTCCCAGCGGCCGGCGCGGATCGCCCTGTCGTAGACGCCGAGTCCGCGGCTCAGCGCCAGCAGCAGAGCGATCGCGTGATCGGACACCTCGTCGAGCGAGCCGTCTGGGACATTCGCGACCGCGATCCCCGCCGCCGTCGCCGCCGGGATGTCGATGGTGTTGAGCCCGATGCCGTAGCGCGAGATGATCCGGCACCGCGAGAGCCGCGAGATCACCGCTGGCGTGAGCTGGCTGTACTGGTTGATGAGGGCGTCGGCCCCCTCGCACGCGCGGATGAGGTCGGCCTCGCTGCGCGCCTGGGCGTCGACGAGCGCGAACCCGGCCGCCTCGATCACCTCGCGCTCGGGGGCGAGGTCGGGGAACTCGTGGTCGGTCACGACGATGGTGGCTGTCATGGGGGGTCTCCGTCCAGGTGGAGGCGCCGGTCAGGCGCCGAAGCGGTCGTCGAGGTCGCGATGGTGGGCGAGGTCGACGATGTCGGTGAACTCGCCGTAGCTGTGCTGCGCGGGGCCGCCGACCGACGTCCCCTCCGCGCGCAGATGGCCGAGCGCGTCCGCGACGGCCCTCGTCGCGGTGAAGAGCGCCGTGACCGCGTGGAACAGCACCTGGAAGCCGAGCTCCTCGACGTCCGCCGCCGTGAGCTTCGCCGCGTCCGTCCCGTCGACGAGCGAGAGGATCTTCGGCGCATCGAGCGCACCGGCGATCGCCTCGACCTCGGCGCGGGTCTTGACGCCGTCGACGAAGACGAGGTCGACTCCCGCGTCGCGATACCGCTTGGCGCGGCTCAGCGCCTCGTCGATCCCCGCGACGGGGAGCGCGTCCGTCCGCCCGATCACGAGCGGCCCGTCCTGGTCGAGTCGGTCGCGCGCCTCGACCGCGCCCTGGAGCCTCCTGGCGTTGTCCGCGGCGTCGTCGAGCCGGATGCCCGCCATCTGGCCGCAGCGCTTCGGCGCGAGCTGATCCTCGAGATGCACCGCGGCGACGCCCGCCTGCGCGTACTCCGCGATCGTCCGCTCGATGTTCGACGGCCCGCCGTAGCCGGTGTCGGCGTCGGCGATGACGGGGATCGAGACGGCCCTGGTCATGTTGCGCGCGTGCTCGGTCATCTCGGTCTGCGTCAGCAGCCCGATGTCAGGGGTCCCGAGCCGGCTCGCCGTGGCGCCGAACCCGGTCATGTACACCGCGGGGAACCCCGCGGCCTCGACGAGGCGCGCGGTGATCGAGTCGGGTGCTCCCGGGGCGACGACGAGCTGCCGCTCATCGAGGAGCGTGCGAAGCGAGGCGGTCATTCGCTGTCCTTCCTGGAGGTCGGCGACGGCTGTCCGTCGACGGGCAGAGGGGCGTCCTTCGGCGTGCGCCAGACGATGATGAGCACCGACGAGACGAAGAAGCCGATGATCGGCACGAGGAGACCGGCGGTCACTTCATCCCCCGAGGAGCCCTGGCCGACGAGGTACGGGCCGATGAAGCCGCCGAGGTTGCCGACCGAGTTGATGACGGCGATGCCGACGACGGCGTGCACCGACGGGAGCCCGCCGGTCACGAGCGCCCAGAACGCGGGGAGGAAGGCGAACACGCCGATCGCGGTGAGGCTCGCGGCGGCGAGCGCGAGCAGCGGGTCGCCCCGCAGCAGGACCACGCCGGCGAGGCCCACCCCCGCCAGCGCCGCGGGGACCAGCGTGATCATGCGGTGACGGCGCGGGTTCTGCGCGAGCTTCGAGCTGATCATGAGCGCGACGCTGCCGAGGACGTAGGGAACGACCGAGACGAGGCCGATGTTCGTCGACGAGTAGTCGGGGTTGATCTGCTTGAGCACGAGCGGCAGGAACAGGTTGAACCCGTACGAGCCGATGGCGAAGGTGAGGTGCGCGGCCGCGAGGTGGAGCACCTTGCGATCGAGGAGCGCCGCCAGCTGCTCCCGCAGGGTGTGCCGTCCGCCGGACCCGTCCTCCGAGCGCTCGGCCGCGATGCTGCGCACGAGCCACGACCTCTCGTCGTCGCTGAGCCACGTCGCCTTGGCCGGGGAGTCGGGCAGCAGGGCGAGGATCAGCAGTCCGACGAACAGCGTGGGGATCCCCGTGAGGATGAACACCCAGCGCCACGATGACAGGTCAAGCCAGTGCACGTGGTCCAGGATCAGGCCGCCGACGACGCCGCCGACGATGAAGGCGATCGGCTGGGCCAGGATCAGCCAGCCGAGCGCGATGGCGCGCTCCCTGCCGCGGAACCAGAAGGTGAGGTAGAGCAGCACGCCGGGGAAGAACCCTGCCTCGGCGACGCCGAGGAGGAACCGCGCGACGTAGAGGAGCGGCTCCGAGTTCACGAAGCCCGTGAGGATCGTCACGACGCCCCACGACAGCATGATGCGGGTGAGCCACGTGCGCGCCCCGAACTTCGCGAGCAGGATGTTGCTCGGCACCTCGAAGATGAAGTAGGCGATGAAGAAGATCGCCGCCGCGGTGCCGTAGGCCGCGGCCGAGATGCCGAGCTCCGGCCCCATCCCGATCTGCGCGAAGCCGAGGTTGACGCGATCGAGATAGCTCAGGATGTATGCCGCGAACACGATGGGCATGAGCCTGCCCATCACCTTGCGGAGGGTTGCGCGCTGCGCGTCCGGCGACAGCTCGGTGACGGGCGAGGAGGGGGACGACATGGTGGCTCCGATCGTCGTTGAGGGAGGGGTCCCGCGAGGGGCCCGCGGCGCGCGATCTCTGGCGCGCGCGCCGCGAGAACGGCCGATGACGTCGCCGGCGTCTCGGGTGGAGAGCACCGACGACCGATTTAGGATACTACATTGAAGGCTACTGGGATACATAACCCGCATGCCAGAATGAACGGGGCCGACGAGCGGAGATGGTGATGAAGACGTCGATGGCCGAGAAGGTCGCCTCCCGAATCCGGGACGCCATCGTGGACGGCTCGTTCGAACTCGGCGAGCGGCTCTCCGAGGAGTCGCTGTCCGAGGCGCTCGGCGTCTCGCGGACGCCCGTGCGCGAGGCGCTCAGGCAGCTGCGCTCCGAGGGGCTCGTCGAGATCGTCCCGAAGTCGGGGACCTACATCTTCCGCCCCGATCTCGCCCAGATCCAGGAGCTGTGCGCGTGCCGCATCGGCCTCGAGACGGCCGCACTGGAGCTCGTCCTCGAGGGCGACACCGATGGCCTCGTCCGCGAGCTCACCGCGATCTCCGCGGCCATGGAGGAGCAGCTCGACGCCGACGACCTGCTCTCATACAACCGCCTCGACGCCGACTTCCACCTCTGCTTCTTCCGCCACGGCGACAATCGCTACCTGACGGCGGCGTATCGCCTCATCGACGCCCCGGTCTCGGCGCTGCGCGTCCATCTCTCGGCCCGCACCGCGGGAGCGCTCGAGACGTCGATGCGCGAGCACGAGGCCATGATCCGCGCCATCGCCGACGGCGACCTCGACACGCTGCGCACGCTCGTGCGCCGCCACGTGGAGCGCGCAGAGGAGAGCGCGACGAGCACGCTCAGCCGACGGCTCCTGTCCGCCGGCCGCAGCCGGCAGGAGCTCCTGCGCGACAAGCTCGCCGCGCGTCCCGCTCGGTCGACCGCAGGGTAGACCGCGGCCCGTCAGGCCTTCCAGACGGACTTGAGGTTGCAGAACTCGCGGATCCCCGCCGCCGCGAGCTCCCGTCCGACGCCGGAGTCCTTCACGCCGCCGAACGGCAGCTCGGGGTACGACACGGTCATCCCGTTGACGAACACCGCCCCGGCGTCGAGGTTCTCGATGAACCACTCCTCCTCATCGGCATCCGCGGTCCAGACGGACGAGCTGAGCCCGAAGGACGTGCCGTTGGCGAGCTCGAGCGCTTCCTCGCGGGAGGCGACCCGGTACACGATGGCCACGGGGCCGAACGCCTCTTCCTTGTGCAGGCGCATCCCCGCTGCCACGCCCGTGAGCACCGTCGGCGCGTAGAACCACCCGTCCCGGTCGGGGACGGTGCCGCCCACGACGGCCGTCGCACCCTTGCCGAGCGCGTCGGCGACCTGGCTCTCCAGCTCATCCCTCCCCTGTTCGGTTGCGATCGGGCCGACGTCGGTCGCGTCGTCGAGAGGATCGCCCACCGTCAGCGCCTGGACCTTCTCGGAGAACAGCCGGAGGAACTCGTCGTAGACGTCCTCGTGCACGATGAACCGCTTCGCGGCGATGCACGACTGCCCGTTGTTCTGATTGCGCGCCGTGACGCCGACGGTCGCGGCCTCCTCGACGTCGGCCGACGGCATCACGACGAACGGATCCGATCCGCCGAGCTCCAGGACGACGTGCTTGACCTCGCTGCCCGCGATCGCCGCCAGCGAGCGACCGGCCGGCTCGGACCCGGTGAGCGTCGCGGCCTTCACCCGCGGGTCGCGGAGGACGCCCTCCACGCGCGAGGCCGGGATCAGCAGCGCTTGGAACGCGCCGGAGGGGAACCCCGCCCGCTCGAAGAGCGCGTCGAGGGCGAGCGCGGCCTGCGGCACGTTCGACGCGTGCTTCAGGAGACCCGTGTTCCCCGCCATGAGCGCCGGAGCGGCGAAGCGCACCACCTGCCACAGAGGGAAGTTCCACGGCATCACCGCGAGCACCACGCCGAGCGGCGCGTAGCGTGACCCGGCGGCCGAGGCGCTGACCACGGACGGGTCGGCGAGCTCGTCGGGGGCGAGGAAGCCCTCCGCGTGCTCGGCATAGAAGCGCAGACCCTTGGCGCACTTGAGCACCTCGGCGCGGGCGGCGGCGATCGGACGCCCCATCTCGATCGTGATGATGCGGGAGAGCTCGTCCGCGTCATCCTCGAGGAGATCCGCTGCGGCGCTCATCCACTCGGCGCGCTGCGCGAAGGTCGTCCGGCGCAGCTCCGCGTGAGCGGCGACGGCCGCGGCGATCCGGCGCTCGATCTCCTCATCCGTGTGCGGCTCGAACTCCTTCTCGACCTCGCCGGTGTACGGGTTGGTGGTCGCGATGGCCATCGGAAGCCTCCCTTTCGGACGACATGACGGGGATGCCGCGAGCGTATGCCTCCTGCCCCGGCCGCGTCCATCCCGCCCGCGCCGGCACGGCGCGGCGGCGGCATCACCGGGACGCGGAAACGGCCCCCGCGAGTGCGGAGGCCGTTTCGTCTGCGGTGCGCCTGGAGGGACTCGAACCCCCAACCTTCTGATCCGTAGTCAGATGCTCTATCCATTGAGCTACAGGCGCATCGGGTGCTGCCGGAGCAACCTCTCGATAGTACATCACCGCCGAACGCGGCGTGAAATCTCGCGACCGCCCGGGCGCGCCCGCGCACCCTGTCGGCGCCGGCATGCGGCGGCGCGAACGGTACCGTGGGGGGATGGTCGAGAGGGTCACCCGTACGCAGTCCGTCGTCGACGGCCTCCTCGACGAGATCATCGCCGGGCGCCTCGTCGCCGGCGAGCCCCTCCCACCCGAGGCCGACCTCGCCGACCTCCTCGGCGTCTCGCGCCTGACGCTGCGCGAGGGGGTCCGCCTGCTCCAGGCGCAGGGCGTCATCATCCCCGTGCCGGGCAGTCGGCACCGGATCGCACCGATCGAGGAGTGGACGGGCCTCGAGGCGGTGGTCCGCTTCTCGCGCAGCGGGGGCGCGCGACGGCGATCGGCGCTCGAGCTGCTGGACATGCGCGTGATGTTCGAGACGGGGGCGGCCGAGCTCGCCGCGCCCCGCTGCACCGACGAGCACATCGCACGGCTCGAGGAGCTCCTCAATCGGATGCAGACGGCCCACGACCGCGGCGACGTGCCGGGCTTCGTGGACGCCGACCTCGCCTTCCACGACGTCGTCTTCGATGCGGCGGACAACCGGATCCTCGTGGCCTCCGTCCGCCCCCTCACCGCCCTGCTGCAGGACTCGCGCAGCGAGACGAGCGCCGTGTTCGAGATCCGGGAGCACGCGCTCGTCGAGCACGCCGCCGTGCTCGAGGCGATGCGCAGCCGCTCGGCAGAGTCGGCGCGCGAGGCGATGACGAGCCACATGCGCCAGACCCGCGACGACCTGCTCCACCACGTTCTCGGCGAGTAGCGACCCGAGCGCACGACCGGTCTTGCCGGAGCACGATCGATGGCGTACTCTCGCTATCTGATATCGGATAGCTGCGCCTCCGATTCGCGACCCTCCCCGAACGAAGGAGTTCCCCGTGCACGTCGACGCGCTCGTCTCCGGCCTTCCCGCCCCCGTCGCCCTCGATGCCGGCGAGGTACGTGCCGCACTCGATCCCCGCGGCGTCCTCGTCGTCCTCGACGACGACCCGACCGGAACGCAGTCCGTCGCCGGCCTCCCCGTCCTCACCCGGTGGGAGAAGGACGACCTCTCCAGCGCCTTCGCGACCGGAGCCGCCGCCGTCTACGTGCTGACCAACACGCGCTCGCTCGACGAGGAGACCGCGGCCGATCGCAACCGCGAGGTCGTCGCCGCCGCGCTGGCCGCCGCGGCCGAGGCCGACCGCGAGGTCACCTTCGTCTCCCGCGGCGACTCGACCCTCCGCGGGCACTTCCCCCTCGAGACCGACGTGCTCTCCGCCGAGATCGTCGCGCACGGCGGCGCCGCCCCCGAGCTGACGCTGCTCGTGCCCGCGTTCCCCGACGCCGGACGGATCACCGTGGACTCCGTGCACTACTGGGTCACCGAGGGCGAGGCGACCCCCGTGGCGGAGACGCCCTTCGCCCAGGACGCGACCTTCGGCTTCGCGTCGTCCGACCTGCGCGAGTGGGTCGCGGAGAAGACCGGGGGACGCATCCCCGCCGACGATGTCGCCGCGCTCACGATCGAAATCATCCGATCGGGCGCTGACGCGGTCGCGGCCTTCCTCGGCGGCCTCGCGTCCGGCACGGTCGTGGCCGTCGACGTCGTCGAGGAGAGCGACATGCGCGTCGTCGCGCTCGCGCAGCAGCGCCTGCGCGAGCGCCCCGTCCTCCTCCGCGTCGGCCCGCCGTACGTCCGCGCACACATCGGTCAGGACATCGCCCGGCCTGTCGATGCGCGCGACATCCCGTTCGCGTACGACCGCGGCGGCCTCGTCGTCGTCGGCAGCCACGTTCCGCTGACCACCGCCCAGCTCGACGAGCTGCGCCGCCAGCGCCCCGGCACCGCCACGATCGAGCTCGACGTGCGCCGCCTCATCGACGACCGGCGCGAGGAGCACCTCGACGCCCAGGCGCGCGCCGCGGCCGAGGCACTGGAGTCCGGATCGGTCATCGTCCACACGACGCGCGAGCTCGTCACGGGAGCCGACGGCGAGGAGAGCCTCGAGATCGCGCGCCGCGTCTCGAGCGGGGTCGTCGAGCTCGTCCGCCGCGTGCTGGCGATCGCCCCTCCCCGCTTCGTCATCGCCAAGGGCGGGATCACCTCCAGCGACGTCGCCAGCGAGGCGCTCGAGATCCGCCGCGCCACCGTGCTCGGGCCGATGCTTCCCGGGATCGTCTCGCTCTGGCAGCCGCAGACGGGTCCCGCGGTTGGCATCCCCTACATCGTCTTCGCCGGCAACGTCGGCGACACCGACTCGCTGGCCCGCGTCGTCTCGACGCTCGCCGACGCCCACTGAACCCGGAAGGAACGCCATGACCACCACCGTCGCCGTCATCGGACTCGGAGCCATGGGGCTCCCGATGGCCTCCCGCCTCGCCGAGCGCTTCGAGGTGCGCGGCTTCGACATCGCCCCCGAGCGCGTCGCGTTAGCCGAGGGGAAGGGCGTCACGCCCGCCGCGTCGGCGGCCGAGGCCGTCTCAGGCGCCGACGCGGTGCTCGTCGCCGTCCGCACGGGCGCGCAGCTGAACGAGCTGCTCTTCGGCGGGGCCGGCCTCGCCGAGCACCTCGCCGACGGAGCGGTCGTCGTCCTCACGAGCACCGTCGGTACGGAGGGGATCTCCGACATCGCCGAGCGCCTCGACGCGCACGGCGCGCAGCTCGTCGACGCGCCGCTGTCCGGCGGACCGGTGCGCGCGGGCGAGGGCGACCTGCTCATCGTCGTCGGGGCGTCTCCCTCGGCGCTGTCCGCGGCGCGCCCCGTGCTCGACCAGCTCGCCTCGACCCTGTCGATCGTGGGCGACAAGCCGGGCGACGGCCAGGCGCTGAAGACGGTCAACCAGCTGCTGTGCGGCGTCCACATCGCCGCCGCTGCCGAGGCGCTGGCGCTCGCGGACGCGCTCGGGCTCGACCGCGAACGGACCCTCGAGGCGCTCACCGCGGGGGCCGCGAACTCCTTCATGCTCGGCAACCGCGGACCGCGGGCCCTCCAGGCCTACGACGATGGCGGGGCCGAGGTCCTCAGCCGTCTCGACATCTTCGTCAAGGACCTCGGAATCGTCGGCGACGCCGCCCGCGCGGCCCACCTGTCCACGCCGGTCGCCGGCGCGGCGGAGCAGCTCTTCCTGCTCGGAGAGGCGCAGGGCCTCGGCGCGCTCGACGATTCCGCCGTGATCCGCGTCGTCGCGCCCGAACGCCGCTCCTGACCCCGACCACTACACGAGGGCGCGCACGCGCCCGCGAACCGAAAGAAGAGATCCAGAGATGCTTCCTCTTCCCGCCCTGATCGCCATCGGAGTCGCCGGCCTCGCCCTGCTGCTCCTGCTGATCATCCGTTTCAGGATGCAGGCGTTCTACGCCCTCATCCTCGTCTCGATCGTCGTCGGCCTCGCGGCGGGCCTGCCGATGACGAACATCACGGCCGCTGACGGCACCGTCGAACAGCTCGGCATCATCCAGGCGATCATCGAGGGCGTCGGGGGCACACTCGGCTCCGTCGCCGTGCTCGTGGCGCTCGGGTCGATGCTCGGCAAGATCATCGAGCTCTCCGGCGGCGCGGAGTCGCTCGCCGGGCGGTTCACGACATGGCTGGGCCCGAAGCGGGTCGGCATCGCCCTCGTGATCGCCGCGGGCATCCTCGCGATCCCGGTGTTCTTCGATGCCGGCTTCATCATCCTCGTGCCGATCATCTTCGCGTTCTCGAAGATCGCCGGCCTCAACCCGATCAAATTCGGTCTCCCTGTCGCGGGCATCATGCTCGCCGTGCACGTGGCCGTCCCGCCGCACCCCGGCATCGTCGGCGGCGCGACCCTCCTCGGCGCGGACATGGGCTGGGTGCTGATCTTCGCCCTCGTCATCTCGATCCCCCTGGCGGTCCTGTCCTTCTGGGTCGGCAAGCTCATCAACTGCCGCGAGTTCGCGATGATCGAGGCGACGAAGGAGTTGTTCGACAGCTTCGGCACGGAGGAGGCGTCGGCCAACGCCGGCCTGCGCGACGGCGAGAAGGCGCCGAGCGCGTTCACGGTGCTCGGGCTCATCCTGCTTCCGCTCGTGCTCATCATGCTGGGCACGACCGTCGCCCCGGCCTTCGAGGCCGGCACCTTCTGGAACGGCTTCCTCTCGATGATCGGCCAGCCGATCTTCGCCCTGATGGTCGCGATCGCCGCGGCGATGTTCTTCCTGGGCGTGCGCCGCGGCTGGTCGCCCGCCAAGCTCGGCGAGGTCATGGAGTCGGCGCTGCCGTCGGCCGCCGTCATCATCCTCGTCACGGGTGCCGGTGGGGCCTTCGGGAAGATCCTCACCGAGACCGGGATCGGCGGGGCCGTCGCCGAGATCATGGCCGACAGCGGCATGCCCGTGCTCCTCGCCGGGTTCCTCATCTCGCTCATCATGCGGGCCGCGCAGGGGTCAGCGACCGTGGCCATCACGACGACCGCGGGGCTGCTGCTGCCGACCGTGTCGGCGCTCGGCCTGGACTCGATCCACGTCGCGCTCGTCGCGGTCGCGGTCGGCTACGGGGCGCTCGGCCTCAGCCACGTCAACGACTCGGGCTTCTGGGTCGTCACCCGCTACCTGGGTCTGTCCGTCAAGGACGGCCTGCGCACCTGGACCCCGCTGACGACCGCGCTGGGTGTCACCGGGTTTCTGCTCACGTCGCTGGCCTACGCCGTCATCCCGATGAGCTGAGTCCGTCCGCGCCCTGGGGTGCGGCCCAGGGCGCGGACGGTGCGGGTCAGGAGGCGGACGCGGCGTCCT
>JBQDDT010000084.1:7852-13028 GCA_052092505.1 Microbacterium sp. | reverse complement strand
GATCGCCTCACGCGGCTGATCGAGGAGGTCCAGGCGATGCTCTCGCACCGGGAGCGCGTCTTCCGCGACCACGCCGTCGACTCCGTCGCCGAGCTGCGCTCGATGCATCGCGCAGGGCGCATCCCCGAGCTGCCGGCGCCGGACGTCGTCCTTCTCGTGGACGGATACGGCGCGCTCCGACAGGACTTCGAGGACCTCGACGGCGCGTTCACCGACATCATGATGCGGGCGTCGAGCTTCGGCGTGCACCTCGTGATGGCGATGACGCGCTGGAACGAGATGCGGATGGCGCACCAGTCGCTGTTCGGCACGAAGGTCGAGCTGCATCTCAACGAGCCGAGCGACTCCATGATCGACCGCAAGCTCGCGCAGACGATCTCCGACGAGACGCCTGGCCGGGTCCTCAGCGATGCCAAGACGATGGCCCAGGTCGCCCTGCCGGTGCTCGAGCTCACGGAGGACGGCGAGATCGGCGAGGCGCTGGCGGCGCTCGCCCACCGCTCCGCGCAGTCGTGGGACGGGCCGTCGGCGGCGCCGATCCGCCTGCTCCCGACGGAGCTCGGGCTCGACAGCCTCCCCGATCCGGTCGACGAGCCGCAGGCCGTGCCGTTCGGGCTGCGGCAGGACACGATGGGGCACACCGTCTGGGATCTCGCGGGCGGCGAGCAGCATCTGCTGATCCTGGGCGACGCGCGCAGCGGGAAGTCGAACGCGCTGCGCGTCCTCGTGCGCGGACTCATCGAGCGCTACACGCCGGACGAGCTGGCGATCGCCGTCGTCGATCCGCGCGGCCACGTCGCCGGCGCCGTGCCGGAGGAGTACCTGGCCGCTCACGCGAAGACGCCGCAGCAGGCGGCGGGGCTCGCGACGTCGATCGCGTCGGAGCTCGCCCAGCGGCCGGGTCGCGCACCGGAGGAGCGGGCGCGGGAGCCGCGGATCGTGCTCCTCGTCGACGACCACGACATCATCTCCGCCGGTGGAGCGGAGCAGCTCGGGCCGCTCGTGGCGCATCTGCCGTCGGCGCGCGACGACAAGTTCCACATGGTCGCCGCCCGCCCCGTCGCCGGGGTCGGGAGGGCGATGTACGGCCAGCTGCTGCAGGGCATGCGCGACACAGGAGGGGCGACCCTCCTCATGTCGGGCGAGCGGTCGGAGGGTCAGGTGCTTCCCCGCGTGTACCCCGAGCTGTTCCCACCCGGCCGCGGGCGCTACGTCCGCCGAGGGACGCGCCCGTTCGTCGTCCAGGTCGCCGTCGACCCCGAGACCGGGACGGGGGAGCGATGAGCACGGCCGTGGTCCTCGGCGCCACGGGAGGGGTCGGCGTCACGACGCTCGTGGCCGCGTCGGCGGTGCTCGGGAGGGGAGCCGGTGCGCCGGCGATCCTCGCATCGGACGCGGGCGACCTCGCGCTGCGCGCGGGAGGGGCGGCCGACGCGGGGCGCACGGGCGACGGCCTCCTCGTCGACGACGGCCGGTACGCGGCAGGCGACGCGCAGCGCATCCTGCGGACCGGTTGGCAGGTGCTCGTGACGCCGGCGACGGGGGCGGGAGACGAGTACGCGTGCGCACTGATCGCCGAGGCGGAGGCGGAGGTCGGCCCCGGGCTCCACGAGCGCCTGCTCGTCGTCCGCAATGCCGCGTTCGGCCCGGCGGAGCGACGCGTGCGCCTGCCGGAGGCCGCGCGGGTCCTGCACGTGCCGTTCGATCCGATCCTCGCGGCCGTCCCCGTGCTCGCGGAGGCCGTGCCCAGGGTCGGACGCCGGACCCGTCGCGCTCTCGGCGCCTGGGGCGCCGCCGTGAGGCGGATGACGCTCGGCTGAGCTGGTATGATGGATCGGCTCGACATCCGAGCACACCCCTTTCCGTGATCCCGGCGGCAGTTCGGCGTACGCCGTCGTATGGGAGGGAGGGGGATGTACGTCCGTCGGCCTGCGAGAGTCGCGGCCACGTGAAAGGAATCATGGTTACCAAGTCCCAGGACCGTCGCAAGGTCCGCCTGTCGCGCGCGCTCGGCGTCGCGCTCACGCCCAAGGCCGCCCGCTACATGGAGAAGCGGCCCTACGGTCCCGGCCCTCACGGCCGCACCAAGCGCAAGGCCGACAGCGACTACGCCGTCCGCCTCAAGGAGAAGCAGCGTCTGCGCGAGCAGTACGGCATCCGCGAGAAGCAGCTGCAGATCGCCTACAAGGAGGCCCGTCGCGTCGACGGCCTGACCGGTGAGAACCTCGTCGAGCTCCTCGAGATGCGCCTCGACGCTCTCGTGCTGCGCTCGGGCTTCGCGCGCACCACGGCGCAGGCCCGCCAGTTCGTCGTGCACCGCCACATCCTCGTCGACGGCAAGATCGTCGACCGCCCGTCGTTCCGCGTGAAGCCGGGCCAGACCATCCACGTCAAGGAGCGCAGCGAGGGGACCGAGCCGTTCCAGGTCGCCGCCGCCGGCGGGCACGCCGAGGTGCTGCCCCCGGTCCCCGGCTACCTCGAGGTCGAGCTCGACAAGCTGCAGGCGACGCTCGTGCGTCGCCCCAAGCGCGCCGAGGTGCCCGTCACGTGCGAGGTGCAGCTCGTCGTCGAGTACTACGCGGGTCGCTGAGCCGCCGCTCACGCAGTCCGCACGATGGCGCCGGGAAGCTTCCCGGCGCCATCGTCGTCTGCATCTCGTGGCGAGTCGGTACGATGTGAGGACGCCAACTTCTCGGGGACGGATGACATGAAGAATCTGCTGTGGTTCCTGCTCGGCATCATCGGCGGCTTCGTCGCCGCGCATTTCATGAACAAGGACCCGCGCGGACACGAGCTGCTCGACAAGGTGGACGCGAATCTCGCCGAGTTCACCGACCGGCTCAGCGAGGCGTATCGCGCCGAGCAGGGCAGCTGACGCGACGCCCATACCGACCGACGAGCAAGGACACCGCACCGCCCCATGAAGACCGCCGACATCGCGCAGCTCTACCTCGACTACTTCGAGAAGCAGGACCACACGATCGTCCCGTCGGCGTCGCTCGTGAGCGATGATCCATCGCTCATGTTCACGGTGGCAGGGATGGTGCCCTTCATCCCGTACCTCACGGGCGTCGTCCCGGCGCCCCATCCGCGGGTCGCCGACGTGCAGAAGTGCATCAGGACCAACGACATCGAGGAGGTCGGCAGGACCGCGCGGCACGGCACGTTCTTCCAGATGCTCGGCAACTGGTCGTTCGGCGACTACTTCAAGCGCGGCGCGATCGAGTACGCCTGGGAGCTGCTCACGTCCGCCACGGCAGACGGCGGCCTCGGCTTCGACGAGAAGGACCTCTGGGTCACGATCTACGAGACGGACGACGAGGCCGACCGCATCTGGCGCGACGTCATCGGGCTCCCCGCCTCGCGGATCCAGCGTCTGGGCCGCGCGGACAACTACTGGAACACGGGCCAGCCGGGCCCTGGCGGCCCCGACTCGGAGATCTTCTTCGACCGCGGCCCCGCCTACGGCGCCGATGGCGGCCCGGCGGTCGACGACACGCGGTACCTGGAGATCTGGAACCTCGTGTTCATGCAGGACCGGATCGACAACGTCCGCGGCAAGACCGAGTTCGACATCGTGGGCAGCCTCCCGCAGAAGAACATCGACACGGGCATGGGGCTCGAGCGCGTGGCGTTCCTCAAGCAGGGCGTCGAGAACATGTACGAGACCGACCAGGTGCGGCCCGTGCTCGACCGCGCCAGCGAGCTGAGCGGCCGGCGCTACGGCGCCTCGCACGAGGACGACGTCCGCTTCCGCGTGATCGCCGACCACGTGCGCTCCTCTCTCATGCTGCTCTCGGACGGCGTGACGCCGTCGAACGAGGGGCGCGGCTACATCCTTCGTCGGCTGATGCGTCGCACGGTGCGCTCGATGCGCCTCCTCGGCGTGGAGGAGCCGACCTTCCCCGAGCTGTTCGCGGCGTCGCGCGACGCGATGAAGCAGACCTACCCGGAGGTCGAGACGGACTGGGGGCGGATCTCGTCGTACGCCGTCGCGGAGGAGGAGACGTTCCTGCGCACGCTCAGCGCCGGATCGACCATCCTCGACACCGCGGTCGCGCGGGCCAAGGACGAGGGCAGCACCTCGCTGTCGGGCGACGGCGCCTTCCTCCTCCACGACACCTACGGGTTCCCGATCGACCTGACGCTCGAGATCGCCGAGGAGGCGGGGCTCGGCGTCGACCGCGACGGCTTCGACGCGCTCATGCGTCAGCAGCGCGAGCGCGCGAAGGAGGACGCCCGCGCGCGCAAGCGCCAGGCGGCCGACGTCGGCGTCTACCGCGACCTGCGGGCGATGGGAGAGACGGTCTTCACCGGGTACGACGATCTCGAGACGCCCACGCGCGTGCTGGGGCTCATCGTGGACGGCGCTCCGGCCGAGCGCGCGTCCGCGGGGGACACCGCCGAGGTGATCCTCGCGGAGACCGCCCTGTACGCGGAGTCCGGCGGCCAGGTCGCCGACAAGGGGACGATCACGGGCCCCGGGTACGAGCTCGACGTGCTCGACGTGCAGCGCCCGGTGCCCGGGCTCGTCAGCCACACCGTGCGGGTGGCCAGCGGCGAGGTGGGCGTCGGACAGCCGGCGACCACGGTCGTCGACGCCGCCAACCGCCGCGCGGCCCAGCAGGCGCACTCGGCGACGCATCTCGTCCACGCCGCGCTGCGCGACACGCTCGGAGCGGGCGCCACGCAGGCCGGATCCCTCAACCGGGCCGGCTACCTCCGCTTCGACTTCGCGTGGAGCCAGGCGCTGAGCGAGTCGACGAGGTCCGAGATCGAGGAGATCGCGAACAGCGCCGTCGCGAGCGACCTCGAGGTGACGACCCGCGTGCTCTCGCTCGACGATGCCAAGGCGGCCGGCGCGATGGCGCTGTTCGGCGAGAAGTACGGCGACCGCGTGCGGATGGTCGACATCGGAGGGCCGTGGTCGCGCGAGCTCTGCGGCGGGACCCATGTCGGCTCGAGCGCGCAGGTCGGGCTGATCTCGCTCGTCGGCGAATCCTCGGTCGGGGCGTCCAACCGCCGCGTCGAGGCGCTCGTCGGTCAGGACGCGTTCCGCGAGCTCACGAACGAGCGCGCGCTCGTGTCCCAGCTCACGGGCGCGCTGAAGACCCCGCGGGACCAGCTGCTCGGCAGAGTGGAGGAGCTCTCGGCGAGCCTCAAGGCGGCGCAGAAG
>JBQDDT010000084.1:0-7842 GCA_052092505.1 Microbacterium sp. | reverse complement strand
CGAGGCGGCCGCGCTGCAGCGCCGCGCCCCCGAGATCGCGGGCCGCGCGGCCGCGGCCGGGCGGTTCGTCCTCGTGGCGGAGTCGGTCGGCGAGATCGGATCGGCCGACGACGTGCGCTCGCTGGCGACCCAGGTGCGGGAGCGGCTCGGGAGCGAGCCCGGCATCGTCGCGCTCGCCGGCGAGTCGTCCGGTCGCCCCGTCGTGGTCGTCGCGACGACGGAGGCGGCCCGCGCGGCGGGCGCTCGCGCCGGCGACCTCGTCAAGGCGGCCTCCGGCGCGCTCGGGGGAGGGGGAGGCGGGAAGCCGGACCTCGCCCAGGGCGGGGGCACCGACGCCGCGGCGATCCCCTCGGCGCTCGAGACCGTGCGCCGCGCCGTCGAGGACCTGCCGGCGTGACGGGATTCCGTCGCGGCGTCCGTCTCGGGATCGACCCTGGCAAGGCCAGGGTCGGGGTGGCCAGGTGCGATCCAGACGGCATGCTCGCCGTCCCCGTCGAGACCGTCCCCCGCGACGCGCGCTCCGTCGACCGGATCCGCGAGCTGGTCGCCGAGCACGGCCCCATCGAGATCGTCGTGGGGCTACCGATGAACCTGCGGGGCGATGACACGCCGTCGACGCAGGACGCGCGGCAGCTGGCGGAGGAGATCGCCGCGGCCACCGACGTGCCCGTCCGCCTCGTGGACGAGCGGCTGTCGACCGTCACGGCGCACCAGGCGCTGCGGCAATCCGGGCGATCGCAGAAGGGCTCTCGTAGCATGGTGGACCAGGTGGCCGCGGTCGTGCTGCTGCAGCATGCCGTCGACACCGAGAAGAGCACCGGCCACCCGACCGGTGATCCCGCAGCCACCCCGGAGTGACCCCACATGACGGACGACCCCCAGCCGGAAGAATCCGGGCCTCCGCTCTCGCGCCGCGAGGCGCGCGAACGGGCTGCGGCCGCGCGCCCTCCGGCCGATGAGGGCTCAGCGGAGGAGGCGACGGCAGGGCAGCCGGCGCCGACGATCCCCAGGGAGGGGTCGATCGAGGCGCTGCTGGACGGCGACCCGCAGGAGCGGCCGAAGCGGAAGCGCGGCAGGGGCTGCCTGATCGCGGCGCTCATCGTCCTGGTCGTCGTCGGCGGGATGGCGGCGGCGGGAGTCTGGGCGTGGAACACGTACGGCGAGCGCGTCCAGGAGGCCCTCGGACTCGACGGGACCCACGACTACGCGGAGGGCGAGGCCACGGGCGAGGCGGTCGTGACCGTCGAGGAGGGCGACACGGGGGAGTCGATGTCGCCGAAGCTCCACGAGGCCGGCGTGACGCTGGAGGAGGACTCCTTCACGCGATACCTGCGCGAATCCGAGCAGAATCCGACGCTGTACCCCGGGGTCTACCTGCTGCAGCAGAAGATGACGAGCGAGGCGGCCCTCGCCGCGCTGGAGGACCCGGAGAGCCGCCAGGACAACACCGTGCAGCTGCCGGAGGGCTACACGGTCGAGGCGACGATCACCCGGATCACCGAGAGCGTCGACGTCTCGAGCGACGAGCTCGAGAAGGCCGTCGCCGACCCGTCGGACTACGGGGTGGAGGACGATTCCCTCGAGGGCTGGCTGTTCCCCGCGACGTACACGTTCGGCCCTGAGGCGACGGCGGAGGACGTGATCGCCCGGATGGTCGAGCGCACCCGCGAGTCCCTCGCGGCGGCCGAGGTGCCGGAGGACGAGGTGCACGACGTGCTCACGATCGCGTCGATCATCCAGCGCGAGGCGCGCTTCGAGGACGACTTCTACAAGGTCTCGCGCGTGATCCACAACCGGCTCGACTCCTCGACCTGGGGCGACACGAACGGGCTGCTCCAGATGGACTCCACGACGCAGTACGGCTACGGCGAGACGCACACCGGGTCGGCGTCGACGTCGCGCGAGGCGCGCGAGGACGACAATCCGTGGAACACCTATCTGCACAAGGGGCTGCCGGCCGGCCCCGTCTCGAATCCGGGGGACGTCTCGATCGACGCGGCGATGAACCCGGCGGACGGGCCGTGGCTGTACTTCGTCACGGTGAATCTGAACACGGGGGAGACGGCGTTCTCCACGACCTACGCCGAGCACGAGCGCAACGTCGACGAATGGCGCTCGTGGTGCGTCGAGAACCCGGATGCCGGCTGCTGACGTGGGGGCTCGCACGCTCGAGGGGGGTGATCGCCTCGCGGTCTGGGGATACCCGATCGACCACTCGCGGTCGCCGCAGCTGCACTCGTCCGCCTATCGCGAGCTCGGGCTGGACTGGACGTTCGTGCGGCGCAGGGTCGACGAGGCCGGGCTCGGCGCGGCGCTGACGGACCTCGACGAGACCTGGCGGGGCCTGGCGCTGACGATGCCGCTGAAGGACGCCGCCTGGCGTCAGGCGTTCAGCCGCGATCGGCACGCCGAGCTGACCGGCGCGGTCAACACGCTGCTGCTGGCGGGGGACGTCTCGCGCCCTCGCGGCTTCAACACCGACGTGGGCGGCATCGTCCGCGCCCTGGCGGAGGCGGGGCTCGACGGCGCGGAGCGGGTGAGGATCCTGGGCTCCGGCGCGACGGCCGCCTCGGCGCTCGTCGCGGTGGCGGAATCGGGCGCCGAGAGCGTCCAGGTCGTCGCCCGCCGCCCCGAGCGGGCCGCGCAGCTCGCCGTGATCGGCGAGCGCACCGGCGTGCGCGTCGATGCCGTCGGCTTCGACGACGTGTCGAGCGTCGCCGATCTGACGATCGCCACGCTGCCGGGGGGAGCGGCGCTCGCGGACGCGCAGCTCGTCCGCCTCGTGGGGACGGGCGGTCCGCTCTTCGACGTGGCGTACGACCCGTGGCCCTCTCCGCTCGCCAGGCGCTGGGAGGGACCGGTGGTCACGGGGCTGGGGATGCTGCTGCATCAGGCCGTGCTGCAGGTGCGGATCTTCGTCTCCGGCGAGCGGGACGAGCCGCTGCCCGGCGAGGCGGGCGTGGTCGAGGCGATGCGGAGCGCGCTGGCCGGCTGAGCGCACCGTGACGCTGGCGGCCCCGTCGTCGTGGGAAGATGGTCCCTATGCTCCGCGTCCTGACCGCCGGCGAATCGCACGGCCTCGAACTCATCGCCGTCATGGAGGGCATGCCGTCCGGCGTGCCCCTTCTGGCCGAGCAGATCCAGGCGGATCTGCAGCGCCGCAAGCTCGGCTACGGACGCGGGTCGCGGATGAAGTTCGAGCAGGACGAGCTGACGCTGTCGACCGGCGTGCGCCACGGGCTCACGCTCGGCAGCCCCATCGCGATCCGGATCGGCAACACCGAGTGGCCCAAGTGGACCGAGGTGATGGACCCTGCGCCGGTCGAGCTGACCGAGAAGTCGCGGGGCAGGGGTGCGCCGCTCACGCGCCCGCGGCCGGGTCACGCCGACCTCGTGGGGATGCAGAAGTACGGGTTCGACGAGGCCAGGCCCGTGCTCGAGCGCGCGAGCGCCAGGGAGACGGCCGCACGCGTGGCGCTCGGCGCCGTGGCGCGCTCCTTCCTCGACGAGCTGGGGATCCGTCTCGTCAGCCACACGCTCGCGATCGGTCCCGTGCGCGTTCCGGACGATGCGCCGCTGCCGATGCCGGACGACGTCGACGCGCTCGACGCCGACCCGCTGCGGTGCCTCGACCCCGCCACCAGTGAGCGGATGGTGGCCGAGGTCGACGACGCGCGCAAGGCGGGCGACACGCTCGGCGGCGTCGTCGAGGTCCTCGCCTACGGACTGCCCCCGGGGCTCGGCTCCCACGTCCAGTGGGATCGCCGGCTCGACGGCAAGCTCGCGCAGGCGCTCATGAGCATCCAGGCCATGAAGGGGGTCGAAGTCGGCGACGGCTTCGCCACGGCGGCCCGCCGCGGCTCGCAGGCGCACGACGAGCTGTTCCCCACGGACGACGGCGTCGGCCGGGGAACGGGGCGCGCCGGGGGCACCGAGGGCGGCATGTCCACGGGGACGCCGCTGCGCGTGCGCGCGGCGATGAAGCCGATCGCGACCGTGCCCCGCGCGCTGCGGACGATCGACGTGGCGACCGGCGAGGACGCCACAGCGCACCACCAGCGCTCCGACGTGTGCGCCGTTCCGGCATCGGGCGTCGTGGCGGAGGCGATGGTCGCGATCGTCCTCGCGGAGGTCGTGATCGAGAAGTTCGGAGGCGACTCCCTCGCGGAGACGCGCCGGAACCTCGCCGGCTACCTCGACGCGATCCCGCGGGAGCTTCGCACCTCGGCCGACGACGCGTTCTCGCCAGAGGCATGACGGCGGACGAGTCCCCCGTCGCGGTGCCGGGTCCGTTCGACCAGGGAGAGCCGGTCCTGCCGACCCTCGTGCTCGTCGGACCGATGGGGGCGGGGAAGTCGGCCGTCGGGCGGCGCGTCGCGAAGGCGCTCGGCGTGCCGTTCCGCGACACCGACTCGATCGTCGTGCAGCAGCACGGCGCGATCGCCGACATCTTCGTCCGCGACGGGGAGTCGGTCTTCCGCGCCTACGAGCACGAGGCGGTGCTCGCGTCGCTCGCCAGCGACGGCGTGGTGGCTCTCGGCGGCGGGGCGCTCACGCACCCCGGCACCAGGGAGGCGCTCGTGGGGCACAGGGTCGTGCTGCTCACCGTCACGGAGCAGGCGATCGCCGGGCGGATCCACGGCAGGAAGCGCCCGCTGCTGAACCAGGCGGACGGCGATCCGCTGGATGAGTGGATCCGCATCCGCGACGAGCGGATGCCCGTGTATCGGTCGGTTGCGGCGCGCGAGTTCGACACGTCGTCCGGCCCCATGCAGGCGGTGGTCGACAGGATCGTCGCCTGGATCTCCGAGGAGGATTCCCGATGAGCGAGCACGAGGTCACCGAGATCGAGGTCGCCGGATCGCCGGGCTACGGCATCCGGATCGGACGCGGCGTGGTCGCCGAGCTGGGCGAGGCGCTGCCCGCAGCGGCCCGCAAGGTGCTGGTCGTCCATCCTCCGACGCTCCAGAAGGAGGCGGAGGCGCTGCGGGAGTCGCTGCTCGGCGAGCGGGAGGTGCTCCTGGCCGAGATCCCCGATGCCGAGCAGGGCAAGCGGATCGAGGTCGCCGCGTTCTGCTGGGGCGTGATGGGACAGGCCGACTTCACGCGCTCCGACGCCGTCGTCGGGTTCGGCGGAGGAGCCGTGACCGACCTCGCGGGCTTCGTCGCGGCATCGTGGCTGCGCGGCGTCGCGGTCGTGCAGGTGCCGACGACCGTCCTCGGCATGGTCGACGCCGCCGTCGGGGGCAAGACCGGTGTGAACACGGCGGAGGGGAAGAACCTCGTCGGCGCCTTCTGGGCGCCCCACGCGGTGCTGTGCGACCTCGACCTCCTCGCGACGCTTCCCCGCAACGAGGCCGTCGCGGGGTTCGCCGAGGTCGTCAAGGCCGGCTTCATCCGCTACCCGGAGATCCTCGAGACGATCGAGGCGGACCCCGAGGCCGCCGTCGACGTCGGGGGTGCCGCGTTCCGCCGCTCGATCGAGCTCGCGATCCGGATGAAGGCCGACGTCGTGGGGGAGGACTTCCGCGAGTCCGGCGTGCGCGAGCACCTCAACTACGGCCACACCCTCGGGCACGCGATCGAGCACGCCGAGCGCTACCAGTGGCGCCATGGCGCCGCCGTCTCGGTCGGGATGATGTTCGCCGCCGAGCTGTCGCGCCTGGCGGGACGGCTGTCCGACCAGGCCGTCGATCGCCATCGCCGCGTCCTCACGTCGCTGGGGCTGCCGACGACCTATCGCCTGGGCGCGTGGCGGCAGCTGCTGGCCACGATGCAGCGCGACAAGAAGGCGCGTGCCGGCATGCTGCGCTTCATCGTGCTGGACGAGATCGGCCGGCCGACGGTGCTGCAGGCGCCGGACGAGTCGCTGCTGTACGCCGCGTACCTCGAGGTCGCGGAGGACGCGCAGCCGGGCGTGCGCAGCACCGTTCGGCTGTGACCCCGCGCCCGCGTAGAATGGTCGCCGGGCCGCGGCCGGAACCGCGACGCCCCTGACAACGTGACACGAGACGGAACGGAACTTCCTCCATGGCATCCACCGCAGACATCCGCAACGGCGTCGTCCTCTCGATCGACGGCCAGCTCTGGAGCATCGTGGAGTTCCAGCACGTCAAGCCCGGCAAGGGCGGGGCGTTCGTGCGGACGAAGATGAAGAACGTCGTGTCCGGGAAGATCATCGACAAGACCTTCAACGCGGGGGCCAAGGTCGACGTGCAGACGGTCGACCGCAGCGACTACCAGTACCTGTACAACGACGGCGACTCGTTCGTGTTCATGGACCAGCGAGACTACGACCAGATCAACGTCCCGACAGCCGTCGTCGGCGACGCCTCGCGCTTCATGCTCGAGAACATGACGGTCACGATCGCGATGCATGACGGCCTGCCGCTCTACGTGGAGCTGCCGCCGTCGATCACGCTCGAGATCACGTACACCGAGCCCGGCCTGCAGGGCGACCGCTCCAACGCGGGGACGAAGCCGGCGACGGTGGAGACGGGCGCCGAGATCCAGGTGCCGCTGTTCCTCAACGAGGGGACCAAGGTCAAGGTCGACACCCGCTCCGGCGACTACCTCGGCCGCGTGAACGACTGAGGTGAGCGCCCGCACCAAGGCGCGAAAGCGCGCCCTCGACATCCTCTTCTCCGCCGACGTGCGGCAGCAGGCTCCCGCGGTCGCGCTCGCGGCGGCCGCCGAGCGCGCCGCGAACGAGCCGGCGCGCGAGTCCTCCTGGCTGTACGCGAGGGAGATCGTCGACGGCGTGATCGACAACGCGGAGGAGATCGACGAGCAGATCGCGACGCACAGCCGCGACTGGCGGATCGAGCGGATGCCGACCGTCGACCGCGTGCTGCTGCGGATCGGCGCGTGGGAGATCCTCTTCAACGACGAGGTCCCGACGGCGGTCGCGATCAACGAGGCGGTCGAGCTCGCCAAGGAGTTCTCCACGGACGAGTCGCGCGCGTTCGTCCACGGCGTCCTCGCGAGGATCGCCAGCACGAGCTGAGCATCGGCTCTCGCACCACCCCCTAAACTGAAGACGCACCGAACCTTTAAACCCGTCCCGTGAGGCGGAGAAGGGAGAGGCCCATGAGCGCGCGCACCGTGCTGCACGAGGCCGACATCACCAGGGCGATGACCAGGATCGCCCACGAGATCCTCGAGGCCAATCGCGGCCCGGAGGGGCTCGTGCTCCTCGGGATCCCCACCCGCGGCGTCACGCTCGCCGAGCGCCTCGCCGCGCTGATCGCCCGCTTCGGCGGCGCCCAGGTCCCCTGCGGGTAGCTCGACGTGACGATGTACCGCGACGACCTCTCGCGGCACCCGACGCGGACGCCCAGGCCCACGCAGATCCCCCAGGGAGGGATCGACGGCCGCGTCGTCGTGCTCGTCGACGACGTGCTCTTCTCCGGGCGCAGCATCGGAGCCGCGCTCGACGCGCTCAAGGACATCGGACGGCCATCGGCGGTCCGCCTCGCGATCCTCGTCGACCGGGGCCACCGCGAGCTGCCGATCCGGCCGGACTACGTCGGCAAGAACCTTCCGTCGGCGAGGGCGGAGCGAGTCAACGTCCGCGTGGCCGAGATCGACGGCCTCGACGACGTGACGATCGAGGAGGGCGGACGATGAGGCACCTGCTCGACACGCGCACGCTCGGTCGCGACGAGGCCGTGCGCATCCTCGACGTCGCCGAGGACATGGCGGACACGCAGGGGCGCGAGGTCAAGAAGCTGCCGACGCTGCGCGGCAAGACCGTCGTCAACCTCTTCTTCGAGGACTCCACGCGGACGCGGATCTCGTTCGAGGCGGCGGCCAAGCGGCTCTCGGCCGACGTCATCAACT
>JBQDDT010000083.1:0-13144 GCA_052092505.1 Microbacterium sp. | reverse complement strand
ACGAGCACTTGAAGAGGTCGGCGCTCTCGCCGATGCGAGCCATGGGGCCTCCTGAGACGTCGGGCAAGCTGCTCCTTCGAGCCTAACCGCTGCCACCGACACGCGTATCCACAACACGGCTCCCGGCTGCGGACGGACAGAGGCCGGGCCGGGGATCCGCTCCCCGGCCCGGCCTCCTCCCCGCACGACTACTTCGCGGCGGGCGTCCGCTTGCGCGACGTGAGGACCTGATCGACGATCCCGTACTCGACGGCCTCCTGCGCACCCAGGATCTTGTCGCGGTCGATGTCCTTGTGGACCTCCTCGGCCGACCTCTTCGTATGGGTCGCCATGGTCTCCTCGAGCCACGTGCGCATGCGCATGATCTCGGCGGCCTGGATCTCGATGTCGGAGGCCTGGCCATGGCCGGACTCGCCGACCGCCGGCTGGTGCATCAGCACGCGCGCGTTCGGCAGCGCGAGGCGCTTGCCCGGCGCGCCGGCGGCGAGCAGGACCGACGCGGCCGAGGCCGCCTGCCCGAGGACCACCGTCTGGATCTGGGGCGAGATGTACTGCATCGTGTCGTAGATCGCCGTCATCGCGGTGAAGGACCCGCCAGGCGAGTTGATGTACATGATGATGTCGCGGTCGGGGTCCTGGCTCTCCAGGACGAGCAGCTGCGCCATCACATCGTCGGCGGACGCGTCGTCGACCTGGACGCCCAGGAAGATGACGCGGTCCTCGAACAGCTTGTTGTACGGGTCCTGCCGCTTGTAGCCGTAGGCGGTGCGCTCCTCGAACTGCGGGAGGATGTAGCGGCTCGACGGGGCCTGGAATCCCTGGGGCGTCGTCGTGTACGGAGTGTGCATCGAAAGTGTCTCCTGCTTCCTCAGTTCGCCTCGCGGTCGGTTCCGCCGCCGCCGGTCACGTCGCTCGCGCTCTCGCGGATGTGGTCGACGAAGCCGTAGTCGAGCGCCTCCTCGGCCGTGAACCAGTGGTCGCGGTCGCCGTCGGTGTGGATCTGCTCGACCGACTTGCCCGTCTGGGCCGCCGTGATCTCGGCGAGGCGGTTCTTCATCGACACGATCAGCTCGGCCTGCGTCTTGATGTCGCTCGCCGTGCCGCCGAACCCGCCGTGCGGCTGGTGCAGGAGCACGCGCGCGTTCGGGGTGATGTAGCGCTTGCCCTTCGTCCCGCTCGTGAGGAGCAGCTGCCCCATCGAGGCGGCCATGCCGATGCCCACCGTGACGATGTCGTTCGGCACGAACTGCATCGTGTCGTAGATCGCCATGCCGGCCGTGATCGATCCGCCTGGCGAGTTGATGTAGAGGTAGATGTCCTTCTCGGAGTCCTCGGCGGCGAGAAGGAGGATCTTCGCGCAGATCTCGTTCGCGTTCTCGTCGCGCACCTCCGATCCCAACCAGATGATGCGGTCCTTCAGCAGCTGGTCGAAGACGCTCTGCGCCATCAGCGGTTCCGGCATTCTCACTCCATTCGCCTGGTGCGTTGGTATCGACACTACCGGCGCGGATTCGCCGCCCCGGCCGTGTTCGCCGTGGGCATACCAGGCGCCGCCGGGGCGCTGGGCCGCCGCGCGACGCGCGTCACGATCCGGAGCGCTCGGGCTCCTCGGGGTCGCCGCCGAGAGGACCGACCTCGGGGATCGGGCCGCCGTCGTCCGCACCCGTCCTCCTCCAGCGGGCGATCGCGTTGCCGAGGTGGTAGATGACGAGCGCGGCGATGGTGCCGAGCACGATGGCCCCGAGCTGGAACGCGCCCCACGTCATCGCGAAGCCGGCGATCGCGAGCACGAAGGAGACCGCCACCGTGTACTGGTTGACGGGGCGGGAGAAGTCGACGCGGTTGTCGACCCAGATCTTGATCCCGATGACGCCGATGAGCCCGTACAGGGCCGTCGTCACGCCGCCGAGCACGCCGGGCGGGATCGTGTTGAAGACGGCGCCCACCTTCGGCGAGAACGCCAGCAGGATCGCGACGACCCCGGCGACCCAGTACGCCGCGGTCGAGTACACGCGCGTCGCGGCCATCACGCCGATGTTCTCGCCGTAGGTCGTCGTCCCTGACCCGCCGAACGCGCCGGCCACGGTCGTCGCGACGCCGTCCGCCACGAGGGCGCGGCCCGTCGAGCGGTTGATCGCTGGGTCGTTCGTCATCGTCGCGACGCCGCGGACGTGACCGACGTTCTCGGCGATGAGCACGAGCACGACGGGGAGGAACATCGGCACGAGCGCCCACGCCGCCGGATCGCCGATCCCGACGAGGTGGAAGTCCGGCAGCCCGACCCATGCGGCCTGGCCGACCGCGGAGAAGTCGACCTGGCCCGTGAGGATGGCGACGACGTAGCCGACGACGACCCCGAGGAAGATCGAGATGCGGCCGAGGAAGCCGCGGAACAGGACGCTGAAGAGGATGGTCGCGGCGAGTGTGACGACCGCGACCTCCGGCTGGAGCTGGAAGTTGTTCCACGCCGCCGGTGCGAGGTTGAAGCCGATCAGCGCCACGATCGAGCCGGCGACGACGGGCGGCATGAGCCTGTCGATCCACCCGACGCCGACGGCCTGGACGATGAAGCCGATGACCGCGAGCAGGACGCCGGCCGCGGCGACGCCGACGAGGGCCTGCGTGATCTGCAGCGGCGTCTCGAGCGCCTGGCCCGCGTTGAGCGCCGTGATCGGGGCGATGAACGCGAAGGACGAGCCGAGGTAGCTCGGCAGGCGGTTGCGCGTGATCAGGAGGAACAGCAGCGTGCCGAGCCCGGAGAACAGCAGCGTCGTCGAGACCGGGAAGCCGGTCAGGATCGGGACGAGGAACGTCGCCCCGAACATCGCCACGACGTGCTGGGCGCCGATCGCGATCGTCGCCGGCCACGAGAGCCGCTCTGTCGGCTTCACGACCTGACCGGGCGCGACGGTGCGGCCGTCGCCATGGATCTTCCACAGGGGCATTCCTGTGCTCCTCACAGATGGGGTGGGTGTGGCGTTGCTGGGGTCACTTTATCGGCACGGGAGGCCGCGCCCGCACGCGACGAGGGGCCAGGACGCGCGCGTTCGGCGTCCTGGCCCCTCGTCGCGGGAGCGGGGTCCTACTCGGACTTCTCCTGTGCGGCCTCGGCGTCCTCCGCGTCATCCGACGGCGCGTCGGCGTCGGCCTGCTCCTCGTCCTCGCTCGGGACGAAGTCCGACACGTCCACGGCGTTGCCGTCCGTGTCGACCACGGACGCCTTGCCGAGGATGACGCCGAGCGCCTTGTTCCGCGCGACGTCGCCCATCAGCGCGGGGAGCTGCCCGCCCTGCTGGATCGCCTGGATGAACTCCTGCGGCGCCATCCCGTACTGGCCGGCGGACTGGATGAGGTACTGCGTGAACTCGTCCTGGGACACCTGGACGTCCAGCTGCTCCGAGAGCGCGTCGAGCAGGATCTGGGTGCGGAACTGCTTCTCGCTGGCCTCGGCGACCTCGGCACGGTGCTCGTCGTCCTCGAGGCGGTTCTCCTGCTCGAGGTGACGGTGGACCTCGTCCTCGATGAGCTGCTCGGGGACCGGGATCTCGACCTTCTCGAGCAGCACGTCGAGCAGGCGGTCGCGGGCCGAAGAGGCCTGCGCGAACGCGCCGCGCGTCTTGGCCTGCTCCCCGAGGCTCTCGCGGAGCTCGGCGATCGTGTCGAACTCGCTGGCCATCTGGGCGAAGTCGTCGTCGGCCTCGGGGAGCTCGCGCTCCTTGACCGCCTTGACCGTCACCGAGACCTCGGCGTCCTCGCCGGCGCGCTCGCCGCCGATGAGGGTCGAGGTGAACGTCGTGTCCTCGCCGGCCGTGAGGGACTCGAGAGCCTCGTCCGTGCCCTCGAGGAGCTCGCCGGATCCGACCTCGTAGGACACGCCGTCGGCGCGGTCCACCTCGGTGCTGTCGATCCGCGCCACGAGATCGAGCTCCACGAAGTCGCCGGTCGTCGCCGGGCGGTCGACCGTGACGAGCGTGCCGAAGCGCGCACGGAGCTTGTCGAGCTCCTCGGCTACGGCGTCCTCGTCGACCTCGATCGCGTCGACCTCGACGGTCAGTCCGTCGAGCTCGGGGACCTCGAACTCGGGACGGACGTCCGTCTCGATCTCGACGACGAGGTCGCCGGAGAAGTCCTTCTCGTCGGGCCACTGCGAGATGTCGGCCGACGGGCGACCGAGCAGCTTGACGTCGTGCTCGCTGACCGCGTCGCGGAAGAAGCCGTCGAGGCCCTCGTTGACCGCCTGCTCCATGACCGCGGCGCGTCCGACGCGCTGATCGATGATCGGAGCGGGGACCTTGCCCTTGCGGAAGCCTGGGATCTGCACGTCCTGAGCGATCGACGTGTAGGCGCTGTCGATGCTCGGCTTGAGCTCTTCCGGGCTGACCGTGATGTGCAGCTTCACCCGCGTCGGGCTGAGCTTCTCGACGGTGCTGTTGACCATTCTGGTGCTTCTCCTCGTGACGAACCCGTGCGTGTTTCCGCCGGGCTTTTAGGTCTGGGGGCCGTATGTCGGGGCGACAGGATTTGAACCTGCGACCTCCCGCTCCCAAAGCGGGCGCTCTACCAAGCTGAGCTACGCCCCGGGATTTCCGCGCACGGCGGAGCACGAAACGACCCCGTCGAGTCTACGGCATCGCCTCGCCCGCTCTCGCGAGATGCATCGCCGCGGGGCCACGGCCGCCAGATTTCTGGGCATCTCGCGAGATTCGGTGCATCTCGCGAGTCGCGGCGATTCGCGGCGAGGAGGAGCGGGGGACGTGGAGGGGATGACGGGAATCGAACCCGCGTGACCAGTTTGGAAGACTGGGGCTCTACCATTGAGCTACATCCCCGCACCGCCGGTCAGGCAGCGGAATCGAGTATAGGCGACGTCACCGCTCCCCCGTGACATCCGCGCCCCGCGCGTGCCGCCGCGCCAGCTCGACGTACCGCGCGGCATTCGCCGCCAGCTTCTCGATCTCGCCATCGGTGAGCGCGCGACGGACCTTCGCCGGCACGCCGGCGACGAGCGAGCGATCGGGCACGGCGGTCCCCTCCAGGACGACCGCGCCGGCGGCGACCAGGCACTGCGCGCCGATGACGGCCCCGGACAGCACGACGCTCCCCATGCCGATGAGCGATCCGTCGCCGACGACGCAGCCGTGCACGACCGCGTTGTGCCCGATCGACACGTCGTCGCCGACGATGGCAGGGCTCCCGGCGTCCGCGTGGATCGAGACGCCGTCCTGGACGTTGGAGCGCGCCCCGATCTCGATCCTGTCGGCATCGCCCCGGACGACGGCGTTGTACCAGATGCTCGCCGCGTCACCCATCCGCACGTCGCCGATCAGGCGCGCGCCCGCGGCGACGAAAGCGGACGCGGGGACGTCGGGTTCCGCGTCACCGAGGCGGAGGATCGCGGCATCGCTCGAGATGGTCATGCGGACATCGTGCCATGCACGGAGGACCTCACTCGTCCCGTGGTAAGGCGAGCCTCCATTTCCCCCGGTCACGGCGGATTTAACGGAGCCTGACCTTGCTTGCGGAATACCTCTCCGCGAGTAACGTTGCATCCATCACAGACCGTCCATCGGGAAGGATCACACAATGACCAACCAGACCATCGCCACCACCGCCAGCGACCCGACCGTCGCCGCCGGATCGTCGCAGTTCCTCGCTCCCGTCGTCCTCGGTCTGCAGGCGCTCACCGTCAACGGCAAGCAGGCGCACTGGCACGTGCGCGGCGCGAACTTCATCGGCGTGCACGAGTTCCTCGACACGCTCGTCGACCACGCCGGCGAGTGGGCCGACCTCGCGGCAGAGCGCATCATCGCCCTCGGCCTCCCGATCGACGCGCGCGCCGCGACGATCGCCTCCAAGGCGACGGCCACGCAGGTCGGCGCCGGCTTCGAGAAGTCCGACGAGCTCATCCGCCAGGTGGTCGCCGACATCGACGTGATCATCGCCGACCTCCAGGCCGCGATCGACGGCCTCGACGAGGTCGACCTCACGAGCCAGGACATCGCGATCGGCATCAAGTCGGGCCTCGAGAAGGACCGCTGGTTCCTCATCGCGCACATCGCGGAGTAATCAGCCCGACGACGAAGGGGCGCACGGGGACGGACATCGTCTCCGTGCGCCCTTCGTCGTTCCCGCGCGTTCACGCGAGGTGCGTCAGCCGACCTCCCAGCAGGGTCGCCACCACGTCCATGCGGCGCAGCTCGTCCTCGCCCGCGCGCAGCGGATCGACCGCGGCGATCGCGAGATCCGCCGGCTCCCCCGGTAGGATCCGCGCTCCGGCGCGCGACCCTCCGCGCGTCGATGCGGCGAGCGCCGTGGCGGGGCCGAGCGCGTCGGCGGGGCGCCAGGCGTCGCGGCCG
This sequence comes from Microbacterium sp., assembly GCA_052092505.1. GTDB lineage: Bacteria > Actinomycetota > Actinomycetes > Actinomycetales > Microbacteriaceae > Microbacterium. The sequence continues at coordinate 6,788 of JBQDDT010000083.1, read as the reverse complement.
TCGTCGCGGCGGTGGACCGCGGCGGCGATCTGCGTCCACGGGTCGAGCGCCGACACCGGCGCGTCCGATCCGAAGCGCAGGTTCGCCTCCGCCTCGTCCAGCGCGCGCCAGGCGTACGGCAGGGACGTCTGGGACGCCCAGAGCGCATCGACGAGGTCGCGATCCTCGACCGCGTGCGTCGGCTGGACGCTCGCCGCCACACCGAGTCGCGCGAACCGTGCGATGTCCGCGTGGCGGACGAGCTGCGCGTGCTCGATCGTTCCCGCGGCACCGGAGGCCGCGAACGCGTCGAGGGCGTGGGACACGGCGACGTCCCCGATCGCGTGGACGGCGCTGGCGAGGCCGGCACCGGCCGCCCGCGTCATGTGCGCGACCAGCTCGTCCGGCGACACGTTGAGATGCCCGCGCGCCTCGGCGGGAGCGTCGGCGTCGTACGGATGGGAGCACGCGGCCGTCCTGGTCCCGAGCGACCCGTCGCTGATCACCTTGTAGGGGCCCATGCGGATGAGCTCACCCGCATCCGGCAGCGGATCGCCGGTCGCCAGCCCCGCCGCGATGACCTCCTCGAGGCGGTGCGTGTAGACCGCGAGCTCGACGCGCAGGCCGTCGAAGCCGGCGGCCGCCCTGCGGCGCCAGTCATCGCCGCCCCATTCCATGTGCATGTCGACGATCCCCACGACACCGCGCGCCGCGGCCCGATCGGCCATCTCCGACATCGCCAGGTCGGCGGTCGCCTCGTCCACGGCGCTCAGGCGGCGGATGAGCTCGAATGCGTCCTCCTCGCGCACCACCCCGTCGGTGGCGGAGAAGCCCTCGCTCCTCAGCGCCGCCGAGTTCAGCCAGGCGCTGTGGAGGTCGGCGTTGAGGAGATAGGTCGGCGTCTCCTCCGTCAGCCGGTCGAGCAGATCGCTCTCCGGCGCGTCCGGCCAGAGCGCGTCCCGCATCCCCGAGCCGACCCTGATCCCGTCGTCGGACGGGACGGCCGCGCCCATGATCGCCGCGGCCTCTGAGGCGGACGCCGCGTCTCCGAGCGCGACGCGCCGCGCCTCGAGCGCCCATGGCAGCGCATGGACGTGGTGGTCCCACATCCCGGGGACGAGCCAGCCTCCGGCGGCGTCGAGGACGGCGCCGCGGTGCGGGGCCGACCCCGCCGGCGCGATGTCGACGATCCGGCCCCCAGCGAGGTGCACGTCGTAGGGGGCGGCCTCGTCGACGAGGGCGAGCGGCATCAGCTCCCTGCCCTCGCCGCCGATGCGGACGTCCGCGATCACGTCCACCCGCTCGCCGCGGTTCATGCGGTCGCCCACGCGTCCTCCGTCCTCAGCGCTGACAGGTCGGGCACCAGTACAGCTTGCGCGCCTGCATCTCCTCGAGCACGATCTCCGTGCCGCACACGCGGCAGGGCAGCCCCGCTCGGTGATAGACCCAGTGCCGGTCGTCGCGGCTGGCCATCGCCTTCCGCCACGCATCGCCCGAGAGCCCGTCCATCGTCATCATCTGCCCGGTCTCCACGCCGATGCGCAGCAGCCGGTCCCAGTCGCGCCACAGCCCGCGCGCGGTCTCCTCCGGCACGCGCCTCCCCGGCGTGTGCGGATCGAGACCGGCGCGGAACAGCAGCTCGGCGCGATAGACGTTCCCGATGCCGCTGGCCACGGACTGGTCCATCAGCAGCTGCCCGACGGCCACGCCGCGCCGGCGCACGGCGGCGACGAACCGCTCCTCGTTCTCTGCGGGATCCCCCACGAGCGGATCGGGACCGAGCCGGTCGATCACCTGCTGGATCTGCTCGGGGCTCTCCACGGCGCACGCGGTCGGACCGCGCAGGTCGGCGCACGTGCGCGAGGTCATCAGGCGCGCCCTCACCTGCCCGACGACCGGAGGCGGCCACTCGGCTGAGTCGTCGTCCTGCCCGTCGAGGCCCCTCGTCTGCTCCGACATCCGCACGCGCCCGCGCGTTCGCCGCGGCGCGCCGATCGAGGAGAGCGAGTTCTCCCCCGCGTCGTCGAAGACGGGCTCGCCGGCGTCGGTGCCCCGCTGGTTCGTCTGCCCCATCCGTCCGTTCGCCGAGGCGATCGTCGGGTCGACGGTGATCTCGCCGGCGAAGTCCCACGCTCCGTACAGCCCGAGGTGCACGCGCAGCCACGCGTCGCCCTCGAACGCCAGGAACATCTGCTTGCCGACGGCGCGAGCGCTCTCGAGGACGCGCCCGTCGAGCACGGCGGCGCCGTCGGCGAAGCGCCCCTGCGGGCTCGAGACGGCGACGCTGCGGCCCGTGAAGTTCCTCTCGAACTGCCGGGCGATGCGATGGACGGAATGACCCTCCGGCACGACAGGACCCGCCTCAGGCGCGCGGGTCGGGTGCGAGCGACCCGTCCGCCTCGAACGCCGCGATCTGGGCGATCCGCCGCGCGTGACGCTCCTCGCCGGAGAACGGCGTCGTCAGGAAGCGGTCGATGAACGACACGACCTCCTCGAAGGTGTGCTGGCGCGCGCCGATCGAGATCACGTTGGCGTCGTTGTGCTCGCGGGCCAGCTCGGCGGTCGAGAGGTTCCACACGAGCGCGGCCCTGACCCCCTCGACCTTGTTCGCCGCGATCTGCTCGCCGTTGCCCGACCCGCCGAACACGACGCCGAGCGCCTCGACGCCGGCGCGCTGGTCAGCGACCACGGCACGTCCGGCACGGATGCAGAAGGCGGGGTAGTCGTCGACGGGGTCGTACTCGACGGGCCCGTGGTCGACGACCTCGTGCCCCTGGGACGCGAGGTGCTGCTGCAGCTGAGTGGAGAACTCCAGACCGGCGTGATCGGTCGCGATGTGGATCCGCATAGGACGATTCTGACCCATCCTCAGCCGCTCACGGCTCCAGGCCGGCGGCCGCCGGCAGGAAATCCAGGCGAGCGTTCTCGCAGTCGCCCGGTCGCGCGACGTCGTACCAGGGGCCGAGATCGGTCAGGTGAGGACGCTCCGCGGCCGGCGTGCCGTTCAGCCGCTCCTCCACGAGATCGACGAGTCCGGCGACGAAGGCGGGGTGAGTCCCCGGCGTGGCGGTGCGCACAGCGCGCAGCCCGGCGGCGGCGGCCGAGTCCGTCGCCTCGTGGTCGAGGTCCCACATGACCTCCATGTGGTCGCTCACGAACCCGAGCGGGGTGATCGCGATCGCCTCGACGCCCTCACCCGGCAGCTGGGCGATCCGGTCGTTCACGTCCGGCTCCAGCCATGGCTGGGTCGGAGGGCCGGAGCGCGACTGGTACACGAGGTCCCATCCCACGCGCTGCGCGGCCGGCACCTCGGCGGCGAGCCGCTCCATGATGTGCGCGGCGACCTCGCGGTGCTGCAGCGCGTAGGCGCCGCCCTCCGGCCAGTCGCGGTCACGCGGCCCCGACAGCGCGGCGTCGCCGAGCGGGATCGAGTGCGTGGAGAACAGCACGCGGATCGCCTCGGGCGCGACGCCGTCCGCGAGGTGGGACTCGACGGCGCCGCGCACGCCCTCGAACAGGGGCTCGACGAAGCCAGGGTGGTCGAAGAACAGCCGCACCTTGTCGATCACGACGGGGTCGCCCCCCGTGCCGACGCCGGTCTCGATCAGCGCGCGCGCGAAGTCCTCGCGGTACTGGCGATCGCTCGAGTACGAGCTGTAGGCGCTCGTCGCGAGCCCCAGCAGCGTCCGATGCCCGTCGGCGGCGGCCTGCGCGACGACGTCCTCGATGTACGGCTCCCAGTTGCGGTTCCCCCAGTACACGGGCAGGTCGATGCCCCGGCGAGCCAGCTCGGTCTCGAGCGCCGCCTTCAGCTCGCGATTGTGGCCGTTGATGGGGCTGACGCCCCCGAAGAACCGGTAATGGGTCGCCACCTCCTCCAGCCGGTCGTCGGGGATCCCGCGCCCTCGCGTGACGTTGCGCAGGAACGGGATCACGTCGTCCTGTCCCTCCGGCCCGCCGAAGCTCGCCAGCAGCAGCGCGTCGTACGCCACCGGCGTCTCCACGAACGGGGCGCCGCTCACCGCTGCGGCAGAGGCGAAGGGAACGGCGGCGTGGGTCTGAGCGGTCGTCACCCCTCCATCTTCGCACTTGTGTAGAAGTGTTCGCTGCACGTGCTCACAGACGCGCGGCGGCGGGGCGGGAGGCACCTCCGCACGGTTCCTCTCGCGCTCAGGATCGGCCGGTACCGTCGGATGGCGACGGAAACCGGGCGTCGCACGACACGCTCGCCCCGGCGAGACGCCGTAGGCTTGACCAGTTGCCGGGCAGTCCCCAGCCCGGTTCGCTCGATTCACCCGAAAGGGAGCCCCAGTGCCTGGAGAGAACCTCACCAGAAGTGAGGCGCAGGAGCGCCGGTCGGTCATCGACACCCACGCGTACGAAGTGACCCTCAACCTGACCAAGGGCGACGAGGTGTTCGGCTCGCGCAGCGTCGTGCGGTTCGGCGCCTCGCAGGGAGGCTCCTCGTTCATCGACCTGATCGCCAGCGAGGTCCGCGAGATCACGCTCAACGGCCGCCAGCTCGAGCCAGCCGAGGTCTACGCCGACTCGCGCATCCAGCTCGACGACCTCGAGGAGACGAACGAGCTCGTCGTCGACGCCGACTGCGCCTACACCAACACGGGCGAGGGCCTCCATCGGTTCGTGGATCCCGTCGACGGCGAGGTCTACCTCTACTCGCAGTTCGAGGTGCCCGACGCGCGCCGCGTGTTCGCGGTGTTCGAGCAGCCCGACCTCAAGGCGACGTTCCAGTTCACGGTCACGGCCCCGGCGACGTGGCAGGTCGTCTCGAACCAGCCGACGCCGGAGCCGATCCCCCACGACGCCGGAGAGAACGCCACGTGGGGGTTCGCGCCGACGCCGCGCATCTCCTCCTACATCACCGCGCTCATCGCCGGCCCGTACGACGTCACGCGAGCGGAGCTGACGAACTCCGAGGGCCGCGTGATCCCGCTCGGCGTGTTCGCACGCAGGAGCCTCAGCGAGCACGTCGACGCCGAGTACGTGTTCGAGAAGACGCGGCAGGGCTTCGCCTACTACGAGGAGAGGTTCGGGGTCCCGTACCCCTTCGAGAAGTACGACCAGCTCTTCGTGCCCGAGTTCAACGCCGGGGCGATGGAGAACGCCGGGGCCGTGACCTTCACGGAGACCTACGTCTTCCGCAGCAAGGTCTCGGACGCCGTGCGCGAGCGCCGCGTCGTGACGATCCTCCACGAGCTCGCCCACATGTGGTTCGGCGACCTCGTGACGATGACGTGGTGGAACGATCTGTGGCTGAACGAGTCGTTCGCCGAGTGGGCCTCCACCATCGCCACGGCAGAGGCGACCGAGTGGACGGGCGCCTGGACGACGTTCAACGCGATGGAGAAGACCTGGGCGTACCGCCAGGACCAGCTCCCCTCGACGCACCCGGTCGTCGCCGAGATCGACGACCTGGAGGCCGTGCAGGTCAACTTCGACGGCATCACGTACGCGAAGGGCGGATCGGTCCTCAAGCAGCTCGCCGCGTACGTCGGACTCGACGCCTTCTTCCGCGGCGTCGGGGAGTACTTCCGCAAGCACGCGTACGGCAACACGACGCTCCAGGATCTCCTCGTCGAGCTCGAGACGACGAGCGGGCGCGATCTGTCCGCGTGGTCGGCGAAGTGGCTCGAGACGGCAGGGGTCAACACGCTCGCGCCGATCGTCGAGGCCGACGTCGACGGCAGGATCACCCGCTTCGCCGTCCTGCAGACCGCGCCGGCCGACTACGCGACCATCCGACCGCACCGCCTGGGGATCGGGTTCTACGACCTCGAGGGCGGCAGGCTGGTGCGCACGCACTACGAGGAGATCGACGTCGACGGCGACGTGACCGACGTCTCCGAGCTGAAGGGGCAGCGCAGGCCCGCGCTCGTGCTGCTCAACGACGAGGACCTCGCGTACGCGAAGATCCGCCTCGACGACGCGAGCCTCCGGGTGGCGCTCGAGCACCTCTCCGACATCTCCGACCCGCTCGCGCGCTCGCTCGTCTGGGGCGCGGTGTGGGACCAGGTCCGCGACGCGGAGACGCCGGCGAGCGAGTACATCGATCTCGTCCTGCGCAACATCCAGGCCGAGACCGAGTCGACGACGGTGCGCACGACGCTGGGACAGCTCCAGCTGGCCGCGAACTCCTATGTCGCGCCGGAGGATCGCGCGTCGGCGCGACGTCGGGTCGCCGACGGCCTGTGGGCGCTCCTCACGCAGGCGCAGCCGGGCAGCGACCTCCAGCTCCAGCTCGCGATGGCGTTCGCCGGCGCTGCGGCGACCGATGACCACTGGTCGACGATCGCCGGCCTGCGCGACGGATCGCTCGAGATCGACGGCCTGGTCATCGACACCGACCTGTCGTGGCAGCTCCTCGTCGCCCTGGCCGCCGGCGGCAGGGTCGACTCCGAGCAGATCGACGCGGCGCTCACCGAGGACAACACCGCCAGCGGCGCCGAGTCGGCGGCGCGCGCGCGAGCCGCGCTCCCTTCTCCCGAGGCGAAGCGCCGGGCGTGGGAGTCGCTCGTCGACCGCGACGATCTCCCGAACACGATCGTGAGGGCCGCGGCCGCCGGGTTCGTGCACCCCGCCACCCGCGACTCCCTGACCGAGTTCGTGCCCCGCTACTTCGAGATGCTGCTGCCGGTGTGGGAGAACCGCACGTATCAGATCGCGTCGTACCTCATCGAGCTGCTGTTCCCTGCCCCGCTGGCGAACGTCGAGCTGCGCGATGCGACGCGCAGCTGGCTGACGGAGCACTCCGACGCCCCGGCCGCTCTGCGGCGCCTGGTGCACGAGTG
>JBQDDT010000082.1:0-13163 GCA_052092505.1 Microbacterium sp. | reverse complement strand
TGGGAGATGTGATCACCAAGTTCACGACCGGCGAGTGGGAGTCGATGCTGCAGACCGCAGGCGCCTGGGACCCGTCGACCGGCATCGGCGTGCAGGTGCGCTTCGGATCGACCTCCCCGTACAGCGGGACGCCGCTCCCCGACGGCGCGACGAGCGCGAAGCAGGCGCTCGACGAGGGCCTGCAGAGCCCGCTCGACGAGCTGCTCGCGAAGGCCGTCGCGACGGTCGACGAGGACGAGCGCACCGCGGCGTACTCCGAGGTCGCCACGATGATCTCGGACGAGGCCTACGGACCGTTCGGGACGGCGTTCGCGCCGGCGCAGCTGATGCAGTCCGGCGTGCACGGGCCGGGTCTCGACCAGCCGATCCCCGCGTTCGTCGTGAACACCGCCGTGCTCTACGACAGGGTGTGGACCGAGCAGTGACCACGACGACGACACCGGCGCCGAGCGGCGCACCGGCCGAGGAGCGCTCCAGCTTCCTCGGCCGGGTGGCCGGCTCGCCTTTCGTGAGGCTCATCGTCAAGCGCGTGCTCGTCGCGATCCCGATGCTCCTCGCCGTCAGCGTCCTCGTCTTCCTCCTGCTCGAGCTCATGCCGGGCGACCCCGCCCGCAACCAGGCGGGGATGGACGCCTCCGAGGAGGAGGTCGAGGCGGTGCGGCGCTCGCTGGGGCTCGACCAGCCCTGGTACGTGCGCTACTTCGGATGGCTGTTCTCCGCGCTGGGCGGGAACTTCGGCACGTCGTCGGTGAGCGGCCGGGCCGTCATCGGCCTGCTGGCCGAGCGCACGCCGGTGACGATCGAGCTCGTCGTGCTCGCGTTCGTCGTCTCGCTCGGCATCGCGATCCCGGTCGCCGTGCTCGCCGCCCGCCGCCCCGGCGGAGTGTTCGACCGGATCGTGATGGTGCTCGCCATGACGATCCTGGCCGTTCCGAACTTCGTCATGGCGCTGCTGCTGATCCTCGTGTTCGCCGTCACCCTGCGGCTGCTGCCGTCGATCGGGTTCGTGCCGTTCACGGACGATCCGCTCGCGAACCTCGCATCGGTGATCATGCCGGTGCTGGCGCTGGCCGTTCCGCTGTCGTGCTTCTACGCGCGGTTCCTGCGCGGCGACCTCGTCGAGCAGCTCAACGCGGCCGACTACATCGACACGGCGCGCGCGAAGGGCGCAGGCCCGTGGAAGGTGCTGTGGGGCCACGCGTTCCGCAACTCGTCGTTCGGGCTGCTCACGATCGTCGGCCTCAACATCGGCGGGCTCGTCGGCGGGACGGTGATCATCGAGCAGATCTTCGCGATGCCCGGCCTCGGGATGATGATGCTCGAGGGCGTGACCTCCCGCGACGTCGCGGTGGTGCAGATGTGCGTCTTCATCTTCGCCGCCGTCGCGATCGCCGCCAACCTTGTCGTCGACGTGCTGTACGCCGTCCTGGACCCGAGGATCCGCTATGGCAATCACTGACACCGCCACGACCCCGACCCAGGCGCTCCTGACGCCGGCCGTCGAGACGGAGCGGAGCCTGCGCTGGGCGCGGACCCGCCGGAAGCTGCTCGTGTGGATCCCGACCGGCGTCGTCGGGCTCCTCCTGCTCATCTGCTTCGCCGGGCCGCTCGTGCTCCCGATCCCCGCTCCCGTCGGCGGCAGCGTCCTCGAGAGCGCGCTGCCCCCGGGGAGCCCAGGGCACGTGCTCGGCACGGACGTGAACGGCAACGACGTGCTCTCGCGTCTCCTCCACGGAGGGCGGGCGTCGCTGATCGTCGCGATCTCGGTGAACCTCATCGGCATCGTCGTCGGCGGATCGCTCGGCGCCCTGTCCGGGTACCTCGGCGGCAGGGCCGACACGGTCATCATGCGGATCCTGGACGTGCTGATCGCGTTCCCGTCGCTCGTGCTGACGATCGCGATCGCCCAGGTGCTCGGGCCCAGCCTGCCGAACACGATCATCGCGCTGTGCGCCTTCAGCATCCCCGGCGTCGCGCGCGTGGCCAGGGCGGCGACGCTGCGCGTGGTGAACATGCCGTTCATCCAGGCGGCCGAGCTCGCCGGCACCCCCCGGCTGCGGGTGCTCGCGCTGCACATCGCGCCGAACGTGGCGCCCCAGCTGCTGAACTTCGCGATGCTCGGGATGGGCCTCATCATCGTGACGGAGGGCGCGCTGAGCTTCCTCGGTCTCGGCATCCCCGCCCCGGCACCCAGCTGGGGGAACATGATCTACGACGGCCAGCAGGCGCTCACGGGCGCCCCGCTTCTGGTGCTGTGGCCGAGCCTCGCGCTGCTGGTCACGGTGCTGTCCTTCAACCTTCTGGGTGAGAACCTGCGAGACGAGATGAGCGGACGATGACGGCGGACACACAGGCGCGGACCGGAACGAGCTCCGACGTGCACGCGGAGACCGGCGACGGCGAGGTCGTCCTCAGGGTCGAGGGGCTGAGGGTCACGTTCTCGCGCAACGGGCGGATCGTCGAGGCCGTGAAGGGCGTCGACTTCGACGTGCGCCGTGGGCGCACGCTCGCGATCATCGGCGAGTCGGGGTCGGGCAAGTCCGTCTCGGTCCGGTCCCTGATGGGGCTGCTGCCGCCGAGTGCGCACGTGTCCGGCTCGGCCCGGCTCGGCTCGACGGAGCTGCTGGGGCTCGAGGAGCCGGCGATGCGCCGGATCCGCGGGCGCGACATCGCGATGGTGTTCCAGAACCCGGCGACGTCGCTGAACCCGACGATGAGCATCGGCAAGCAGCTGCTCGAGGCGATCCGGATGCACAGCAGCATGGACAAGGCCCAGGCGCGCGAGCGCGCCATGGAGCTGCTGACGCTCGTGCGCCTGAGCGATCCGGAGCTGCGGCTCACGCAGTACCCGCACCAGCTCTCCGGCGGCATGCGCCAGCGCGTCGTGATCGCGATGGCGCTCGCGTCCGATCCGAACGTGCTGATCGCCGACGAGGCGACGACGGCGCTCGACGTGACGACGCAGGCGAAGATCATGGAGCTGCTGTGCGACCTGCAGGATCGCCTCGGCATGGCGATCATCCTCATCAGCCACGACCTCTCGCTCGCGGCCAGCTACGCCGACGACGTGATGGTGATGCGCCACGGCGCCGTCATTGAGCACGTCCTGCCGCAGCGGCTGTTCGACGATGATCGCGAGCCGTACACGAAGGAGCTCCTCGGCGCCTTCTCGAAGCTGCCGGCCGACCGGCGCGAGGGGAGGACCGAGGTCGAGAGCGGGGCGGAGCCGCTGCTGCGTGTCGAGGGGATCTCCCAGGAGTACGTCACCCGTGGCGCCGGCGGGGTGAAGACGGGCGTCGTGCGCGCCGTGAACGACGTGTCCTTCGAGGTGATGCCGGGCACGACGATGGGCATCGTCGGCGAGACCGGCTCGGGCAAGTCGACGATCGCGCGCGCGGTGATCCAGGTGGAGACCGCGAAGTCCGGGCGCGTGCTGTTCCAGGGCAAGGACCTCATCGGCCTCAAGCGGCGCGCGATGTCGAAGGTGTACGCCGACCTGCAGATGATCTACCAGGACCCGTTCGGGTCGCTGAACCCGCGCTGGCGGGTGTCCGAGGTGATCGCGGAGCCGCTGCGCGGGCACACGACGATGGGGGAGAAAGCCCGTCGCGCCCGCGTGGACGAGCTGCTCGATCTCGTCGGGCTGCCGGCCGACACGTACCGGTCGCGGCGCCCGCAGGAGCTGTCCGGTGGGCAGGCGCAGCGCGTGGCGATCGCGCGCGCTGTGTCGCTGGAGCCGTCCCTGATCATCTGCGACGAGGCGACGAGCTCGCTCGACGTGCTGATCCAGGCGCAGATCCTCGACCTGCTCGTGAGGCTCCAGCGGGAGCTCGGGATGGCGTACCTGTTCATCGGGCACGATCTGAACGTGGTCCGCTACATCTCGGACACGATCTGCGTGATGCACCACGGGGATCTCGTGGAGCACGGCCTGAGCGAGGAGATCTTCACGAACCCGCAGCACGAGTACACGAGGGAGCTGCTCGCCGCGATCCCCACGGCCGATCCGTCGGCGATGCGCGCCCGCCGCTTCGACTGACGGCTTCGGATCGGTTGGCGGACATCCGCTGACGGTCGCGGGAGCGCCGTCGCCGTGCGGTTGCCGTGCACAACGCAGTCGATTCGCACCACCGATCCTGCGGACCCCGCGTGATTCCGGAGTCCGCGGTCGCACGAGTGCGGGAGGTGACTGCGTTGTGCGTCGGGGACGGTGTGCCCCGGCTGGCGCTATCGTGTCGGCGGGGCCAGAGGGCGAAACGGCAGGGGAGGCGTCAGGGTGCACTGTGTGGCGACGGCTGAGGACGGGGCGCGGATCGCCTGGCGGTCGGAGGGTGCGGGCGAGCCGCTGCTGCTGATCGGCGGGCAGGGGTCCGACGCGTCGATCTGGCGGGAGATCCTCCCCGAGCTGGCGCGCCGGCACCTGGTTATCGTGTTCGACCACCGCGGCACGGGCGAGAGCGAGGCGGGGGAGGACGCCGCCTATTCGACGCGGGGGTTCGCGCGCGACGCCGTCGCGGTGCTCGACGCGGCCGGGGTGGGCAGGGCGCACGTGTGCGGCTACTCGATGGGCGGGCGCGTGGCCCAGTGGCTCGGGATCGAGCACGCGGATCGCGTCGGCGCGCTCGTGCTCGTCGCGACGACGGGAGGCGACGAGCGAGGCGTGCCGCGCTCGCCGGAGGCGACCACCGCGATGGCGAGCGGAGACCCCGAGCGGATGGCGCCGCTGTTCTTTGCGGACGATGCGCCGGAGGCCGTGGTCGACGCGTTCCTGCGCCGCCGGCCCGCCCGTCACGCCGCGCGGCTGCACTTCGCCGCGAGCCGCGCGCACGACGCGTGGGACCGGTTGGAGGAGATCGACGCGCCGACGCTCGTGCTGCACGGCGGGGACGATCCCGTCACGCCGCCGGGGAACGGCGCGCTCCTCGCCGACCGGATCCCCGGTGCGCGACTGGAGGTGCGCCCCGGGGCCCGCCACGGGTTCCTCATGAGCGACCGTGAGGAAGCGGCCCCGGTGCTGGCCTTCCTCCGCGAGCACCCGCTGGCGGAGGCGTGACGCGCGTGATCTGGGGATGGTCCCGGAACGATCCGCCGGAGTAATCTCGGGATGAGTCGTGGAATCGGCTCTCGGCAGTGTCGATGAGGAGGAACGCGATGAGCGACCAGGCGCAGGCGACGACCCCGGTGCGGGCGGCCGTGTGGGAGAAGACGAACGAGCCGCTGGCGATCCGCGATCTCCAGCTCGAGGACCCGCGCGCCAACGAGGTGCAGGTGCGGATGGTCGCGACGGGCGTCTGCCACACCGATGCGGTCGTGCGCGACGGCTGGATGCCGACCGAGCCCAACATCGTGCTCGGGCACGAGGGCGCCGGCATCGTCGAGAAGGTCGGCGAGGGCGTCACCCACGTCGTGCCGGGCGATCACGTCGTGCTCGCCGTGAACAGCTGCGGCGCATGCGACAACTGCTGGAACGGGCACCCGACCGCCTGCGTGAACATGTACGTCCACAACTTCGCCGGCGGCCGCCCCGACGGATCGTCCGCCTTCTCTGACGCCGATGGCAACCCCGTTCGCTCGCACTTCTTCGGCCAGTCGTCGTTCGCGACGCTGGCGAACGCCTCGGTGCGCAGCGTCGTGAAGATCGCCGACGACCTCCCGCTGGAGCTGGCGGGGCCGCTCGGCTGCGGCATCCAGACGGGCGCCGGTGCCGTGCTCAACATCCTGAAGACCCGCCCCGGCGGCAGCTTCGTCGTGTTCGGCGCGGGCGCCGTCGGCCTGTCCGCGCTCATGGCCGCCGTGGCGAACCGCGCGGGAACGGTCATCGCCGTCGACATGGTCGACAGTCGGCTCGAGCTCGCGAAGGAGCTCGGGGCGACGCACGTCATCAGCCCCGGCCGCGAGGACTCCGTCGCACGGATCCAGGAGATCACGGGCGGCGGCGTCGAGACGGCGCTCGACACGACGGGCAACGACGCCGTGTTCCAGCAGATGATCGCCTCCCTCGGGATGGCCGGTCACGCCGGCGCGCTCGGGGCGGCCAAGGCAGGGGCCCAGGGCGTCTTCGACCTGCCGGGCGCGCTGGCGCGGGGGATCCGGATCACCTGGGTCGTCGAGGGCGACTCGGTGCCGCAGACCTTCATCCCCGAGCTGATCGCGCTGCACAAGGCGGGCGACTTCCCGTTCGACCGGCTCGTGCGCACGTACGCTTTCGACGATCTCGGCACGGCGTTCGCCGATTCCGAGTCCGGCGAGGTGCTCAAGCCCGTCGTCGTGTTCTGACGCCGGTCGCACCCTCCGGTCAGGATCCGGACAGCGCGCCCATCGTGGCCGCGACGAAGTAGGCGATGACGCTCGCCGCGATGATGAGCCCGATCCACCACCGGGAGCGACGCGTCAGGCGCTGGCCGGGCTGGGCGACGCCCTTCGGCGGTCGCGCGGGAGGCGAAGGCGGCGCGACCATCGCATCGTGCTGGAACGGCAGTGACTGCGCCCCTGGCGAGGCGTGGCTGCGGGCGGGCGCGGTCGTGCCGAGCGCCGCGGCCTGCTGCGCGAGCCGCTCGTCGCGCCAGCGCTCCCACTGGGCGAGCTTGTCCATGAGCGCAGAGACCACGGAGAACAGCCAGGCCCACGTGGCGGGATCGAGCGTCGAGAACTGGCGCTTGGCATAGAGGAAGAGCCAGTCGTCGACGATCTCGGCGTCGAGCTCGGCGACGCTGTCGATGAACCGCGCCATGATGTCGGGGGTGAACAGGTACAACGCGTCCCGCTCGTACCCGTTCGGGCAGTACAGGGTGAAGTAGTCGTCGAAGTTCCCCTCGAGGCTCAGCCGCTGATCCTTGTCGAAGGCGGCGGGCAGGTTCGAACCGAACATGCCGTTGTTCCCCTTCGCGTCGAGGACGATGTGGGGCAGGGGCGTGTCGAGGTGGATCGCGATGTAGCCCCAGTGATGCGTCGTGCTGTTCTTGCCGGAGCCCGTCGTGTACTGGTAGTTCGCGAACTCGACGAACCGCGGCCGCGTCCCCCGCACCCGCCGCTCCGCCCGCCGCGAGCGGCCGATGCCGAAGATCATCCCGGGAAGGCCAGGGTCGACCACGTCTCGTTCGAAGGTCATCCCGTTGGCGCGCGCGAAGTGGTGGAGCCGGAACTCCGTGGCCTTCTGGCGATCCCTGATCATCCCGACGGCGGCGATGATGGCCACGATCACGACGACCACGGCGACGCCGGCGGGGGCGATCGACCCCGCGGAGGCGTTGCCCCTCATGGCGGCGGCGATCACGGGGAGGATGGTGGTGAGGAAGACGCAGATCAGGACGACCGTGAAGATGATCCCGAAGGCCCAGGCGGCCCCGCTGCCGCTCCTTCCCACCTGCTTGCGGTAGGCCTTCACCGCCTGACGGTCGACGGGTTCGGTGAGCGCGCGTGCGTCGAATCGGGGTGCGGCGGTGGGGTGACTCACCCTGCCACCGTAGGCGCAATCGCCGGGCCGGGATGCGGAATCCGGCGGGGAGAGCTCCCCATGCGTGCGTATCGTGAGGGCATGGAATGGATGAGCGACGTCTCGGCCGGCGACTGGATCCGCGAGCGAGTCGATCCGGCCGGCGCGGCCGTGCCCTCCGGGTTCGAGGCGTACGCGCGGGTGCGGCACCCGGTGTTCCGCGAGCGCCCCGTCGGGGCGGGCTGGCCGGAGCCGGGAGACGAGCGCGCGTGGGCGCGGTTCGTCGACGCCCAGCCGGAGGTCGACACGGAGCAGGTGACGTGGCGTCAGGCGGCGGCGGCGCTCGGCGCGGAGCTGAGGCCGGCCTCGCGCTGGGCGGATGTCGCGGGGTCGGGCGGCGACGTCCGCGACCGCGACGGATGGCGCTACGACGATCCAGAGGAGGGCGCGCTCGACCCCGACGCGCTCGCCGCGGTCGCGTCGCTCCTCATCGAGCACACCGGCGCACCCGACACGGGGTGCGCGGCGATCTGGGACGGATGGGACGGCCTCGTCGGGGGGACGGGGGCCTCGCCGGCGGGACCGTCCGCTCACGACGAGGGCGGATCGCCGCGTCACGCCGCGGTGCTGCGGGCGAGCTTCACCGACGCGCTCAACGAGCCGTTCCGCCGGCGCTCCTGGCAGCAGGGCGTGCTCTCGGACGAGATCTCCCGCGGTCCGCGGCTGGAGCTCCCCGGCCGCTCGCACGTCCTCTTCCGTGCGGCGCCGCGCGTCTGGGCGGATCCGGACTGGCCCGATCGCGTGCCGTGGGCCGAGCCGGACGCGCCGTGGCTGCGCTCGCCGAGCCTCGTGTGGCCGGACGATCGCGCGTGGATCCTCGTGACCGATCCGGCTTCCGATGCGACGGCCGTCGGCGGCTCGGCCGACCTCATCCGCGCGCTGATCGACGACTCCCGCATCGAGGCGGTCGAGGTCCCCGCGCCCTCCTGACGCGCCGGGTGGTTCCCCAGGCGGGGATCCGCTAAACTTGCGGGGTTGTGCGCCCTCGGGCGATCCGCTCGGTGCGCGCGACGTGCAACACACCCTCCTGCTGTCGGGAAGTGCCCGGCAGCCGATCGAGTCCGAAGGAGGTGGGTCAGTGACGCACCAGTACGAACTCATGGTGATCCTTCAGCCGGAGATCGACGAGCGCCAGGTTCCCACGATTCTCGACAAGTTCCTCAAGGTCATCACGGATGCCGACGGAACCATCGAGAGCACCGACATCTGGGGCAAGCGCCGTCTCGCATATGAGATCCAGAAGAAGAACGAGGGCATCTACGCCGTCGTCAACTTCACGGCGACCAGCGAGGCCACGAACGAGCTCGACCGTCAGCTCAAGCTGAACGAGCAGATCATGCGCACCAAGGTCCTGCGCGCCGAGGAGGCCATCGCGATGGTCGCTTCCGAGGCCAAGCGGGCCGAGGCGAAGGCCGCGCGCAAGTCGGCGGCTAAGGCCTAAGGTAATCGCATGGCAGGCGAAACCGTTATCACCGTCGTGGGCAATCTGACCGCCGATCCCGAGCTGCGCTACACGCAGAACGGCATCCCGGTCGCGAACTTCACGATCGCCTCGACCCCGCGGACGTTCGACCGCGCGTCGGGGGAGTGGAAGGACGGCGAGGCGCTCTTCCTCCGATCCAGCGTGTGGCGCGACTACGCCGAGCACGTCGCCGGATCGCTGACGAAGGGCATGCGCGTCGTCGCACAGGGTCGTCTGCGCCAGCGCTCCTTCGAGACCCGCGAGGGCGAGAAGCGCACGACGATCGAGCTCGAGATCGATGAGATCGGGCCGTCACTGCGCTACGCCACCGCTCAGGTCACCCGCATCCAGGGTGGCGGCGGCGGGCAGTCCCGCCCGCAGCAGGTCGGCGGAGGCGCCGGGTCGGAGGAGCCGTGGTCGACGCCCGGTTCGCAGACCGGTGCCGACGCGTGGAGCACCCCGGGGTCGTTCGGCGACGACACCCCGTTCTAATCTCAACTCATTCAGATAGAGGACAACATGGCTGGAAAGTCGAGCGGCGACCGCCGCAAGCCGCGGAAGGGCCCGAAGAACGCGGCCCCCGCGAAGTCCATCCGGGTCGGCGTCATTGACTACAAGGATGTCGCGACCCTCCGCAAGTTCATCTCGGAGCGCGGCAAGATCCGCGCCCGTCGCATCACCGGTGTTTCGGTGCAGGAGCAGCGCCTGATCGCGAAGGCGATCAAGAACGCGCGCGAGATGGCTCTCCTGCCTTACTCCGGCGCTGGCCGGTAAGGAGCACCCATGTCGAAGCTGATTCTCACGAACGAGGTCGACGGCCTGGGCAGCGCCGGAGACGTGGTCGAGGTGCGCGACGGGTACGCCCGCAACTACCTCATCCCCCAGGGCTTCGCCGTCGCGTGGACGCGCGGTGGCGAGAAGCAGGTCGCGTCGATCCGCGCGGCCCGCGAGGCCCGTGCGATCGCGACGCACGACGAGGCGGCCGACCTGAAGGCCCGCATCGAGGCGACTCGCATCAAGCTGGCCGTCAAGGCCGGCGGCGAGGGGCGTCTGTTCGGCTCGGTCCGTCCGGCCGACGTGGCCACGGCGGTCTCCGAGGCCGGTCTGGGCGACATCGACAAGCGCAAGATCACGATCCCGGCGCCGATCAAGGTCGTCGGCGATCACGAGGCCGTCGTGCGTCTTCTCGACGACGTCACGGCCACGATCGCGCTGCAGGTCATCGCGCTCAAGAAGTAACGCGCAGCGCGCGAGCAGGCGGCGCGGAGTCCCGTCGGGGCTCCGCGCCGCTTTCGCATGTTCGGGCACGGATCCGTGCGGGGCCCGGGTGCGCGCATGTGTGCACGACGCCGCGCCGATGCCCGATTTCGCGCCGCTGTGCGCGTGCACCTTTGTGCGCGCGGTTGTCCGTCCGGAGCGCGATGCCGAGGATGAACGGAGCTCTGAAGGCCGATCGAAGGAGATGCGATGAGCACCCGTTCCTACTCGCGCGAACTGACCGTGGAGGAGCCGACCGACGTCCTCGTCGTGGGGAGCGGGCCGTCCGGCCTCGCTGCCGCCGTCTCGGCCGCCCGCAGCGGAGCGTCCGTCCGCATCGTCGAGCGCTTCGGCTTCGTCGGAGGCAACCTGACGGCCGGCCTCGTCGGCCCGTGCATGACCTCGTTCTCGCTCGACGGACAGACGCAGCTCATCCGCGGCGTCTTCGACGAGTTCGTGCGCCGCATGGAGGCGCAGGACGGCGCCGTCCACCCATCGAAGACGAAGAACGGCACCGATTACGCCGGCTTCATCCGCTTCGGGCACGACGCCGTGACCCCGTTCGAGGCCGAGGCAGCCAAGCGCGTCGGCCAGGAGATGGTCCTCGAGGCCGGGTGCGACCTGCTCCTGCACACCTGGGCGGCGGACGCCGTCGTCGAGGACGGCAGGGTCGCGGGCGTCGTGGTCCTCAACAAGAGCGGGATGTCGTACCTGCCGGCCGGTGCCGTGATCGACGCCACGGGTGACGGCGACATCGCCGCGATGGCCGGCGCGCGGTTCGAGTTCGGCCGCGCCGAGGATGGCCTGACCCAGCCGCTGACCCTCTTCTTCCGGATCGGCGGCGTCGACGACGAGGCGGTGGATCGCTACAAGAGGGAGCACCCGGAGGAGCTGTTCCCGTTCCAGAGCATCGTCGAGAAGGCCACGAGCGACGGCCGGTACACCCTGCCGCGCCGTGGCGTCCAGCTGTTCAAGACCCTCGAGCCCGGCGTGTGGCGGATCAACACGACCCGCGTCCTCGGCCTCGACGGCACGAACGCGCGCGACCTGACGAGCGCCGAGATCGAGGCCCGCCGCCAGGTGGACGTGCTCATGGACTTCTTCCACCGGGAGCTCCCGGGCCTCGAGGACTGCGTGCTCATCGACACGGCGGCCACGATCGGCGTGCGCGAGAGCCGGCGCGTCGTCGGCGAGTACCAGCTCACGCTGGAGGACCTCGTCGACGGCCGCCACTTCGACGACGTGATCGCGGTCGCGGGCTACCCCGTCGACATCCACAGCCCCTCCGGCGCCAACGGCCCGTTCGATGACGGGATCCCCGCCACCGCGAACGAGTACGAGATCCCCTTCCGCTCGCTCGTGCCGGAGACGATCGACGGCCTCGCGGTCGTGGGCCGGTGCATCTCGGCGACGCACGAGGCGCTCGCCGCGGTGCGCGTGATGCCGCCGTCGTTCGCGATGGGCGAGGCTGCGGGCATCGCCGCGGCCCAGACGCTCGCGGACGGCGCCCGGCTTCGCGACGTCGACGTCGACCGGCTCCAGGACGAGCTGCGCTCGCGCGACGCCTACCTCGGCAGCCGGCTCCCGGAGCGCGACGCCGCCGGCGTGAGCTGAGCTGGGGCAGGGGCATGTCGATCTTCACAGAGGAGTGGAACGCATGATGATCCGTCGAGTGGTCTCGGCGAGCACGATCGGCACGGCACTGGAGTGGTACGACTTCATGCTGTTCGGAACCGCATCGGCGCTCGTGTTCAACCGGGTGTTCTTCACCGATGCCGACCCCGTGGCCGGCACGCTCGCGTCCTTCGCGACGTTCGCCGTGGGGTTCCTCGCCCGACCGATCGGGGGGCTCGTCTTCGGGCACCTCGGCGATCGGTACGGCAGGCGCTGGGTGCTGATCGCGACGCTGACGCTCATGGCCGTCTCGTCGTTCCTCATCGGGGCGATCCCCGACTACCGGACGATCGGCGTCATGGCGCCCGCGCTGCTCGTGGTCCTCCGCGTCGCGCAGGGACTCGGGGCCGGCGCGGAGTACGCCGGCGGATCGCTGATGGCCGCGGAGCACGCGCCCCAGAACAGGCGCGGCATGTACGCGGCGATCCCGCCGACGGGCAACGCGATCGGCGTGATCGCCGCCGCCCTCGTGTTCACGCCGTTCACGTGGCTTCCCGAGGAGGCGTTCCTCTCGTGGGGCTGGCGGATCCCGTTCCTCGTGAGCATCCTGATCCTGCCGATCGGCATCTACATCCGCCGCAGCGTCGACGAGACGCCCGCGTTCAAGAACGTCGTGAACGAGGGCGAGCGCCAGCGGGTGCCGTTCTTCGCGCTGCTGCGCACGCACCCGCGGCCGGTGCTCCTCAGCATCCTTGCCAGCGTCGGCCCGAACGTCGCCACGTACGTTCCGAGCGTGTTCGCGCTGAGCTACATCACGAACGACGTCGGGATGGCGGCGTGGGTCGCCACGGTCGGGGTGATGATCGCGAACGTCATCAAGCTCGCCACGCTCCCGCTCGCCGGGCTGCTCTCGGACATCTTCGGGCGGAAACCGGTCTTCATCAGCGGCGCCGTGTTCTGCGGGCTGATGGCGTTCCCGTTCTTCTGGCTCCTCGACACCGGGTTCAGCATCGTGATCTGGATCGCGATGGTCCTCGTGCTCACGTTCGCGAACGACCTCATGCTCGGATCGCAGGCGACGCTGCTCGCCGAGCAGTTCGAGAGCAGCGTCCGCTTCACGGGCGTGGCCGTCAGCCGCGAGGTGGCCGCTGCCGCCGCCGGAGGGACGCTGCCCCTGATCGCGACGGCGCTGACGGCGTCGACCCACGGGACGTGGGCGATCTCGATGGTGATGGTGGGGATGTGCCTCGTCTCGGTCGTGGCCGCGCTCTTCCTGGCGGAGAACAGCAAGAAGGCGATTGAGGACATGAACCGAGAAACACAGAGAATGGCGAGAAA
>JBQDDT010000081.1:0-13255 GCA_052092505.1 Microbacterium sp. | reverse complement strand
GTCCTCGCGGTCGATCCGGAGCGCTCGGCCGTGCGCGAGCCGTGGCACGTCCCCGAGTCCGGGCGAAGCGCCGAGCGCCGGGAGGTCGCGCTGCGCGGCGACGTCGCGCCGGGGTCCCGGCTGAAGCGCGGGTCCGCCTTCGCGCTCTACGCGCGGCCCGCGCCGTTCGCGGCGACCGTGTCGTCCCGCTGGGCCCACGTCGCCCGCGAGGTCGAGATCGTCGAGGAGCTCGACGACGGGTGCGTCGTCGCCGAGCTCGCCCGGTGCGATGACCCATGGGACGCTCTGCCCGTCGCGCTGGCGCCGGGAGCCCCGCCCCGCGCCGGGCGCCAGCAGCAGGCGATCGACCGATGGGCCGAGTCGGTGCTCGCGGCCGGGGGCGGGTTCCCCGAGGATCCGGCGACCGATCTGCTGCGCCGCCGCCCGCCGCGCGGGCTGGTCGTCCCCGGCGCCGGAAGCGACGTCGACGCGATCGTCGAGTCCGTCCTCACGCTCGATCGCAGCTACCTCGCCGTGCAGGGTCCTCCCGGCACAGGCAAGACCTACGTCGGCTCCCACGTGATCGCGCGGCTCGTCTCCGAGCGCGGCTATCGCATCGGGGTCGTCGCCCAGTCGCACGCCGTGGTGGAGCACATGCTCGAGAAGGTGATCGGCGCCGGCCTGCCGGCAGATCGCGTGGGGAAGGCCGTGAAGGATCCCGACGCGGAGGTCGCCTTCACCCGGCTCGGTTCGTCGAACGGGCTGGCGCGGTTCGCGGACGATCGACCAGACGGCTACGTGATCGGCGGCACGGCGTGGGACTTCGCGCATCCCCAGCGGGTGCGCCCCGGTCAGCTCGACCTGCTCGTCGTCGACGAGGCGGGGCAGTTCTCCCTCGCGCCGACGATCGCCGTCGCGACGGCCGCGCGGAACCTCCTCCTCCTCGGCGACCCGCAGCAGCTGCCGCAGGTGAGCCAGGGGACGCATCCCGAGCCGATCGACTCCGCCGCGCTCGGCTGGGCGATGGCGGGAGAGGCTGTGCTTCCCCCGAATCGCGGGTACTTCCTCGGGCAGACCTGGCGGATGCATCCCCAGGTGGCTCGGGTCGTCTCCGAGCTGTCGTACGAGGGGCACCTCGCGGCGCGCCCCGGCGCCGAGCTGCGGGCCATCGAGGGCGTCGAGCCGGGCGTGCACATCCGGCCTGTCCGGCACCACGGCAACGCGACCGATTCGCCGGAGGAAGCCGCGGAGGTGGTCCGGATCGCGCGCGATCTCGTGGGACGCGCGTTCGCCGACATCCGGATCTCCGACGACGGCCGGGGCACGCCGGTCGAGCCCCGGCCGCTCGAGCCGCGCGATCTCATCGTGGTCGCGCCCTACAACGCCCAGGTCGCCCGCGTGGAGGAGGCGCTCGCCGAGGCGGGCCTCCCCGAGATCCGGGTCGGGACGGTCGACCGGTTCCAGGGGCAGGAGGCCGCTGTCTCCATCGTCACCCTCGCCGCCTCATCCGGGGCCGACGCGCCCCGCGGCACGGAGTTCCTGATGCTGCAGAACCGCCTCAACGTGGCGGTCTCGCGCGCACAGGTCGCGGCCTACCTCGTCCACTCGCCTGCGCTGCTCGATGACCTGCCGCACACGCCGGACGGCGTGGCGCGGATGAGCGCGTTCGCCCGTCTCGTGGGCGCGGCGGACGGGTCCCGTCAGACCGTGCCGTAGAGGCGGTCGCCGGCGTCGCCCAGACCGGGGACGATGTAGGCGTTCTCGTCGAGGCCGTCGTCGAGGGCGCCCAGCACGAGCGTCACGTCGCGCCCCTTGGTCTGCTCCTCGATCACCTTCACGCCCTCCGGCGTGCCGAGCAGGCACACGGCGGTCACGTCCTGCGCGCCGCGGCGGAACAGGAACTCGATCGCGGCGCCCAGCGAGCCGCCGGTGGCGAGCATCGGGTCGAGGACGAAGCACTGCCGGTTGCTGAGGTCGTCGGGGAGACGCTCAGCGTAGGTCGTCGGCTGGAGGGTCTCCTCGTCGCGGACCATGCCGAGGAAGCCGACCTCCGCGGTCGGGACGAGGGTCACCATCCCCTCGAGCATGCCGAGCCCGGCGCGCAGGATCGGCACGACGAGCGGCTTCGGGTTGCTGATCTCGACGCCCGTGGTCGTCGCCACGGGGGTGTCGATCTCGCGCGGCGTGACGCGGACGTTGCGGGTCGCCTCGTAGGCGAGCAGGGTCACGAGCTCCTGCGTCAGCTGACGGAAGACCGGCGACGGGGTCTTGCGGTTCCGCAGGACCGTGAGCTTGTGCGTGATGAGCGGGTGATCCGCGACGTGCAGGCGCATGCGTCCAGGGTACGGGCCGCGATGCCGCTCCCGCGACGCGTCGCGCGGTCGTACGCTGAGGGCATGCGCCCCCGGACCGATGACGTCGCGCTCATGCGGCGCGCCATCGCGCTCGCCGACGAGGCGGCCGCCAGCGGCGAGGTCCCGGTCGGCGCCGTCGTGGCCACGGCCGGGGGAGAGATCGTCGGATCCGGCAGAAACGCCCGCGAGGAGACGCACGACCCGAGCGCCCACGCCGAGATCGTCGCGATGCGCGCCGCGGCGGAGCGCGTCGGTTCGTGGAACCTCGAGGGGCACACGCTCGTCGTGACCATGGAGCCGTGTCTCATGTGCGCGGGCGCCCTCCTGCAGGCCCGGATCTCCCGTGTGATCTTCGGCGCATGGGACGACAAGGCCGGCGCCGCCGGATCCCGGTACGACGTCGTCCGCGACCGCCGCCTCCCGTACCGGGCGGAGGTCGTCGGCGGCGTGCTGGAGGCCGAGGCGCGGGGCGCGCTCGAGACGTTCTTCGAGGAGAGACGATGACGCATCCGGACAGGGTCGCCGTGATCGCCGGCGCGAGCGGCTTCATGGGGCAGGGCATCCGCGAGGGGCTCGTCGACGAGGGGTACGAGATCCGCACGATCGGGCGCAGCGACCCGGTCGCCTGGGGCGACGCCGACGCGATCCGCGACGCGGTCACGGGCGCGGATCTGCTGATCAACCTCGCGGGGAAGTCGGTGAACTGCCGCTACTCCGACGCCAATCGCGACGAGATCCTCCGCTCGCGCATCGAGACGACGCGCGAGCTGCGCGAGGCGGTGGCCGCGTCGAGCGATCCGCCGCGGGTGTGGTTCAACGCGAGCACCGCGACGATCTACCGCGACGCGTTGGACCGACCGCAGGACGAGGTCGACGGCGAGCCGGGGTGGGGCTTCTCGTGCGACGTGGCGCGCAACTGGGAGCGCGAGTTCTTCGCGGACGATCTGCCGGGCACGCGCCGGATCGCCCTGCGCACGACGATCTGCCTCGGGGACGGACCGGCGACCAACCTGCTGTTCCGGCTGGCGCGATTCGGCGTCGGAGGCCCGCAGATCGACGGCTGGTGGTTCCGCCACCGCCGTTACCGGGGGATCGGGCCGGACCCGAGCCGCGACGGCTTCGCCCGCGCGCGGACGCACGGGAACCAGCTGTTCAGCTGGATCCACATCGACGATGTCACCCGCGCGATCCTGTTCCTGCGCGACCGAGAGGACATCGACGGCCCGATCGACCTCGCGACCCCCGAGGCGAGCACGAACCGAGAGCTGATGGCCGCGCTGCGGCGCACGGTCGGGATGCCGATCGGGCTGCCCGCATGGCGCTTCATGCTCGAGCCGGCGATGTGGGTGCTGCGGACGGAGCCAGAGCTCGTCCTCAAGAGCCGGTGGGTCGCCCCGCGCCGGCTCCTCGAGGCGGGGTTCGACTTCCGGTTCCCCGACCTGGAGCCCGCCCTGCGCGACATCCGCTCCCGCTGACCGCGCGCGGGTCTCACGCCACCCCGCCGTGCACAACGCAGTCGATCTGCGCCCCGCCGCCGGTGGCTCCCCCATATTTCCGGGGTTCTGCCAGGCGCGGCCCGGTGGATTGACTGCGTTGTGTTCGGGCGTGCAGCGGCCCGCTTCGGACACGGTTCTGTCCGCGCCGCGACGGAGTCGCCCCCCCCGCCCGAGGGTCGCCCCCGCCCGAGGTCCGACCCCCGCCCGAGGTCCGACGCCCGCCGGAGGTCCGACGCCCGCCGGCCGAGGCGCTTGCCGTGCACAACGCAGTCAATCGGCACCCCGCCGCCAGCGACTCCCGCATATATCCGGGGCCTCGCCCGATTCGCCGGCTCGGATTGACTGCGCTGTGCGGGTCGAGCATCCGCGAGCGGTCCCACCCTCTTCCTCACACCCCTCGAATCACGTCCGTTCCTCTCCACAAGGCGTCTCGTCGATGCCGAGTCGTCGTCCCAGCCGCGAGCGTGGTCGCGTGGCAGAACTTCGCATCGGCGCGACGCGCAGCGCCTCCTACGCCGAACTCCGGGCGGCCGGGTGGCGTCGCATCGACATCGAGAGCGCGCTCGATGTCGGGGCGCTGATCCGTGCGCGCCGCGACGTGTACGTCACCGCTGCCGCATCGGAGGACGCTGTGTCCGCGGCTCGCGTCGGAGGTCGGCTCGACGGAGTCTCGCTGATGCGCGAGCGGGGGGTCTTCGTGCTGCACCGCGAGGGCGAGCTGCACGTGCAGTTGCCGCGGCACCGGTCTCGCCTGCGCTCGCCGGAATCGCGGTTCCGGCGGTTGGACGGCCGGCGCGACCGCGTGGTCGTGCACTGGCGCGACGACGACGTGCCGCGCGACAGCCTCCACGCCGACACCATCCCCGCGGTCGCGCGCGCTGTCGTCGACCAACCGCCGAGGGCCGCGATCGCCACGCTCGACAGTGTGCTGAGCACGGGCCTCCTCGCCCCGACCGATCTGGGGGCGGTCTTCGACCGCCTGCCCTCCAGGCTGCACCGGATCCGGAAGCACGTCGACGGACGTGCCGAATCGGGGCCGGAGACGTTCGCGCGTCTGCTCGCGCGGACGCTGGGCATCTCGGTGCAGCCGCAGGTCCAGATCGACGGCGTCGGGCGGGTGGACCTGGTGGTCGACGGATGGATCGTGATCGAGTGCGACAGCCGCGCGTTCCACGGCGGATGGGAGCAGCAGGAGCGGGACCGGCTGCGCGACCTGAGCTGCGCCGAGCGCGGGTACGTCACGATCCGGCCCACGGCGCGACAGATCTACGAGACCCCGGGCGTGCTGAGAGAGGCACTGGTGGGCCTGCTGCGCAGCGCTCGCCGCTGATCCGCCTGCATGACGCAGTCAATCCGTGCCCGCATTCGGCGTTGACCCCGGAAACTCGGGCCGGTTGCCGGCGCCCCGGCACGGATTGACTGCGTTGTGCGGCGTGGAGCGAGGGAATCAGTGCGGCAGCTGAGGCAGGACCTCTTCGCCGAGGAAGGCGACATGGTCGAGGTCGGTCATGTCGATCATCTGGAAGTACACGCGCTCGGCGCCGAGCTCGATCAGGCGTCCCACGCGGTCGACGATCTCACCGGCCGAGCCGCAGAACGTGAAGCGGTCGCGGAACTCGTCCAGGTCGACGCCGGTGTTCTCCGCGCGACGGCGCACGTCGGCCTCGGTGGGGCCGCCGAGCACGGTCAGGCCGACCGTCCGCTTCAGGGTCGCCGGGTCGCGGTCGATCGCCTCACACGCGCGGACGACGTTCTGCAGCCGGTCGGCCGTGACCTCCTCAGTCTGGAACACGATGTTGAACTCGGTCGCGTGCTTCGCCGCGAGCGCCGGCGTGCGCTTGGGGCCGGGGCCGCCGACGATCAGCGGCAGCGGGGACTGCACCGGCTTCGGCAGGGCCGGCGAGTCGGTGAGCTGGTAGTGGGCGCCGTCGAACGAGTACGTCTCGCCCACGGGGGTTCCCCAGAGACCGGTGAGGATCTCGAGCTGCTCCTCGAGCAGGCCGAAGCGCTTCGCCGGGAACGGGATCCCGTACGCCCGGTGCTCGGCCTCGAACCACCCGGTCCCGAGCCCGAGCTCGACGCGCCCGCCCGACATCTGGTCGACCTGCGCCACCTGGATCGCCAGCACGCCCGGCTGGCGGTAGGTCACGGACGACACGAGCGTCCCGAGTCGGATCGTCGACGTCTCGCGCGCGAGGCCGGCGAGCGTCGTCCAGGCGTCCGTCGGGCCGGGCAGGCCGTCGACGAAGTCGGTCATCTTCAGATAGTGGTCGCTGCGGAAGAATCCGTCGAAGCCGTGCTTCTCGGCCGCCTGGGCGAAAGCCAGCTGGGTGTCGTACGAGGCGCCGTACTGGGGCTCGGTGAAGACGCAGTATTCCATGGGCTCAGTCTTGCACCCGGTCGGAGAGCACGGCGACCCGCCTCCCGCCGATGCGGGTGAGGAGCAGCGTCGCCCGTTCGTCTCCGCGCAGTCCGAGCCGCGTGCGCAGCACGGCGGGATCGACGTCGACGCCGCGCTTCTTGATCTCGAGCGTGCCGATGTTCCGCTCGCGCAGGGCCCTGGCGAGCTTCTTCGGCTCCGCTGGCAGCGTCTCGCGCACGCGGAAGGTCGTGACGAACGGACTGGTGGCCGCCGTGTCGCCCGTGAGGTACGCGACGCCGTCGGCGACCGGGCCGGCATCGAGGGCGCGCGCGACGTCGCCGATGAGGCGGGCCCGGATGACGGCGCCGTCCGGCTCGTGGACGAAGGCGCCGAGCTCCCGCGTCGGCTCGTCGTCGGCGTCGCCTGGCGCGGTCAGCTCATGGGCGGTGTCTCCGCGGAGCACGAGGGCGGATCGGCGGACGCCGTCGCGCGCGAGCCGACCGGTCCAGACGACGAGCTCGACGGTGGATCCGTCGACGCTGACCCACTGGGTCTCCGCGTCGGACGGCAGGTCGTCGCGGTCGTGGGCGGGGCCGAGCTTGATGCCGGCCGGCAGGCGCGCGGCGAGGTCGAACGTCCAGTCGAGGGGAGGGGAGTAGTCGGCGGCGCGGACACGTGCCGTCTCGGTGTGGCCGGACGTCCGGCGCGCAGGATCGAGCCAGACGGCGTCGGCGTGCGACAGATCCGCGTCCTGAGCCGTGCCGTGCGACACCGTCGTGTCGGGCCGGAACGCCGCGAGGTTGTAGGCGGCCAGTGCGGCCGTGACCTCGTCGGCGTCGACGGCGGCGACATCGAGGCCCGAGCCGGCGAACGCGAGGGCGTCCCCGCCGATCCCGCAGCCGAGGTCGGAGACGCGCGCGACCCCGGCGTCGCGCATCCGCTGGGCGTGGCGCAGCGCGACGCCCAGCCGCGTGGCCTGCTCGAGGCCTGCGCGGGTGAAGAGCATCCGGTCGGCCATGTCGCCGAACTTCGCCCTCGCCCGCAGGCGCAGTCGGGCCTGGCCGACGACGGCGGAGACGAGATCGGGGGAGTGCCCGGCCGCGCGGAGGCGCGACACGGCGCGCGCCACGTCGGACGCGGTCTCGACGGGATCGAGCGCGTCGAGGAGCTCCAGCCCCTCGTGCGTGAGGAGCGCCTCCAGCTCGGCGGATCGCATCCGATCAGCCTACGATCATCGTGCGATGAGAAATCATTGGCACTCGCGTTGCGAGAGTGCCAGCGAGGACTCTACACTGGCGTTAGCACTCGCTCCGTGAGAGTGCGAACCTAAGTCTTCTGAGACCACAGAAAGAAGAGGTACACCGTGTCGGTTTCCATCAAGCCGCTCGAGGACCGCATCGTCATCCAGCAGGTCGAGGCCGAGCAGACCACCGCCAGCGGTCTGGTCATCCCCGACACCGCCAAGGAGAAGCCCCAGGAGGGCGAGGTCGTGGCCGTGGGCCCCGGCCGCATCGACGACAACGGCAACCGCGTTCCGCTCGACGTCGCCGTCGGCGATCGCGTGCTGTACAGCAAGTACGGCGGCACCGAGGTCAAGTTCGGCGCCGACGAGTACCTGGTGCTCTCGGCGCGCGACGTCCTCGCGGTCGTCGTCCGCTGACGCGAGCGATCCTCGAAGGCCCGAGCCCCGCAGGGGGCTCGGGCCTTCGTCGTGCGGCCCCACTTCGCGAGATGCACCGAAACTCGCGAGTTTCGGTGCATCTCGCGGGCCAGGCGCGAGCGCAGGGGCGGACCCCGTCTCCGGGAGCGCCTAGGCTTGTTCGGTGATGGACGATCCGGACGACGCGCGCAGGCGGGCCGCCGGCACCGGGTACGGATTCGCGGCCTATCTCGTCTGGGGCGTCCTCCCCGTCTACTTCATCCTGCTCGCGCCGACGGGGCCCTTCGAGGTCGTCGCCTGGCGCGTGCTGCTCTCGCTCGTCTTGTGCGCGCTGCTCCTCACCGTCATGCGCGGAGGGTGGCGACGCCTCGTCGGGGTCCTGCGCAATCCGCGCCTGACGTGGTGGACCGTGCTCGCCGGTGCCCTCATCTACGTCAACTGGCAGGTCTTCCTCATCGCGGCCCAGACCGGGCATGTCCTGGAGGCGAGCCTCGGGTACTTCATCAACCCGATCGTCACGGTCCTCCTCGCCGTCGTCTTCCTCGGCGAGCGGCCGCGCCCGCTGCAGTGGGCGGCGATCGGGATCGTCGTCGCCGCGGTCGCGGTGATCATCATCGGGTACGGATCGGTCCCCTGGATCTCGATCACCCTCAGCCTGTCGTTCGGCTTCTACGGGCTCGTCAAGAACCGCATCGGTGCCGGCGTCGACGCCGTCGGCGGGCTCGCGCTCGAGACGCTGTGGCTCACGCCCGTCGCCGTGATCCAGCTCGTGATCGTCAGCGTCGCGGGCGGCCTCACCTTCGGCACGGCCGGCCCGGTCCACACGGTGATGCTGAGCCTCGCCGGCGTCGCGACGACGGTCCCCCTGCTGCTGTTCGCCTCGGCCGCCCGGCGCGTCACGCTCACGACGATGGGCATGCTGCAGTTCCTCACCCCGCTCATGCAGTTCGTCACGGGCGTCTTCTTCCTGGGGGAGGAGATGCCGCCGGAGCGCCTCGCCGGATTCGCGCTCGTCTGGGTCGCGTGCACGCTGCTCATGATCGACCTGATCCGGGTGTCCCTGCGCGGACGCCGCGACGCTCGCACACTCGGAATATCCGCATCGTCCCCCGACTTAGACTGAGTGCACGCCGCGGAGGGATCCTCCCCGGCCCCGCGTCCGCAGGAGAGCAGAAGAGGTGCCCATGACCGACCACGATCCCTTCGGCTTCGTCGGGCTGACGTATGACGACGTGCTGCTCCTTCCGGGGCACACCGACGTGATCCCCTCAGAGGCGGACACGTCCACCCGACTGACCAAGCGGATCACGCTGAACGTCCCGGTCGTCTCGGCCGCGATGGACACGGTCACGGAGGCGCCGATGGCGATCGCGCTGGCGCGCCAGGGCGGCATCGGGATCATCCACCGCAACATCTCGATCGAGGAGCAGGCGAAGCAGGTCGATCAGGTCAAGCGCTCGGAATCCGGCATGATCACCGACCCGGTCACGGTGACGCCGGAGGCGACGCTGGCCGAGCTCGACGAGCTGTGCGCCCACTACCGCGTCTCCGGCCTTCCCGTCATCGACGAGAACCGGCGCCTGCTCGGCATCATCACCAACCGTGACACCCGGTTCGTGCCGCGCGCGGACTGGCCGACCACCCAGGTCCGCGAGAAGATGACGCTGATGCCGCTCGTGACGGCTCCGGTCGGCACCTCGCGCGAGGCCGTCCTCGACCTGCTCGCGAAGCACCGGATCGAGAAGCTCCCGCTCGTCGACGCGGACGACACGCTGCAGGGGCTCATCACGGTCAAGGACTTCGACAAGGCGGAGGACTACCCGCTCGCCGCGAAAGATGAGGAGGGCCGCCTGCGCGTCGGCGCGGCCGTCGGCTTCTTCGGCGAGGGCTACGACCGCGCGATGGCTCTCGTGGACGCGGGTGTCGACGTGCTCGTCGTCGACACGGCGAACGGCCACAGCCAGGGCGTGCTCGAGATGATCTCGCGGCTGAAGCACGACCCCGCCGCGTCGCACGTCGACGTGATCGGCGGGCAGGCCGCCACGCGGGAGGGGGCGCAGGCACTCATCGACGCGGGCGCCGACGCGATCAAGGTCGGCGTCGGGCCCGGTTCCATCTGCACGACGCGCATCGTCGCCGGCGTCGGCGTGCCGCAGGTCACCGCGATCTACGAGTCGGCCAAGGCGGCGATCCCCGCCGGCGTCCCGGTGATCGCCGACGGCGGGCTCCAGCACTCCGGCGACATCGGCAAGGCCCTCGTGGCCGGCGCCGACTCCGTGATGCTCGGCTCGCTCCTCGCGGGGACGCAGGAGTCGCCGGGCGATCTCATCTTCGTCAACGGACGCCAGTTCAAGGCCTACCGCGGGATGGGCTCGCTCGGGGCGATGCAGACGCGCGGCAAGAACACGTCGTTCTCGAAGGACCGCTACTTCCAGGCCGACGTCCCGAGCGACGAGAAGCTGATCGCGGAGGGCATCGAGGGGCAGGTCGCCTACCGCGGCCCGCTCTCCTCCGTGGTGCATCAGCTCGTCGGCGGTCTGCGCCAGACGATGTTCTACGTCGGAGGGCGGACGGTTCCCGAGCTGAAGACGCGAGGGAAGTTCGTCCGGATCACGGCGGCGGGCCTGAAGGAGTCGCATCCGCACGACCTCGCGATGATGGTCGAGGCGCCCAACTACAAGCGCTGAGCGCCGGGGGCCCGGCCGCCCCGCGACCCGGTCGTCCGCGGCACGAAAGGTAGGCTGATCCGGTGAGCATGGAAATCGAACTGGGCAGCGCCAAGCGCGCCAGGCGCGCGTACGCGCTCGACGACATCGCGGTGGTCCCCTCGCGGCGCACCCGCAACCCCGCCGACGTCTCGACGACCTGGTCGATCGACGCGTTCCGCTTCGAGATCCCGGTGCTCGGCGCCCCCATGGACTCGGTCACGAGCCCCGCCAGCGCGATCGCGCTCGGTCGGCTGGGGGGCCTCGGCGTGCTCGACCTCGAGGGCCTCTGGACGCGCTACGAGGAGCCGCAGCCCCTCCTCGACGAGATCGCCTCGATGCCGGACGAGGTCGCCATCTCGCGGATGCAGCAGCTGTACGCCGAGCCGGTGAAGGCCGAGCTCATCACCGCGAGGCTGGAGGAGGTCCGCGCGGCCGGCGTGACCGTCGCCGGATCGCTGACGCCCCAGCGCACGCAGGAGTTCTACGAGACGGTCGTCGAGGCCGGCGTCGACCTGTTCGTGATCCGGGGCACCACGGTCTCCGCCGAGCACGTCTCGAGCGCGGCGGAGCCCCTCAACCTGAAGAAGTTCATCTACGACCTCGACGTTCCGGTCATCGTCGGGGGCGCGAGCACCTACACCGCGGCACTGCATCTCATGCGCACGGGAGCGGCGGGCGTGCTCGTCGGGTTCGGCGGGGGAGCGGCCTCGACGACGCGCACGACCCTCGGCATCCACGCGCCGATGGCGACGGCGATCGCCGACGTCGCCGGCGCGCGCCGCGACTATCTCGACGAGTCCGGCGGGCGCTACGTGCACGTGATCGCCGACGGCGGCGTCGGCACGTCCGGCGACATCGTCAAGGCGATCGCGATGGGCGCGGACGCCGTCATGCTCGGCGTCGCCCTCGCCCGCGCCGCGGATGCGCCGGGGCAGGGCTTCCACTGGGGGCCGGAGGCGCACCATGCCGAGCTCCCGCGCGGTCGCCGCGTGCGCGTGGCGAGGCACGGCGACCTCGAGGAGATCCTGTACGGGCCGACCACGGTCTCCGACGGCACGGCCAACCTGATCGGCGCGCTGCGCAAGGCGATGGCGACGACGGGCTTCTCCGACCTCAAGGAGTTCCAGCGGGTTCCGGTCGTCATGGCGCCCTACGGCTCGTAGGCGGTCCGGATCCGTGCCGTGACCGACCCCGCTCCGCCCGTCTTCCCGCCGACGCTGCGGGAGGTCATGCTCCGCCCGCGCTGGCTCGCGATGCTCGGCCTGTGCCTCGTCGTCGCCGGGGTGTTCGCCTGGCTCGGCCAGTGGCAGCTCGGGCGCGCCGTCGATCTCGATCCGCCGGAGGACGGGGCGACCGAGGAGATCCTGCCGATCGGCGACGTCGCGGCACCCGGCGAGTACCTCCCTGAGGCGTTCGGCGGCCAGTGCGTCGAGCTGTCCGGCATGTGGGATCCCGACGACTTCCTGATCGTCTCCTCGCGATTCAACGACGACGTCGAGGGGTACTGGGTGACCGGCCGGCTCCAGCTCGAGGACGATTCGTCCCTCGCCGTCGCGCTCGGGTGGAGCTCCGAGCGGTCGCAGGCGGAGGCGGCGATCGGCGACCTCGCCGTGGCGGCCGACCCGTCCGAGTCCGTCGCGCTGACCGGGCGACTGATCGCCGACGAGGGCCCCGTCGCGCCCCCGGCCGACGCCCCGTACGAGATGACGCGGATGTCTCCCGCGGCCCTGCTCGGGCAATGGGGGGAGATCCCCGGCGAGGCCTACCGTGCCTACCTCACGGCGGCGGATCCGGCCGTCGGCATCGGCGACGCCGGACTCGAGCCGATCTCCTCCCCGGCACCGGAGGTCGCCGGGGCGATCAACTGGCTCAACATCTTCTACGCCGTCGAATGGGCCGTGTTCGCGGGCTTCGCCTTCTACCTCTGGTATCGCCTGGCGAAGGACGCGTGGCAACGGGAGGTCGAAGAGCACCAAGGCCTCGACCCCGACGAGTCCTGAACGACCGCCTCGTGCGCCCCTCGCGGCGTTGTCGTCGGTCGGCGCACGCGGGTGCGCCTTCTCTCCTCCGCCTGGCGTTGGATGCTCGAGGCGGTCGTTCGGTTTCCGCCTCGTGCGCCCCTCGCGGCGTTGTCGTCGGTCGGCGCACGCGGGTGCGCCTTCTCTCCTCCGCCTGGCGTTGGATGCTCGAGGCGGTCGTTCGGTTTCCGCCTCGTGCGCCCCTCGCGGCGTTGTCGTCGATCGGCGCACGCCCTGCATCGAGACGTCCCTCGCGGCGTCGTCGCCTGGTCCGGGGCCCGGCGGGCGCCGATTAGACTGGAGCGCATGCCGCAGCCGAAGCTCTCCTCGTTCCCGAAGATCCGAGGCGCGCTGCGGTTCTACCAGATCTGCTCCGTGATCACGGGCATCGGGCTGCTCCTGCTCGTCGCCGAGATGGTGCTGAAGTACTCCCCCCTGCACATCGAGCTCTTCGCCGGCGGATCGGGAGGATTCCTCTGGTTCGCCGACGTGATCGTCTCGCCCGACTGCCTCTGGTACTCCCAGTTCGCGATGGGCGCCGGCGGCTGCGAGATGGAGTCGACGGGCGACGGCGCGAACATCTCCCTCGCGATCCTCGTCGTCCACGGCTGGTTCTACGTCGTGTACCTGTTCGCCTGCTTCCGGCTCTGGAGCCTCATGCGGTGGGGCTTCCTGCGG
>JBQDDT010000080.1:0-13326 GCA_052092505.1 Microbacterium sp. | reverse complement strand
GGCGTGGACGCGTCGAACTCGACGGACTCGCCAGGCCCGAGGATCCGCTCGCGCTCGCCGAGGAGGAGGCGCAGGTCGCCCGCCAGGACGTACAGCCACGCGGAGCCGTCGTGCGCTCGCAGGCGCACCTCGCGCGGCCCGAGCACGTGCTTGAACACGCTCACCCGCCCCGGCCGCTCCGTGAGCGGGACGATCACCCCCGACCCGCTGTGCGCGCGCGGCGTCAGGTGGGCCCGGGGATCCCCCGTCGCCGGCGCGCCGATGAGCGCGTCGATCGCGACGCCGAACGCCCGCGCCAGGGGGAGGAGGGCGTCGAGCGTCGGCTGGCGCCGCCCCGTCTCGAGGCGCGAGAGGAGGCTCACGGACAGCCCGGCGTCGGCGGCGACGTCGGCGAGCGTCAGCCCGCGGGAGCGCCGCAGCCGCCGCAGCCGGGGGCCGATCCCCTCGAAGATCGCCCCCACGTCATCGCCCATGACGCAATGTTTGCAGATCCTGCAAGAAGCGAGGGCGGGTCGCGCCGGGATCGGCGACGATCGTCGCGTGACGGATGACATTCGGCGGGCGCGCACGGAGGATCGGGCGCCGTCCGCGGCTCGCCGATGGGCGATCCTCCTCGTGTGCGCGACGGCGCTGTTCCTGGTCGGCCTCGACACGACGATCGTGACGACGGGGCTGCCGGCGATCGGGCACGCGTTCGGCGCGACGGCCGCCGAGATGTCCTGGGTCGTCGACGCCTACACGATCCCGTTCGCGAGTCTCCTCGTCACCTCGGGCGCCCTCGCCGACCGCTTCGGCAGGCGCCGCGTGCTGCGCACAGGGCTCGTCGTCTTCGCCGTCGCCTCACTCGCGTGCGCGGCGGCGCCGTCGCTGGGCCTGCTGATCGCGGCGCGCGCCATCCAGGGCGTCGGGGCGTCGATGCTCAGCCCCGTCGCCCTGGCGATCGTCGTGAACGTCATGACGGACGCGCGCGAGCGCGCCCTCGCGATCGGCGTGTGGGGGTCGATGTTCGGGATCAGCATGGCGGCCGGCCCGATCACCGGGGGCGCGCTCGTCGCCGTGTTCGGCTGGCCGTCGGTGTTCTGGGCGGCGGCTCCCGTCATCGCCGTCGTGCTCGTGGCGGTCGCCCTCGTCGTGCCGGAGTCGCGAGCGGCGCTCGTGCGCCGGCTCGACCCCGCAGGTCAGGTGCTCGTCGTCGCCGTCCTCGCCGTCGGCGTCGGGCTCGTGATCGAGGGGCCCGGTCTCGGGCGGGCGTCGCCCGTCGTGCTCGCAGGGATCGCCGCCCTCGCGCTGCTCGTCGCGACCCTCCTCGTCGTCGAGCGGCGCGTGTCCCACCCGCTCGTGGAGCCTGCGCTCTTCCGCGACCGGCTCTTCGCCGGGGCGATCGCGGCGGCGGCCGCGGTCTTCGTCGCCTTCAGCGCGACGCTCGTGACCGCCACGTTCCTGCTGCAGTCCGTCTGGGGCTGGGAGGCGCTCGCCGCTGGCGCCGCGAGCCTGCCGATGGCGGTCGCCGCCGCGGCGCTCGCCCCGGTCTCCGGCGCGCTCGTCGGCCGGGGAGGAGCCCGCCCGCTCCTGGTGGCTGCGGGGCTCGCGACCGCCGCGGGAGGCGGCGCCCTGCTCCTCGCGGTGGGCGGGGCGGGGACCTGGGCGATCCTCGTCGCGTTCTGCCTCGTGGGCACGGGGCTCGGCCTCGCGAACGCCCCGATCACGAGCACGGCCGTCTCCGGCCTGCCCGCCGACCGTGCCGGCGTGGCGGGAGGGATGGCCTCGACGGCCCGGCAGGTCGGCATCTCCGTCGGCGTGGCGCTCGCCGGTTCGCTCACGGCGCGGGCGGCGCCCGAGACGTTCGGGGACGATGCGGCACCTGCGGTGTGGGCGGTCATCGCGTGCGGCGCGCTCGTCGCCGGGGTCGGTGCCCTGCGCCGCCCACCGGCGCTCGACGAGGCGAGCCTCTGACCCGTCGGTGGGGCGTTCAGCCGCGCCGACGCGGGCGCGTGCGACGATAGACGGCGTGATCGTCACGCCCCGTCTGCGCCGCACGCCACCCGTGATGCTGCGCCCGAAGCGGCCCACCCCGTGCCGCGTGTCCGTCCTCGCCTCCCGCATCGGAGGGAGGCTCGTCGGCGCCGACGGCGAGGTGACCGGCGTGACCGTCTCCTCCGGCGACCTGGCGCCTGGCGACCTGTTCGTCGCGATCCGCGGCGCCCACCGGCACGGCGCCGACTTCTCCGGCGCGGCGCGCGACGCGGGTGCCGGCGCCATCCTCACCGACGCCGACGGCGAGAGGACGGCGTCGGCGACCGGCCTTCCCGTCGTGATCGTCGCGGACCCGCGCGCCGTGCTGGGCCGGGCGGCGACCATCGTGTACCGGACCGCGCCGTCCGACGGCATCCCGAAGCTCCTCGGCACGACCGGCACGAACGGCAAGACGAGCACCTCGCACCTCCTCGAGGGCATGCTCACGCAGATCGGCGTCGTCGCCGGCGCCTCGACGTCCGCGGAGAGGGTCGTCGCGGGGGAGAGGGTCGTCGCGGGCCTGACGAGCCCGGAGGCCAGCGAGTTCCACGCGATGATCGCCCGCATGCGCGAGGAGGAGGTCGAGGCGGTCGCCGTCGAGGTGAGCGCGCAGGCCGTGACCCGCCGCCGCGTCGACGGGGTCGTCTGGGACGTGATGGCGTTCACGAACCTCACGCACGAGCACTTCGACGACTACGGCGACATGGAGACGTACTACCGCGCCAAGGCCCCGCTGTTCACGTCGGAGCGGGCCCGTCGCGCGGTCATCTCGCTCGATTCGACGCCCGGCGTGCGGCTCGCGGTCGAGGCGGACATCCCGGTCGTGACGATCGCGACGCGCGGGATCGCCACCGACGAGGCGTTCTCCCGCGCCGACTGGACGGTCGAGGTGCTCTCGGAGAGCCAGAGCGGGACGGGCTTCGCTCTCGTGGGCCCCGGAGGTCGGGAGCTGCGCACGGTGGTCCCCGTCATCGGCGCGCACATGGCGGCGAATGCCGGGCTCGGCATCGTCATGATGCTCGAGGCCGGCTACGGCTGGGACCGGATCGTCTCGGCACTCGCCGACGGCATCCGCGCCTGGGTGCCCGGCCGCACGCAGCTCGTCTCCGGACCGATCGGCCCCGCCGTCTACGTCGACTTCGGCCACACGCCGGACGCGTTCGAGAAGACGCTCGCCGCGGTCCGCCGCGTGACGCCGGGCCGCGTCCTCATGCTCTTCGGGGCCGACGGCGATCGCGACACGACCAAGCGCTTCGACATGTCGCGCACCGCGGTCGAGGGCAGCGACGTCACCGTGATCACGGATCACCACCCGCGCTTCGAGAACGCGCAGTCGATCCGCGACACTCTCATGGCCGCGGCGACCGAGGTCGATCCGTCCCACGAGGTCCACGAGGTCTCGCCCCCCGAGGCCGCGATCGTGACGGCCGTCTCGCTCGTCGGGGAGGGCGACGCGATCCTGTGGGCGGGGCCGGGCCACCAGAACTACCGCGACATCGAGGGCACCCAGTGGGCGTACTCGGCGCGCGAGCTCTCGCGCCGCGCCCTCGTCGAGGCGGGATGGCCGGCAGGGGAGCGCACCTGGCCGAACCCGTACGGGGACGACTGAGCGCATGGGTGTCGTCGCCTTCGTCGTCGGCGTGCTCGTGGTCGTCGTCGGCCTCGCCGTCTCGATCGCGCTCCACGAGATCGGCCATCTCGTGCCGGCCAAGCGGTTCGGCGTGCGCGTCGGTCAGTACATGGTCGGGATGGGGCCGACGGCGTGGTCGAAGCGCATCGGCGAGACCGAGTACGGCGTCAAGTGGCTGCCGATCGGCGGCTACATCTCGATGGCCGGCATGTATCCGCCGCGGCAGGAGGGGCAGAAGGAGCCGAGTGGGCTGTTCCGCACCCTGGTGCAGGACGCCCAGGCGGCGAACGAGGAGTCCCGAGAGGGCGCGGAGGACGCGCGGACGTTCGCCGCGCTGCCGACGTGGAAGCGCATCGTGATCATGCTCGGCGGGCCGGCGATGAACCTCGTGCTCGCGATCGTGCTCTTCTCGGTGCTGGCCTCCGGGATCGGCCTCGTCCAGAACACGTCGACCGTGGCGTCCGTGTCGCAGTGCGTCCTGCCCGCGGACACCGACCAGTCGGAGTGCGCCGAGGGGGATCCGCTCTCGCCCGCAGCGGAGGCCGGTCTCGAGGCCGGCGACGAGATCGTCTCGGTCGACGGGACGGCCGTGGCGAGCTTCGCCGAGGCGTCGGCGATCATCCGCGACCACCCCGGAGATGCGATCGAGGTCGTCGTCGAGCGATCGGGCCAGGAGGAGACGCTCGAGATGACGCCCGTGCTCGCGCTCAACGAGTACACGGACGACGACGGGCAGCTCGTGACGGCCGAGGTCGGCTTCGCCGGGTTCAGCCCGGCCACCGAGCGCGTGCGCGAGCCGATCTGGGCCGGCACGACGCAGGTGGTCGACTACCTCGGCGCCGTCTCCCGCATCATCCTGCAGCTCCCGCAGCGCCTCTGGGACACGGGGGTCGACCTCTTCACCGGCCAGGAGCGCGACCCGAACGGGCCGATCAGCGTGATCGGCGTCGGCAGGATCGCCGGAGAGGTCGCGGCGACCGAGGCTCCCGTCCTCGACCGCACGGCCGTCATGATCCAGCTCGTCGGATCGGTGAACGTCGCCCTGTTCGCCTTCAACCTCCTCCCGCTCCTCCCGCTCGACGGCGGGCACGTGGTCGTCGCGCTGTGGGATGCGATCAAGCGCGGGTGGGCCAAGCTGTTCCGCCGGCCCCCGCCGAAGCCGGCGGACGCGACGCGGCTCGTGCCCCTCACGCTCGTGGTGGTCGTCCTCATGATCGGGATGGGCGCCCTGCTGTTCGCCGCCGACATCTTCAACCCGATCGCGCTGTAGCCGCGCGTCCGGTTCCCTGCTCAGCCGACGGGCTGCGCCACGGCGTGCGCGACGAGGCGCCCCAGCGTCGTCATCCCGTCGCGCGAGAGGATCGACTCGAGGTGCCCCTGGATGCTCGCGAGCGCCCTGCCTCGCAGGGCGTAGACGTCGCCGGAGTCGCCGTCGGCGGCGACCTCGACGTCGTCGATCCGGCCGGTCCCCGGCTCGACGCGCGCGGTGAAGGTGTTGTAGAAGCCGATGGACGCCGCCTCGCCGAAGACGTCGACCGTCTTCTGCACGCCCTGGTGCGGCTGCGTGAGCGGGACGAGGTCGATCCCGAGCTCGTCGGCGAGGAGCTGGTGGCTGAGGCACACCGCCAGCAGCGGGGCGCCGGCGCCGCGGCGGAGCCGGACGATCTCGCGCATCCGGGCGATGCGGGCGGTGCCGGCGTCGCGCGGATCCCCGGGGCCAGGGCCCGCGACGACGAGCTCCGCCTCCGCGATCTCCGCGTCCGCGACCTCGGACCAGTGGATGATCCGCGCATCGAGCCCGAGGTGGCGCAGCTGGTGGGCGAGCATCGTCGTGAAGCGGTCCTCCGCGTCGACGACGATCGCACGGCGACCGGCGAAGGGAGCGGGGCCGTCCCCCTGCTCGTCGAGCCAGAACGGTGCGAGGCGAGCGTTTCGCGAGGCGAGCAGCTCCGCGATGTGCGGATCGTCCGCGAGCCTGGCCGGCGCTCCGCCCGGCCGGTCGGCGTCGACGACGCGGCCGGCGCGCGGGACGGCGCCGATCGCGCCGAGCACGCCGGCGGCCTTTCCGTGCGTCTCCCCGACCTCGCCGTTCGGATCGGAGTGGCGCACCAGGGTCGCGCCGACGGGGACGCGCAGGCGGCCGCCCTCCAGGTGCGCCGTGCGGATGAGGATCGGCGCGTCGAGGCCGTGGCCGCCCGACGGCTCCGGCGTGAACAGCGCGGCCACGCCCGAGTAGTACCCGCGCGGGGTCGTCTCGTGGCGGCGGATCACGGTGCACGCGTTCTGCATCGGGGACCCCGTGACGGTCGGCGCGAACATCGTCTCGCGCAGGATGTCGCGCGGGTCCATGCGGGAGGTGCCCCTCAGCATGTACTCCGTGTGGGTCAGGCGCGACATCTCCTTCAGATGAGGGCCGGTGATCCGCCCGCCGTCCGAGCAGACCGCGCTCATCATCTTGAGCTCCTCGTCGACCACCATGAAGAGCTCCTCGGTCTCCTTGGCGTCGGAGAGGAAAGCCGCGAGCGTCTCGGTCGTCGCGCCGCCGGCGGGGTGGCGGAACGTCCCGGAGATCGGGTTCATCGTCACGGTGGAGGAGCCGTCGCCTCGTGCCTCGGCGACGACGTGCGCCTCGGGGCTCGCGCCGACGAGGATGCGGTCTCCCGCGGCGATCGCGAACGTCCAGTACGCGCCGCGCTCGTGCTCGAGCAGCGCGCGGAACCACGTGAGCATCGCCGTGCGCTCGTCCGCTCCGATCCCGGCGACGTAGTCGCGGCGGATCACGAAGTTCGCGCCCTCGCCGCGGCCGATCTCGTCGGCGATCACGCGGCGCACCGTCTCGGCGTACTCGTCGTCGTCGACGTCGAAGCCGGCGTCGGTCAGGGGGACGCTCGCGTCGGGCAGCGCGGCGACGACCTCATCGATCGGGAGGCGGTCGTGGCGGTCGACGACGAGGCAGCGCAGGGGCGTCCCGTCGTCCTCCGCCTCGAACCCGCGCTCGCGCACCTGCCGGTACGGCACGAGCGCGAGCACCTCGCGTGCCCTGCCGTCGGCCCCCGTCAGGGGGATCTCGCCGAGCAGGTCGACGTCGACGGTGTCGCCGACGAGCACCTCGACGTGCGTGGCCGGCGCATCGCCTCCGCGGGCGATGAGGGCGAACGAGGCGCCGGGGTCCGCCGCCAGGCTCAGGACGGACGCGGGGGAGGGGACGGCAGTCATACGGGACTCACTTCTCCGGGTGTCGAGGCGGTCTCCGGGTGAGAGCAGAGCGACCGCCGGTGGGGGCGGTCGATTTCGTGCGTGCGAAGGCGGCCGCCGTCAGGCGAGCCACCACCAGTTCGTCGTCGCGTGCACGCTGTCAACCTATACGCGAGCGCGCGTCCGCGGCAAACGCGCCGTGGCCTCGCCCCGCGTCCTGCCGGGCTGAGTGCCTTCGCTCGAGCTGAGTGCCTTCTGCCGCCGAAGGCACTCCTCTCGGCGCTTTCTCCTCGGCTCGGAGGGGCGGCCGCAGCGCGCGCCCCGCGCCGCCCGGCGTGAGGGCTTCCGCCCGGCGTGAGTGCGTTCTGGCGTCGAGCGTACTCCTCTGGGCGAATCGCCCTCGGATCGAAGGGGCGGGCCGAACGCACTCACTCAGCCGTCCTTCACGTCGGGGTCGTACTCTGGAGGAGTGCCAGCCGTGAACCTCGGGATCCCCTCCGTCCCCGAAACTCTCGCCCCCCGACGCAAGTCGCGGCAGATCGACGTGGGTAGGGTCAAGGTCGGCGGCGGCGCCCCCGTGTCGGTGCAGTCGATGACCACGACGAAGACGCACGACATCAACGCGACGCTGCAGCAGATCGCCGAGCTGACGGCGTCCGGATGCGAGATCGTCCGCGTCGCGTGCCCGACCGACAAGGATGCCGAGGCGCTCAAGATCATCGCGGCCAAGAGCCAGATCCCGGTGATCGCCGACATCCACTTCCAGCCGAAGTACGTCTTCCAGGCGATCGAGGCCGGCTGCGGGGCCGTGCGCGTGAACCCCGGCAACATCCGCAAGTTCGACGACCGCGTCGGCGAGATCGCGAAAGCGGCCAAGGACGCCGGCGTCTCGCTCCGCATCGGCGTCAACGCCGGGTCCCTCGACCGGCGCCTCCTCGAGAAGTACGGCAAGGCGACGCCGGAGGCCCTCGCCGAGTCCGCGGTGTGGGAGGCGAGCCTCTTCGAGGAGCACGACTTCCACGACTTCAAGATCTCCGTCAAGCACAACGACCCCGTCGTGATGGTCAAGGCGTACCGCCTCCTCGCGGCGCAGGGCGACTGGCCTCTGCACCTCGGGGTGACCGAGGCGGGGCCGGCGTTCCAGGGCACGATCAAGTCGGCGACCGCGTTCGGCATCCTCCTCGGGGAGGGGATCGGCGACACGATCCGCGTCTCCCTCTCCGCTCCGCCAGCCGAGGAGGTCAAGGTCGGGCACCAGATCCTGCAGTCGCTGAACCTGCGCGAGCGGACGCTCGAGATCGTGTCGTGCCCGTCGTGCGGGCGCGCGCAGGTGGACGTCTACTCGCTGGCCGAGAGCGTCACCGAGGGCCTCAAGGACATGACGGTCCCGCTGCGCGTCGCCGTCATGGGCTGTGTCGTGAACGGTCCTGGCGAGGCGCGTGACGCCGACCTCGGGGTCGCCAGCGGCAACGGGAAGGGCCAGATCTTCGTCAAGGGAGAGGTCATCAAGACCGTTCCGGAGGCGGAGATCGTCGAGACGCTCATCGCCGAGGCGAACCGGATGGCTGACGAGATGGGCCAGGACGCGCCCCTCGGCACGGCGCAGGTCGTCACCGCGTAGGGGGCGTCAGCGTCGCGCGAGATCCTCCAGACCGCTGAGCCCAGTGCCTGCTTGGGCGCGCGCTCGGGGCGCGGTCAGCCGACGTGGGGGACGACCTCCGTCATGAAGCGGTCGGCGGCGTCGGTCACGGCCGCCAGGTCGCGCAGTGGGGTCGCGGGCAGGATGTGCTCGTCCACCCCGGCGGCGCGGTAGGCGCGCATCGTCTCGACGAGCTGTTCGCTCGTCCCGCCGATCGCGGCGCGCTTCGAGTCGGCCGCGCGCTCGGCGCCGTCCTCCTCGTGGAAGGTCAGCGCCTGCGTCGTGCGCCACAGCGTCGCGGGATCGCGCCCCTCGCGCTCGAGCGCCGCCGTGAAGATCGCGTTCTTCGCCGCGTACTGCTCCGGGGTCGACCAGAGGTTCCATTCGTCGGCGTAGCGGGCCACGAGACGGGGCATCACCCGCTCGCCCTTGCCGCCGACGAGGATCGGCAGGCGCTCGTGCGGGCGCGGGCTGAGGGAGGCGCGCTCGAGCGCGTACCGCTCGCCGGAGAAGTCGAGGGGAGCGTCGTCGCGCAGCCCCGTCCACACCTGGAGCGCCTCGCGGAACCAGCGGATGCGGGTCGGCACGTCGGCGTACTCGATCCCGAAGGCGCGGTGCTCGTTCTCCTGCCACCCTGCGCCGACTCCGAGCACGAACCGGCCGTCGCTGATCTCGCTGATCGCCGCCGCCTGCTTGGCCACGACGGCCGGATGCCGGTA
Source organism: Microbacterium sp. (assembly GCA_052092505.1). Classification (GTDB taxonomy): domain Bacteria; phylum Actinomycetota; class Actinomycetes; order Actinomycetales; family Microbacteriaceae; genus Microbacterium. The sequence goes on along the minus strand of JBQDDT010000080.1, from coordinate 4,130 downwards.
CGTGTTCCCCAGGACGAGCGATCCGATCCGGATGTCGGGGACGCTCGCCGCGAGCGCCGCAAGCACGGTGAGCGCCTCCTGACGCGGCTCGTCGTTCGGCTCCGCCGCGTTCGCCATGAAGTGGTCCTCGATCCAGATCCCTCGCCATCCGGTGGCGCTGGCGTGCCGCGCCGCGGCGAGCAGATCGGTCCACGGCAGGGTCGCCGGAAGCCAGAGGGAGAACTCCATGAGCCCCAGCGTAGAGGCGCCGCGCGTCGTCCGGACGGCACGGAATAGACTCGACGGGTGGTCACCCGTCTCTCCCAGCTCTTCGTCCGCACTCTCCGCGAGGACCCCGCCGACGCCGAGGTGCGCAGTCACAAGCTCCTCGTCCGCGCCGGCTACATCCGCCGGCAGGCGCCTGGCATCTTCGCGTGGCTCCCGCTCGGCCTGCGCGTGAAGGCCCGCCTCGAGGCGATCATCCGCGAGGAGATGGCCGCGGCCGGTGCGCAGGAGGTCCACTTCCCGGCGATGATGCCGCGCGAGCCCTACGAGCTCTCGGGCCGGTGGGACGAGTACGGCGAGCTGCTCCTGCGCTTCCAGGACCGCCACGGGGCCGACTACCTGCTCGCCCCGACCCACGAGGAGGCCTTCACCCTGCTCGTGAAGGACCTGTTCTCCTCCTATAAGGACCTTCCGCTCACGATCTACCAGATCCAGGACAAGTACCGGGACGAGGCACGGCCGCGCGCCGGCCTCCTCCGCGGCCGCGAGTTCACGATGAAGGACGCCTACTCCTTCGACGTCGATGAAGCGGGGCTCGACGCGAGCTACGAGGCCCAGCGCGACGCGTACGAGCGGATCTTCCGACGTCTCGGCGTCGAGTACGTCATCGTGAAGGCGGATGCCGGCGCCATGGGCGGGTCGCGCAGCGAGGAGTTCCTGCACCCCACGCCGGTCGGGGAGGACACGTTCGTGCGCAGTGATGGAGGCTACGCGGCCAACGTCGAGGCGTTCACGACTGTCGCGCCCGAGCCGATCCCGTTCGACGGCCAGCCCGCCCCCGAGGTCTTCGACTCGCCCGGCACGACGACGATCGACACGCTCGTCGCTCACGCCAATGCTGTGCTGGACGCGCCGGAGGGCGGATGGGGTGCGGAGCACACGCTGAAGAACGTCGTGCTGGCGCTGACCCATCCCGACGGATCGCGCGAGCTCGTCGTCGTCGGCGTCCCGGGCGACCGCGATGTCGACGGCAAGCGGGTCGAGGCGGCCTTCTCGCCCGCCGAGGTCGAGCCGGCCACCGCGGAGGACCTCGCACGGAATCCGGCGCTCGTCGCGGGCTTCATCGGACCGTGGAGTCCGTCGGGTCCCGTCCTCGGCGCCGAATCGGCCACCGGGATCCGCTACCTCCTGGACCCGCGCGTGGTCGACGGCACCTCGTGGATCACCGGAGCCAATGAGCGCGACAAGCACGTGCGCTCGCTCGTCGTCGGCCGTGACTTCGCCGCCGACGGAACGGTCGAGGCCGCCACCGTGCGCGAGGGCGACCCGGCCCCCGACGGCTCGGGCTCCGTGACGCTCGCCCGCGGCATGGAGATCGGCCATGTCTTCCAGCTCGGCCGCAAGTACGCCGACGCGCTCGGCCTCAAGGTGCTCGATGCGAACGGCAAGCTCGTCACCGTCACGATGGGCTCGTACGGCATCGGCGTCACCCGTGTGCTCGCCCTCATCGCCGAGCTGTTCAGCGACGACAAGGGGCTGATCTGGCCGGAGGCGATCGCGCCGTTCGACATCCACGTCGTCGCCACCGGCAAGGGGACGGACGCCTACGACCTCGCCGAGCGGGTGACCGCGCAGCTCGAGGATGCCGGCCGAGACGTGCTCTACGACGACAGGCCGAAGGTCTCGCCCGGTGTGAAGTTCGGCGACGCCGAACTGCTCGGCGTGCCGCAGCTCCTCGTCGTCGGCCGGGGAGCCGCCGACGGAGACGTCGAGCTGTGGGATCGCCGTTCGGGGGAGCGCGAGACGCTCCCGGCGGCAGAGGCCGTCGCGCGCCTGACCGCCTGATCGCCGCGGTCCGCGCGGCCGTGGCCCCCGCGGGCTCCGTTCCCGCGGCCTCGGCAGCGCCTTCGTGTCGTCGTTCCCGTTCGGGTAACGTGGAGCGATCGGCTGGCGCGACGCCGGAAAGAACTGAAGAGGGAGAACGCAGTGGACATCGATCTTGGACTGCTCCGCAACATCGAGCGTGAGAAGGAGATTCCGCTCGACGAACTCGTCGGCATCATCGAGCAGGCGGTCCTGACCGCCTACGGCAAGCACGTCTCTCAGTCAGACGCCGTACCCGCAGGGGCGCGCGCGGAGCTCGACCGCAAGACGGGGCACGTCGGCATCTACGTGCCCGTCACGGACGACGACGGCGCCGTCATCGGCGAGGAGGAGTCGACGCCGGAGGACTTCGGCCGCATCGCCGCGTACGCCGCCAAGCAGGTCATCGGCCAGCGGCTGCGCGACATCGCGGACGAGGCCGTGCTCGGCGAGTTCCGCGGCAAGGAGGGCGACATCGTCGCCGGCGTGATCCAGCAGGGCCCGAACCCGCGGATGATCCACGTCGATCTCGGCACGGTCGAGGCGATCCTGCCCCCGGAGGAGCAGGTCCCCGGCGAGGACTACGCGCACGGCACGCGGATGCGCGTGTACGTCACGAGCGTCTCGAAGGGGATGAAGGGACCGGCCATCACCGTCTCGCGCACTCACCCCGGCCTCGTGCGCAAGCTCTTCGCGATGGAGGTCCCCGAGATCGCCGGAGGGCTCGTCGACATCCTCTCCCTCGCCCGCGAGGCGGGGCATCGCACGAAGATCGCGGTGCGGGCGACCGATCCGTCGATCAACGCCAAGGGCGCCTGCATCGGCGAGCTCGGGCGGCGCGTCCGCGCCGTCACGGAGGAGCTCGGCGGGGAGAAGATCGACATCGTCGACTACGACGAGGATCTCGCCTCGTTCGTGCGGGCGGCGCTGTCTCCCGCGAAGGTGACGTCGAGCTTCGTGCTCGACAAGGCGACCAAGGCCGTGCGCGCCCTCGTGCCGGACTACCAGCTCTCGCTCGCGATCGGCAAGGAGGGCCAGAACGCCAGGCTCGCCGCGAAGCTCACGGGCGCGAAGATCGACATCCAGCCCGATTCCATCCTGGACTCCGACGACTGACGACACGCGCCGGGGCGCCGGGCGGCGCGCGGACACGCCCGGCGGCGACGGCGTGCGCGAGGTGTAGAATGGAACCCGTACGAACGTGCGTCGGATGCCGTGCGCGTGCAGCCCGAGCGTCACTGCTGAGAGTGGTGTCGATCGATTCGGCCCTCATCCCCGATGAGACCGGCTCGAAGCCAGGGCGAGGCGCGTGGGTTCATCCGGCGCGTCGATGTGTGCAGACCGCACTGACACGCCGCGCGTTCGCACGAGCACTCCGCGTGCCGGGCCCGCTCGACACGCAGACCTTCGAGGAATGGCTGACCAGCTATGGAAACCAAGTGAACGGCTCGAAATGAGACCCGTCCGCCTTTAGAGGTCTGCCCCTGTCCGGGCAGGCCGCCCAGACAGGAGAATTGTGGCTAAACCACGCGTACACGAGATCGCTGCCGAGTTCGGCGTCGACAGCAAGGCGGCTCTCGCCAAGCTGAAGGATCTCGGCGAGTTCGTCAAGAGCCCGTCGTCCACCATCGAGCCCCCGGTCGCGCGCAAGCTCCGCCAGGCGCTCGAGGCCGACGGGGCCAAGCCGGTCGGCGGCGACGGCGCATCCGGCGGGAAGAAGCCGGCCGGTCGCACGAACCGCGGCGCCGCGCGTCCGACGCCGGGGCCGAAGCCAGGCCCGGCGAAGGCCGAGCCCGAGGCCCAGCCCGAGGTCGAGGCCGAGGAGAAGCCGGCGGAGGCGCCCCAGGCGTCGGCACCGCCGAGCCCCGGCGCGGAGCGCCCCGGCGGCGCACCCACGCCGAGCGCCGCCTCCGGTGCGCCCAGCCCGGGCTCCGAGGCGCCGAGCCCCGCCGCCCCCAAGCCGGGCGGCGCGCCGAAGCCCGGTGCCCCTCGCCCCGGAAACAACCCGTACGGGAACGCGCAGGGCATGGGCACGCGCCCCGGCGGCCCCCGCCCCGGAAACA
>JBQDDT010000079.1:9939-13348 GCA_052092505.1 Microbacterium sp. | reverse complement strand
CATCGGAAGACCGTCGGCACGGAAGTCCGCATACAAGCCCTTCACCGGCTGCCACAGCAGTTCGAACGCCTCGCTCGCACGATCCGCGAGCGAAGCGGCCCAGCATCTGGAGCCCTCATCCGATGCCTCGCGGCACATGTCCGCGAACTCCCGAAGCGCCCGTACCCACAGCGCGGTGACAGCGCCCGAATCACCGCGTACGTAGACAGCGGACCAGTCGACGAGGTCCCATTCCCCCGTCTCCCCGAGCAGTCCGGATCCACGCTGGCGCTCGGCAAACCACGCCAGGATCCTGCGAACTGTGGGCAGATGAGGACGAACTCTTTCGATCCCCGCGTGCATGAAGAACGACCAGACCGTGTGCACCCAGTGAAGCGACCAGGTCGGGATGGTGACGCCGTCTCGGTGCTCCAGATCCCCCGCGACGCTCATCGGCAGAATGCCGTCCTCACGGGGGGAATCGGTGAGCCACAGATGCTCTTCGACCGCACTCCAGTCATCGTTCGCGACGAGGTGGACGCCGGCGTGCACGACGCCGTCGCCTACCCAGGCTCGCTGCTCGCGGGTCGGGCAATCGGTGAACCCGCCATCAGAATTGAGACTCGTCGTGCGCACCCCTGCGTTCCAGAGGCGAGCCAGACCCGGATCGTCCGAACGGAAACGGTCAGCCAGCGCCCACGGACGAAGACGTTCCGACACGCTCACCTGCGAAACGGCGACGGTCCCCGCTGACGGAGGCCTCACGACGAGGAACGCCGCACGCATCCCGTACGCCTCGTATGTCTCGACGTGATCGTCATACCCCCGCGCAACGTACCGATGCCCGCTCCTGGATGAGAGCGGGTCGCGCGGACCGTCGACCTGCTCGGAGAACGCTACGTCCATCGTCGTCCCTCGCGGCGCCTCGAGGTCGGCGTGGAACGTGCCCTTGACCACGCGCTCGTGATCCGCGCGGATCACGAGCACCTGATCCTCGGCCAACGTGACGCGAGACGCGTCGCCTCCCGACCGGGCGCTCCCCCAGTCGAGCTGTGCCAGTCGGGTGAGGTGGTCGCACGGATGAGGAGCGTCCGGAAGCGTCGCTGAACTCACGACGATGGCGTCGAGTCTCGCTTTCCGAGGCACGACGCTCGCGACACGGCGCGCCTCGGGCAGTGCTCCGAATGGCGCCGCTGGTGGACTTGCGCCCGTCATCCACCCACGGTGGGCTGCGTTCACGGCACTGGTGACCTCCCACGCGTCCTCGTCATCATCACGCTGCATCCACGACGGATCGAGCTCACGGGCGTCGAAAGCGACTGACGGCACTCCATCGAGCTTTCCCCCTGGCAGCTCAGTCCACGCGCTCGATTCACGCACCTGCCACACCAGCTCCGTTCCTACCACCTGATCCTCGACCCGGCCGTCCACGATCAGCGCAGCACCCGCGCCGAGCTCACCCGACGGAACTGGCCGCTGCCAGAGAGCATTCGAGCGCCCGAAGTACGTCACAACACAGGCCAGAACGTTCTTCCCTGGGCGAAGGACCCCCGCGAGATCGATCCGATCGTGCGTCTTCCGCCTCGGCTGCGAACGCCCGGGGCCGCGTGCGATCTCCACCCCGTTGACGTACATCACGTAATGAGAGTCCGCCGAGACACGCAGATAGCCATCGTCGGTGCCGGCTCCCGCCACAGTCAAAGACGAGCGAAACAGCGTCCGGCCGAACGCCCACCGCTCCGTGCCTCGCCGTTCCACCGGCCCTCCAAGCCACTTCGCCTTCCAGGTCATCTCGGGCACCGCTGCTCCTTCGTCTGCCGATTCTCGTTCCGACGACTTGACGAAACCGAATCGATGCTCGACGATTCTACTGAATCGTTAAAGTAGACCACTCAATGAGGAGCCATCGATGACTACACCGCCGCCTTCTGACCGTCGTCGCGCTTGGAAGACCGCGGTCCTCGCCGGCATGGCTTCCTATCTCGACGCCGCGGTCCTGATCTCGACCGGGACCGCACTCGTGCTGTATCGCCCCGTCATGGGGATCACCGACCTCGAGTTCGGATGGCTGTCCTCGCTGCTCACGTTCAGCTTCGCCGCCGGTGCGCTCTTCGGAGGACGGCTCGGCGACCGCGTCGGACGGCGCGCTGTCTACTCCGCGACACTCATGGCGCTCGTGCTCTCGATGGTCATCATGGCCTGGGCGCCCTCCGTCTCCGTCTTGTTCGTCGGCGTCGTCGTTGCCGGACTCGCGATCGGCGCGGATCTGCCCGTTTCCCTTGCTCTGATCGCGGAGGAAGCACCACCCGGCGAACGAGGTCGCTTCGTCGGTTTCTCCGCGATCCTCTGGCTCGTCGGGATCGGTGTCTCGAACGGCCTCAGCGCGCTCGTGGGAGCAATGGAGACGACGGGCGGGCGACTCCTCTTCGCACACATCGGGATCGTCGCCCTCATCGTCCTGGTCGCCCGGCTCACCATGCCCGAATCCCCAGAGTGGAAGGCCGCGCGTGAGCGCGAATCTCGGGGTGCGGTCGCTGGCGACGACATCACCATCGGATCGCTGCGGCGGCTGAGTACTCGCCGGTTCTTCACCGCACTCGTCGCGACCAGCCTGTTCTACGCGTTCTGGACAGTCGCATCGAACACGATGGGCCAGTTCTCCGCGCTCCTCTTCACGGAGCTCGGAGGGACGACAGTGCAGGTGTTCGGACTCCTCAAGCTCGTCAACATCCCCTTGGGCCTGCTCACAGGGTTCCTCTTCATGCGGATCGTCGACGGACAGCGGCGCTACACGTGGTTCGTCGTCGGCGCCCTGATTCAGGTCGCAGCGTTCGCGGCACCGATGCTGACCGGCGGCCAGCTCTGGTCGCTCATCTTCATGAGTTACGCGTTCTCCGTCGGCGCAGCACTCGCCGGCGAAGCGCTGTACAAGGTCTGGACCCAGGAGCTCTTTCCCACGCTTCTGCGTGCAACCGCCCAGGGGATCACCATTGCCGTGGCGCGGGTCATCGCCGCAGTCGCGGCGATCTTCATCCCGACGATCGCGGCGGCGAACCCACACGGGCTCTTCGTCTTGCTCGTCGCCTGCGTCAGCATCTCGTCCCTCCTCGGGTATTTCTGGGTCCGCAGACTTCCCCGCGAGGAGGAAGAGGAGCGTTCGGCCGAGGCCGCCGAGTCTCAGAGCGGCACGCATCGCCGGTGACAGACTGTGGGCATGGCGAACGAGACCCGCGCGAAGCGCCCGACGCTGGCGGATGTCGCCCGGCAGAGCGGTGTCTCCACCTCGACCGTGAGCTATGTCCTCAACCGAGATCCTCGCCAGACGATCTCCCCCGCTACGCGCCAGCGGGTGCAGGCGGCGGCCGCAGCACTCGGCTGCAACCCCCCCCGGGGGGGCGCCCCCGGGGGGCGAGGGCCACCCCACAAAGGT
>JBQDDT010000079.1:0-9929 GCA_052092505.1 Microbacterium sp. | reverse complement strand
GTCCCCACCACCACCGTGACCTATGTCCACCCCCCACAGCCCCGCCCCACTCACCCCCCCGCTCCGCGCCCGCGGGTGCAGCCGGCGCCCGCTCCACTCGGCTACACGCCCAGTGCTGCGGCCGCCGCTTTGCGACGAGGACACTCGAATCTCGTTCTCATCGTCAAGGACGCCACTCTGCGTGGATACATCACCGAGCCCTTCCTGGACGCGATCTCAACACGGCTCCGAGAAGCCGGACTGACCCCTTTGACCACGGATGTCGCCGCCGACGATGATCTGATCACACTCGTGCAGGCACTCCACCCTTTCGGAGTCCTCTCACTCACACACGTGAGCGAGAGGGTCTGGGGAAGACTCGAGTCGCTGGGGATACAGGCGCGTTACCGTTCGGCCCCTGCAACGAGCACCAGCGACGCCGGGGATCGGCCCTGGGAGGAAGCGATCGGACGGGCGCAGATCGCGCACCTCCTCGACCGCGGGCTGACGACGATCGTCTACGCACTTCCCACCGTGGAAACACCGCGTGAGAGCAACGCACACGCGCGATTACGGGGAGCGCAGAAAGAGTACGCCCGGACACGCAATCAGGTTCTGGGCGCGCGCCGTCTCTCGCTGGAGAGAGAGAATGCGAGAGCAACGATCGCAGCTCTGCACGATGCCGCACAGGACGGAACGTTGGGAATATGCGCCTTCGACGACACCGTCGCCGCCTGCGCGCTCGCCGGAGCGCTCGACGCAGGCCTGAACGTCCCGAAACAGGTGGCGATCATCGGTGTCGACGACACACCATTCACCTCACTGACGACGCCATCCCTCTCCTCGATCCGCATCGATGCTTCCGCGAATGGGACGACCGTCGCAGAGAGGTTTCTCGGGCAGGCGCCGGACGAGCCTCGTCACGACATCGCGCTCACCGTGATCGCACGTGACTCGACGCAGACGGAGGACCGCCGCTGAGACCGACTCAGGCAGTGATCGCCGCGCGCTCCCGTCAGCCGCGCAGGAGGGCGCCGACCTCCTCGATCGCCTCCGGCACCCACCATGCCCAGTCGTGACCGCCGCTCACGACCCGCGCTCCGGCGTCGTGGCCCCGCGCGGTGAGCAGCCCCGCCAGGTCCCGGCTGACCTCCGGACCCCTCCCCTCGTAGCGCCCGGCGTGCAGGCGCACCCGCGATCGCCGCGGGAGCGCGTCGGCGACCGCCTCGAGCAGCTCACCCCGCGGGTACCGCCAGAACGACACCGACTGCGCGACGGCCGACGCGATCCGCCCCTCCGACCGGCTCAGGGCGAACAGCGCGGACAGCCCGCCGAAGGAGGAGCCCTGCACGATCGTCCGCTCCGCCGAGACCGGCCCGCGGACGCCCTCCCGCTGCAGGCGAGGGACGAGCTCTCGCGCGACCCAGCGCGCGTGCGCACCCGGGACGCCGAGGGCCGAGCCCCGATCCGGGCCGGAGTCGACGAACGCGAGCGCGAGGGAGGGGGCGATCCCCGACCGGTGGGCGGCCTCGTACAGCGCGGGGGTCCCCAGCCGCTCGACGTGCGCCTCGCCGTCGAAGACGACGACAAGCGGCACCTCGCCGGTGTCGCCTCCCGTCCGGGCGACGCGCACGCGCGGCTCGCCCGCGCGCCGCGGGAGCTCGTCGAGGCGCACCGGCACGGATCCGTCCGTCCGCAGCCATGGGCGTCCCCCCACCAGACGCACGGCGGCACCCTGGTGCGCGCGACGCATGTCCGTCGTCCCCAGCACGAGCCTCGGTCTGGCCTTGAGCCCGTCCTCCCACCACGGCGGATCGCCGGCGCCGTCGTGCTCGACCATCGCGTACGTCGCCTGCCAGTCGGACGGGACTCGGAAGGCGCCCGTCCACCATCCATCGCCCGCCGCGACGAGGTCGCACGCGTCGGGCGGATCGGGGCGACCCCACCCGCTCGCGGCGAGCGCCACGGCCCGCGCCAGCGGAGCATGGTGCCAGAAGCGCACGCGCGCCTCCGCCGCACCCCGCTCCTCCACCTGCCAGCCCGGCGTCGCGGGGCGGGTCAGACTCGCGTCCGGCGCCCGGAGGACGGGGACACGCTCCGAGACTGCGGGACGCGGCAGCGGGACGAGGCGATCGAGCGCCGCGCTCATACGGACACCACCAGCGGGGCTCCCGTCGTGGGATGCGCGAGGATGCGCACCTCCTGCCGGTACACCTCGCGGATGCGCTCGGCCGTGAGGACGTCGCGCGGCGAACCATCGGCCACGAGCGCGCCCTCACCGAACATGGCGACGCGATCCGCGTACCGTGCGGCGAGGTTGAGGTCGTGGAGCACGACGACGACGCAGCAGCCGGCATCGGCCAGCCCGCGGGAGACGCGCATCACCTGCTCCTGGTGCCGCAGGTCGAGGGCGGCGGTCGGCTCGTCCAGGAGCACCACCGGCGTCTCCTGCGCGAGCACTCTGCCGAAGACGGTCCGCGACAGCTCGCCACCGGAGAGGGTGGTCGCGTCGCGCTCCTGGAGCGCGAGGACGTCGCCGTCCCGCAGCGCGCGCTCGATGATCGCGGCGTCGTCGTCCCTGCGATCGTGCGGCACACGCCCCATCTCGACGACCTCCCGCACGGTGAAGGAGAAGGCGATCGCATGATCCTGCGACATCACGGCCCGCTTACGGGCCAGCTCCCTCGCCTTCCACCGGCTGGGCCGCCTCCCGCCGACCGTCGCCTCGCCGGAGTCCGGCTCGATGTCGCCAGCGAGCACCCGCAGGAGCGTCGACTTCCCCGCGCCGTTGGGCCCCACGAGGGCGACGACCTCGCCGGCCCGCGCGCGGAACGTCACGCCGTCGAGCAGCAGGCGCCCTCCCGCCTCGACGCAGAGGCTGTCGACGACCAGGGCGTCCTCCGATCCGCTCACACGCGCACCTCCCTCGAGCGCAGCACCAGCCAGAGGAAGAACGGCGCACCCAGTGCGGCGGTGAACAGCCCGATCGGCACCTCCGACGGAGGGGCGATGCTGCGCGCGGCCGTGTCGGCCACCACGATCAGGAGAGCCCCGACGATCGCCGACATCGGGACGACCGCGCGGTGCGCGGGCCCGAACGCCATCCGGACGATGTGCGGCACGACGAGGCCGATGAATCCGATCGTGCCGGCGAACGCGACCGCCGCTCCGGTGACGAGGGCCGCCAGGGCGATGACCAGGGCCCTGGTGCGGACGACGTCGAGCCCCAGGTGCCGAGCGTCGCGCTCCCCGAGCGCCAGGAGGTCCAGCGACCGGTGCATCGTCACGAGGACCCCGACGCCGACGAGGATCGGCGGCGCGACGAGCGCGAGCTTCACCCAGTCGATGCTGCCGAGCGAGCCCATCTGCCAGAACACGATCGACTGCAGGTCGTCGTCGTCCGCAACGTAGGTGAGGAACCCGGTCACCGCCGCGAAGCCCGCGCCGATGGCGACGCCGACCAGCAGCAGCCTGGCCGTCCCGCTTCCGGCGCGGGGCCGGGCGAGCACGTAGATCAGGGTGGTCGCCAGCGCGCCCCCGGCGAACGCGCTCGCGGGCACCAGCCAGCCGAAGAACGTCGCGCCGAGCGGGGGCAGCAGGACGATCGCGGCCACGGCGCCGGCGGAGGCGCCACCGCTGACGCCGATGATGCCAGGATCGGCGAGGGGGTTGTGGAACAGCCCCTGCAGCGCCGCGCCCGACACGGCGAGCGCGGCGCCCGCGAGCGCCCCGAAGAGCACGCGCGGCATCCGGAGGTTCATCACCACGGTCGTCTCGAGGGCGTCGCCCGGCTCGCCGACCCCGAACACCTCGTGCAGCACGACGCGGACGACGGGCGCGGGGGCGATCTCGATCGGGCCGATGCCGATGGCGAGCACGACCGCGACGCCGAGCACGCACAGCCCGAGGACGGCCCCGACCGGCACGGGGAAGCGCCGGACGGGGCGCACCGAGGGTGCGCTCATCCGGCGTGCGCGGAGGCGAGCTCCTCGGCGAGCGCGCGTGCGCCGACCCCGAGAGCCGGGCCGCTCACCTTGAGCTGCGTGCTCGGCATCACGTACACCTCGTCGTTCTTCCAGGCCGGGGTGTCGACGAGCGTCGGGAACGCCTCCATGAAGCCCTCGACGCCACCCCATTCCTCGAGGTCGGCGGTGCCGACGAGGATCGCGTCCGGCTCGGTGCCGAGGAGGCCCTCGTCGCTGTACTCCACGGAGTAGCCGCGCAGGCCGCTGTCGACGCCGATGCTCGTCACGCCGATCGCCTCGGCGATGTCGGCTCCGGCCGTGCCCGTTCCGACGACCGCGTCCGCTCCACCGGCGCCGCTGGAGGTCACCTGCAGCACACGGAGGTCGTCGAGTCCTTCCGCGGCCTCGGAAGCCGCGGCCAGCTCCTCCTCGACAGCGGTGGCGATCTCGTCGCCCGCGGCCGAGTCCCCCAGGTACTCGGCGACGGCGCGGATCTTGTCGATGGTCGGCTGCTGGTCGTCGTAGACCGCCGCGTCCACGCCGGCGTCGCGGAACTGCTGGGCGATGTCGCCGTGACGGCGCGGGTTGTTGCCGATGAACAGGCTTCCGTCGATGGAGAGGAGCCCCTCGGTGCCGGTCGCCTGCGAGAACTCGAACTGCACGGGCGCGTCCTGCGCGATCTGCGAGGCGCCGTCCGCCGGCGCCGCGTAGACGCTGTCGGCGAGACCGAGCGCCCCCAGGATCTCCGCGACGTCGTCGCCGCCGACGATGATCCTGCCGGTGTCGGTGATCTCGACCTCCTCGCCCGTCCCGTCGGTGACGGAGACGGGGAGCTGCACCTGCGCGTCCGCGGTGGGCTGCCCCTCTCCCTCCACGTAGTGCCACTCCTCCGGGATGCCGAGCTCGGCGGCGGCCGATGTCGTTCCCTCCTCCGCGTCGGTCGGGGTGTCAGAGCCACCGGAGGGGGCGCAGCCGGCGAGGGCGACTGCGGAGACGGCGATGGCCGCCACGACGAGGGATGAACGCATGGACGATTTCTCCTGATCTAACTAAGGTTTACCTATTTAACGTAGCATTGGAGAAACGATGCCGCGTGCTCCGCACCGGCGTCGCGGCCATGATTCGCCGCAGCACGTTCCAGGAGGTCTCGTGGCCGTTCGCTTCCCCGTCCCCGACAAGACGGATGTCGCCGTGACCTACCTGCGGTCTCGGATCAGCAGGGGCGAGTGGACGATCAACTCCCGCATCCCGCGCGAGGACGAGCTGATGACCCGGATCGGCGTGGGCCGCTCGACGCTGCGCGAGGCGGTGCGCTCGCTGACGATCGTGGGGATGCTCGAGCCGGTCCGCGGCGTCGGGACATTCGTCCGCTCGCGCACGCCCGTCGACGGGATCGTCTCCTCTTACATCGCCGACGCACCGATGGCCGACGTCCTGGGCGTGCGCCGCGCCCTCGAGATCGAGGCAGCGCGCCAGGCGGCGCTCCATCGGACGGATGAGCAGCTGGAGGGGCTGCGCGCCCTGCTGCGCGACGATCACAACGCGGGCGCGGAGCGCTCCCTCCCCCACGCGCACGGCCAGGCTCCCGGCAGCTTCCACCAGCTTGTGTTCGAGGCGTCGGGAAACGCGCTCATGCGCGATCTGCACACGGCCACGCTCGCGGCGATCCGCGACGGGCGCGCGACGAACGCGATCTTCCGCGCCGACGATCCCGAGCTGCGCCGGCGCGATCACGGTGCGATCGTCGAGGCGATCGCCCGCCGCGACCCCGACGAGGCGGCCTCCGCCATGGCCGGCCATGTGGAGCACGACATCGTCCATGCCGACGCCGACGCCGACAGCCGCGACGCGCGGTCGACGCCCGGCGCCGGACGTGCTTGAGTGAGGACATGAGCTTTCCGCTTCCCACCGAGACGGATCGCGCCTTCCTGAGGCGCTGCGTCGAGCTCGCGCGCGAGGCCATGGACGCCGGGGACGAGCCGTTCGGATCGGTCCTCGTCGACGAGGGCGGAGCGGTGCTCTTCGAGGACCGCAACCGCGTCGCCGGCGGGGATCGCACGCGGCACCCCGAATTCGAGATCGCCCGCTGGGCGGCCGAGCACCTCTCGCCCGCCGAGCGCGCCGCCGCCACCGTGTACACGAGCGGCGAGCACTGCCCCATGTGCTCCGCGGCCCACGCGTGGGTCGGGCTCGGCCGCATCGTGTACGCCGTCAGCACCGAGCAGCTGGTCGGCTGGCTGCGGGAGTGGCGCGTCCCTGACGCGCCCGTGGCCGCGCTTCCGATCTCGGCCGTCGCGCCCGGCATCCGGGTCGCGGGGCCCGATCCCGAGCTGAGCGCCGAGGTCCGCGCACTCCACGCGCGCCTGCACGGCGTCGGCTGACGACGCGTCGGCGCGGGGGCACCCGGCGCGCCGAGGATGATCGGGCGCCGACTCTCGGTTCCCGCGGTGGTCCGACCAGCGGACCTCAGCCCTGCACGCTCGCCGCGACCAGACGCGATCGCTGCCGGCCGAGGCCGGCCACACCCATCTCCATGACGTCTCCGTCCGCGAGATACGGGAAGCGACCCGACAGCGCGACGCCCTGCGGCGTCCCGGTGCAGATGAGGTCGCCGGGATCGAGCTGGACGTACTGCGACAGCTCCTGAACGATGGCGGGCACGTCGAAGATGAGGTCGGCCGTCGTCGATTCCTGGCGCGGTTCGCCGTTCACCGTCGACCAGATCCGCAGATCGCCGGGATCCACCTCGTCCGCGGGAACGAGCACGGGCCCGACAGGACAGAAGGTCGGCGCGGTCTTGCCCTTCGACCACTGCCCGAGGGATGTCACGAGCTGATGCTCCCGTTCCGACACGTCGTTGCACACGACGTACCCGGCGATCGCGGCCTCCGCCTCCTCGCGCGATGAGACATCGCGCGTCGCGCGCCCGATGACGACGCCGAGCTCGACCTCCCAGTCGAGCCTCTCGGCTCCGGAGGGGATGACGACGTCGTCGAACGGCCCGACGACCGTGTTGGGGTGCTTGAAGAAGACGATCAGCTCGCTCGGCGGCTCGGAGCCCGACTCCGCGGCATGCGCCGCGTAGTTCTGACCGATGCAGATCACCGCGGCAGGACGGTCGATCGGCGCGCCGACGCGTTCGCCCTCGACGCTCACCGTGGGAAGCCGGCCCGCGGCGAGTGCGCGCGTCACGCGTCCGATTCCCCCACTCGCGAGGAACTCGCCGTCGATGTCACGCGTGAGGCCGTCGAGCGCGTATGTCGCGCCGCCGTGCCGAGCGACCGGCCGTTCTCTGCCCACATCGCCGATGCGCATCAGCTCCATGCGGGTCACGCGTCCCGGTCGATCGCGACGACCGCATCGACCTCGACGAGGAAGCCGTTCAGATCGGCCTGAATCGACGTGCGCGCCGGATACGGTGTGCCCAGGAACTCCTTCGACACCTCGTTGAACTCGGCCCAGTCGGCGAGGTCGTCGAGATACACGCCGATGCGGACAGCATTGCTCATCGACGTTCCGGCCGCCGTGGCGACCGCCTCGAGGTTCGCGAACGTCTGCCGGACCTGCTCCGCGAACGTCACTCCGACGAGACCGCCGTCGACGTCGAAGGGGCCCTGCCCGGCGAGGAACAGGAATCCCCCGCTGACGATGCCCGACGAGTAGGTTCCGGCCGGCGCCGGTGCGGTGGGGGCTGAGATCTGCTTCACAGCGATTCCTTTCTAATGGCGGCCCAGGACGGGCCAGATGTCGACGACGACGCCGTCCTCCACGGCGAAGACGTGGGAGTGCATGTTCGTGAGCCCGCAGGCGTGGTTCGGACGGATCCGGATCAGGTCGCCGACCTGCACCGACGACGACTCACGGAGGAAGCCGTGCTCCTCGTGTCCGGCGGCGAGCACGCCCCCGCCCCCGGACACCACGGTGCCGATTCGGCCGTCGCCGTGCATCGTGCCGTCCGAGCTCATGGCCTTGATCCCGGCGTCGATCAGCGCGGGCTCGCGGCGCTGCGTGCTGATCACCCGGCTGAGCAGGGTCATCGCGGTGTCAGCGGGATCGGTCGTCCCGATGGCGACCTGGTTATCGTCGCCGTAGACGTACGTGCCGGGGCGCGCCTCGGTCACCCCGGCGGCGCGCGGGGCGGAACGCGCCCCGGCCGTCGAGCCCACCGAGACGCTCGGGATGTCGAGCCCGTCAGCGCGCAGCAGCTCGGCGACGTCCGCGAGCAGCCGTCCAGCCGCCGTTCCGACCTGGAAGCGCCGTTCGGGATCGGCCCCCACGCCCTGGACATGTCCCTCGTGCGTGAAGACGCCCTCCAGCACGAGGCCCGGCATGCGCGCGAGATGCCGGGCGACCTCCACCGCATCGTCGGGATCGACCCCCGTGCGGCCGAGGCCGGTGTCGACCTCGAGCCGGATCTCGAGCTCGACGCCCTCGGCCGCCGCGGCGGCGGAGAGCGCCACCGCCGCCGCGACCCAGTCGAGCCCGACGATCACGCGCGCACGTCGTGCGGCACGCAGCGCCGTCGCGATTCGGTGGGGGCCGACAGGCGGGTAGGCCCAGAACACGTCATCGACGCCGGCGCCGACGAGCGCGTCGAGCTCCTCGGCCGTCGCGGTCGTCAGCCCGACGGCCCCGGCCTCGATCTGCAGGCGAGCGACCTCGACGCTCTTGCTCGTCTTCCAGTGCGGGCGCAGGCCGACGTCGAAGCCGCGCGCGAGATCGGCCATCTGCGCGATGTTGCGATGCAGCGTCGGGAGGTCGATCAGCACCGCGGGGGTCGGCAGCTCGTCGATCGAGCGGCCGACGAGGTGGGCGAAGGCGTTCGCCGTCACAGGTCCTCCTGGGTCGGTTGGCGGATGGGTTCCCTAGGCGAGCGGAAACTCGCGCCGCACGTCGAACTGCGAGTACGCCACGTGCCGGGTGAGCGGGTCGGCCGCCTGGGCGTACTCCGTCAGCGGCAGCAGTGAGCGGGTCTCACCGCGGAACCGGACATAGGGCTCGGCGAGCGCCACACCGGCCGAGCGTCCGAACTCCCCGTTGCTCGCCTCGATGAGCTTGCGGGCGAACGGGCCGTCGTAGCCCTGGCTGCCGAAGCAGTCCATGGCCGCGACCTTCCGACCGACCACCGAGCTGATGTCGATGAACAGGTCGTTGCGGACGCCGTAGGTCGACAGCGCATCGCTCGCGAGCACCGGGAGACCGCCGAGGAACACCTGCTTGACGTTGACCTCCTCCTTGCCGTCCAGGTTCCTCAGGAACGAGGCCGCCCGATCCATCGCGGCGATGAGCGTCATCGTCGCGATGGTGTGCGTGGAGTTCGTGACCGCGGGGTTCTGCGGGTAGTCGGCGATGACGACGTCCGGTCGGTGCTTCGCGATCAGCTCGGCGACCTGGTCCACGACGTCCTCCTGGACGGTGCTCATGAGATCGTCGTGGTCGAGGAACTCGATGGAGCCGATGCCGATGATGTCGGCAGCGCGCCGCAGCTCGCCCTTCTTGTTCTCGATGATCTCCGCTCTGCCCGCAGCGGTGAGCCTCGGGTCGGCGTCGTCCTTGCGCGCCTCCTCGGCGTACACGTTGGGGTGGATGCGGCCGCCGTGCGTGATGATCACCGCCACGATCTCGTCGCCGGCGTCGGCGTGCAGCGCCAGCGTGCCGCCGCAGTTGGTGATCGTGTCGGCGGGATGTGCGTAGACGGTCATGATGCGCATGTCTTCTTCTCCTGTTCGGTACTGCGTGGATGGTGCTAGACGGTCGTGATGGTCGACGAATGGCGGGCGCGCTGGCGCGCGGGGTCGGGAAGCGGCGCGGCGTCGACGAGACGGCGCGTGTACTCGGTCTGCGGCGCCTGGAGCACCGACCGCGCCTCCCCCTGCTCCACGATCTGTCCGCGCTGCAGGACGACGACGTTCTCCGACAGCAGCTCGACGACCGCGAGGTCGTGGCTGATGAAGAGGCAGGAGAAGCCGAGCCGCCGCTGCAGGT
>JBQDDT010000078.1:0-13385 GCA_052092505.1 Microbacterium sp. | reverse complement strand
GGTCCCGTGGCCTGGTCGCTCCGCCTGCCCCCGACCGGGCGGCGCGAGCGCGAGATCCGCGACGAGGCCCTCGCGCTCCTCGACGACCAGGGGCTCGGATGGGCGGCGCACTCCCGCGCCGACGAGCTCTCGCACGGTCTCCACAAGGCGATCGAGCTGTGCAGGGCGCGGTTGTCGCATCCGTCGCTCCTCCTCCTCGACGAGCCGGCCGCCGGTCTGTCCCACGGCGAGGTCGAGCAGCTGATGGAGACGGTCCGCTCCCTCACGCGCGACGGCGACATGACGGTCGTCATCGTCGAGCACAACATGGGCCTGATCTCGGCGCTGACCGACCGCGTGGTCGTGCTCAACTACGGCAGCAAGCTCATGGAGGGCACGGCGGCCGAGGCGCAGGCCGACCCCCGGGTGATCGAGGCCTACATCGGATCGGAGGCCGCGGATGACGCTGCTTGAGCTCACCGGCGTCACGGCGGCCTACGGGCGCGTGACGGTCCTGGAGGGCGTGTCCCTCTCCGTCCCCGATGGAGGAGCCGTCGGAATCCTCGGCTCCAACGGCGCAGGCAAGACCACGACGCTGCGCGCGATCAGCGGGACCGTCAACGTCGGGGGGAAGATCACCTTCGACGGCGCCGACATCACGCATGCCGGGCCGGAGAAGGTCGCCTCCCTCGGCATCGCCCACGTCCCGGAGGGCCGGGGCACGCTGCCGAACCTGTCGGTGCGCGAGAACCTCCAGGTCGGCGCCTATCTGCGCAAGGACGCCAAGAGCATCCGCGGCGACATCGACTTCCTCCTGGAGCTGTTCCCGAACCTGCAGCGGCGGATCGGGCAGAACGCCTCGACGCTCTCCGGCGGCGAGCAGCAGATGCTCGCGATCGGCCGGGCCTTCATGGCGAAGCCGCGTCTCCTCGTCCTCGACGAGCCGTCGCTGGGCCTCGCGCCGTCGACGGCGAAGGACGTGTACGGCTCGATCCAGAAGCTGCGGGAGGAGTCGGGCATCGCGATGCTCGTCGTCGAGCAGAACGCGAACCTCGCCTTCCGGATCGTGGAGCAGGCGACCGTCCTCGAGACGGGACGCAGCGTCCTCAGCGGCTCCGCCGAGGAGCTGCAGGGCCGCGACGAGATCAGGAAGGCATACCTCGGGGGCTGACATGGGAACGTTTATCCAGCTCGTCGTCGACGGCCTCGGAACCGGCTCGATCTACGGCGCCCTCGGGCTCGCGATCGTGCTCGTGAACCAGTCGACGGGAATGATCAACTTCGCGCAGGGCGGCATGGCCGTGCTCGCCGCGTACTTCGTGTATGCCTTCGTCGGCATGGGCATGCCCCTCGTCGTGGGCATCATCCTGTCGGTGATCGTGTCGTTCGCGCTCGGCGCCTTCATCGAGCGGGTGCTGATCCGGCGGTTCGAGAAGGGCGACCCCGACACGGCGATCGTCGTGACGGTCGGCCTGCTGACGCTGATCACCGGCATCTGCGGATGGATCTGGTCGTACAACAACCTCCGCCTGCCCTGGCTGTTCCCCGGGTCGTCGTTCTCGTTCCTCGGGGCGACGGTGAGCTGGCGCTCCGTCGGGACGTTCCTCGTGATCCTCGCGGTGATGGGGCTGATCCAGCTGCTCTTCCGCGGCACGAAACTCGGGCTCGCGCTGCGCGCGGTCGCCGACAACCCGTCGTCCGCGGCCCTCAGCGGCATCTCGGTCGGACGCCACCTCATGATCGGCTGGGGGCTCGCCGCGGCACTCGGCGCCGTGGCCGGCGCCCTGATCGCGCCGCGGCTCTCGCTCACGCCCGGCATGTTCGACACGGTGCTCGTCTACGCGCTGGCCGCGGTGATCCTCGGCGGGCTGTCGAGCCCGATCGGCGTCGTCGTCGCCGCGTGGGTGATCGGCATCCTCGAGAACCTCGCGGCCGTGTACGTGCCGTTCATCGGCCACGACCTGAAGATCGCCGTGCCGTTCGTCCTCCTGTTCATCGTGCTGCTCGTCAGGCCGCAGGGCCTGTTCGGCCGCAAGACCGTCGTGCGAGTGTGAGGTCCCCCATGCCGAAGAACGCCCCAGCTCTCGACCTCACGGCGCCCATCACGACGCCGCGCGCGGGAGAGCGCCGCGCCTGGTGGATGTACGCGGCGTTCGCCGTCGTCGCGATCCTGCTCGTCGTGGCCCCGCTCATCCTCCCGGTCGCCGTCAACCAGCAGTTCGCGCGGGTCGGGGTGTTCGCCGTCGCCGTGCTCGGCCTGAACGTCATCATGGGCTACACGGGCCAGGTCTCGCTCGGCCAGATCTTCTTCGTCGGGACGGGCGCCTACGTGACCGCCTACGGGGTCAACAGCGGCTGGCCGATCCTCGTGACCTTCGTCGCCGCGATCGTGCTGCCGGGGATCGCCGGGCTCGTCGTCGCGTTCGCCGCCGCGCGCCTGGGCGGTCTCGCGATCGCCATGGTCACGATCGCGCTCCCGGTGATCGGCGTGCCGCTCGCCAAGCGGCTCTCCGAGCTCACGGGAGGGTCCCAGGGCACCTCGGCGCGCTTCACGAGCGCGCCGGAGTGGACGGGCCTCGACGACGACCAGTGGCAGTACTACCTCGTGCTCCTCATCGCCGCGATCTGCTTCATCCTCGTCGCCAACCTCACGCGGGGGAAGTTCGGGCGGGCGCTCGCGATCGTGAAGGAGAACGAGAACGTCGCGAAGTCGATGGGCGTCTCCCCCTACCGCTACAAGGTGATGGCCTTCACGATCGCCGCGATGCTCGGCGGAGTCGCCGGGTTCCTCTACATGGTGGTCATCCAGTACACGAGCCCGGAGACGCTCGCATTCCACCACTCGATCAACCTGCTCGCCTCGATGGTCGTCGGCGGAGCGGCGAGCATCCTCGGGTCGTTCCTCGGCGGGCTGTACTACGTCTTCGTCCCGAGCCTGACGAACGAGATCGCGCCCACGCTCACGGCCCTCATCCAGGGCGCCGTCCTGCTCGTCGTCCTCATCGTGCTCCCCGGCGGCCTCGCGAGCGTTCCGCGCCTCGTCCGGCGCGTGTTCCGTCGCCGGTCGGCGCCGCCCGCGGACGCCGGCGACGACGTCTGAAGACCCTTCCACCACATCGAACAGAGAGGTTCCCATGGTCAGGAACAGAAACACAGCGAAGATCCTCGGCACGGTCGCCGTCGGATCGGCCCTCGCGCTCGCGCTCACGGGCTGCGGCCGCGACGGCGGCGGCGGGGGCGGCGACGGCGACGCGAGCCCCGGCATCACCGACGACGCGATCACGCTCGGCGTCACGACGCCCCTCTCCGGCGGCACGGCGGGGCCGGGCAACTGCACCGTGGCGGGCCTCGTGGCCTACATGGGCCAGAAGAACGCCGACGGCGGGATCGAGTTCGGCGATGGCAAGACCCGCGAGGTGAAGGTCGAGGCCTTCGACGACACGTACGACCCGCAGAAGGCGCTGCAGAACTTCCAGCAGAACGAGAGCGACGTCTTCGCCTTCACGTCGGGCCTCGGCACGCCGACGAACCTCGCCTACCGCGAGGCCGCGATCGACGACGAGGTGCCGCAGGTGCTCGTGCAGACGGGCGACCCGATCTTCTCCGACCAGGAGGAGAGCCCGTGGCAGCTCGGGTTCGTCCCGACCTACCTGAACGAGGGCGAGGCCTTCGGACAGCTCCTCGCCGACTCGGGCGACGACCTCACGGTCGCGATCCTCTCGCAGAACGACGACTACGGCGAGGGCTACGTCGAGGGCTTCAAGAGCGCCATCGAGGGCTCCGGCATCGAGGTCGTCGAGGAGCTGACCTACGAGGCCACCGACGCCTCGGTCGACGCGCAGCTGACCGAGCTGGCCGCGACCGACGCCGACGTGTTCTTCAACGCCATGTCGATCACGCCGCTCGTCATCTCGGCCATCGAGAAGACGCGGGAGCTCAGCTGGTCGCCCAGCTGGTTCCTCCCGTCGAACACCTCGAGCCCGACGGCGATCCTCGAGCCGGCCAAGGCGAACGTGGACGACGGCTTCTACACGGTCGCGTTCGCGAAGGCGCCTCAGTCCCCCGCGTACGCGGAGGACGAGGACGTGAAGCAGTTCGTCTCCGCTCTCGAGGAGTACTCGGGCAAGTACACGACGACGCCCGACTTCCCGCACTGCATGTGGAGCTACATGGTCGGCGCGACGCTCGACGAGGCCTTCCAGAAGATGGAGTCGCCGACGCGCGAGTCGTTCATGGAGGCCCTGCGGTCGATCGACGACCTGCAGGCGCCGCTGATGCTCGACGGCACCTCGGTGAGCACGACGGAGGACGGCCAGCCGGCCGTGTCCAGCCTGGTCGTGCAGAAGTTCAACGGCAAGGGCTACGACACCGCCGACAGCTTCTGATCCGGTGACCGCGTGCGGCGTCCGCTCCCCTCGCGGGGCGGGCGCCGCACGCGTCTCACTCCATCTCGCGCAGCACGGCGATGATGCCGGCGAGGTGCTCCCGCGTCGCCTGCTCGGCGGCGTCCGGATCGTGGTCGAGGACGGCGTCGATGATCGCGACGTGCTCAGGAGCCGACTGCGCCGCGCGCCCCGGCGCGTAGGCGAGCCGGAACTGGTGCCGCGCCGACTGGGCGTTGAGCCGCTCGAGCAGCTGCGTCGCCGTGGCGTGCTCGCTGATCTCACGCAGCAGGCGGTCGAGGTCCTGGTTCAGGTGCGCGTAGCCGACGAGGTCGCCCGATTCGACGGCCTCCTCGATCTCCCCGCGCAGCGCGCGGAGCCTGTCCCCCTGCGCCGGCGTGACCTTCTGCGCCGCCTTGCGCGCGCAGAGGGACTCGAGCCCGATGCGCGCCTCGACGATCTCGACCGCCTCCGCGACGCTGATGGCGCGCACGCGCGCCCCGCGGTTGGGGAGCCGCTCGACGATGCCCTCCGCCGTGAGGTTCATCAGCGCACTGCGGACCGCGGCGCGGGACGCGCTGTAGCTCTCGCTCAGGTCGGCCTCGATGAGGCGCTGGTTCGGCGCGAACTGGCCGTCCAGGATCGCGTCCTTGATCAGCTGCGTCAGGTCGGGACCGGCGTCATCCGCTCCTGGTCCCGTTCGCGTGCTCGTCTCGGCCGTCGACATCCGTCGTCCTCTCCACCCCGCCAGGATCCGTCCGGCGCGCACCCCTCCGGCCGCTTCGTCGCGCCCGTCGCGGCGTCGCGACCGATGCTCGGAGTCGACGTTACCCGGCGGTTGAGAATTGTCAACGAAATAGGCGCAGATTCTGTCGAAGATCTTGAAGCGTCGCGACCGGTCCGTCATGCTTGTCGGATACCGGGTCCGCCACGACATCGTGCGCTCGCGTCGACGATGCTGTCGACCCGGCCGATCACGCCGCCGCGGGGCGGTCTCGAGGAAGGGAATCTCATGACGGATTCTGGTGCTGTGAAGACGGCGCTGTTCATCAACGGCCAGGAGCGCGCGACGGACGACGTGCTCCGGATCGCCGACCCCGGCAAGCCGGGTCGCACCGTCGGGGAGGCCGCAGCGGCCTCGACGCAGGACGTGGACGACGCGGTCGCCGCCGCGAAGGCCGCCTTCCCCGCATGGTCGGCGCTCTCGCCCCAGGAGCGCGCGAAGCAGATGGCGGATGCCGTCGGCACGCTCGCCGAGTTCCGCGACGAGGACGCCGCGATCCTGTCGCAGGAGAACGGCAAGGTCGTCGGCGAGGCATGGGCCGACGCGTTCGTGTTCGAGCTGCGCTGGAACCTCGCGCTGGCGGAGACCGACGAGGTCGACGCCGTCGAGACGCTCGAGCCAGCGCCCGGCATCCCCGTCACGACCCAGGTCGGCTACCAGCCCCTCGGCGTCGTGACGGTCATCGTGCCGTTCAACTGGCCGATCGCGATCCTCGCGGCGGCGCTCCCCCACGCGCTCCTCGCCGGCAACACCGCGATCGTGAAGCCGCCGCCCTCGGCGCCGCTCGCGACGACGCGCGTCGTGCAGCGGGTCGCCGAGCGCCTGCCGGCCGGCGTGCTCAACGTCATCACCGGCCGCGACGAGAACATGACATCGCTGATCCAGAACACCGACGTCGCGAAGGTCTGCTTCACGGGGTCGGTCGGCGGCGGCAAGAAGATGATGGAGCTCGCCTCGAAGTCGCTCACGCGCGTCACGCTCGAGCTCGGCGGCAACGACGCGGCGATCATCACCGAGGACGCGGAGCTGAGCGACGACCGCCTCGACCGCCTCTTCGCGGCGATCTACGACACGACGGGCCAGATCTGCATGAACGCCAAGCGCGTCTACGTGCACCGCTCGCGCCAGGACGAGGTCGTGGCCGCGCTCGAGTCGCGCCTGCAGAAGACCGTGATCGGGTACGGCCTCGACGAGGGCACCACGATGGGCCCGCTGCACCAGCCGGCGCAGAAGGCGTTCGTCGAGGGCCTGATCCGCGAGGCGAAGGATGCCGGCGCCGACGTGCGCGAGTTCGGCGAGCTGCCCGACGGCGACCTGAAGGGCGGGAACTTCCTGCGCCCGGCGATCGTGGTCGACCCCGACCCGTCGCTGCGCGTCGTCACCGAGGAGCAGTTCGGCCCGGTCATCCCGGTCCTCCCCTTCGACACCGAGGAGGAGGCCGTCGCCGCGGCGAACGACTCGTGGGGCGGCCTCGGCGGCTCCGTCTGGACCGCGAGCGCCGAGACGGCCCGCCGCATCGGCAGCCAGCTCGAGTGCGGCTACGTGTGGATCAACGACCACGGCGCCACCCGGCTCGACCTGCGCGCTCCGTTCGGCGGCGTGAAGCAGTCCGGCTACGGCCGCGAGCAGGGCATCCACGGCGTCCGCGACTTCCAGGACACGCGCTCGCTCGCCACGCTCGATGAGGAGGCCCTCGCGGCGATGGCCCACTGACGCCCTCGCGCCCCGCGAGACGCGGCCCCTCCCGCAGCCCAGTGCCGCGGGAGGGGCCGCGTCGTCGTCTCGCCTACCCTCGCTCTCCGCACCTCGCGTGCGCAGCGCAGTCGATCCGCGCGATCGTCCGGCCGCCTTCCCCGCCATGGCGCACGACCGGCCACCCGGACCGGCCGGATCGACTGCGTTGCGAACATCACCGAGAATCGTCAATCCGAGTTGACGTGACGTGTGGCGTCAATTAACATTGACGCATGGCCCAGACCGCAGCAGCCGATCACCCGGAAGACCCGATCCCCGCCCTCTTCGCGCTCGCCGATCGACGGCGGGCCATCGGCCGCGAGGAGGCCGCGCTCGTCCGCCGCGCGCGCGTCGCCGGCTACTCCTGGGCGGCGATCGCCACGGCGCTCGGCATCTCCCGACAGGCCGCGCACAAGCGGTTCGGCGGGAAGGGCGCGTGACCCTCCCCCCTACAGCCCGTAGGCCTCGAGCAGCCGCAGCCAGAGCTCGCTGATCGTGGGGTAGGCCGGCACCGCATGCCAGAGCCGCTCGAGCGGGACCTCCCCGACGATCGCGATCGTCGCCGCCTGCAGGAGCTCGGCGACGTCGGGACCGACGAGCGTCATCCCGATCAGCACGCGTCGCTCCTCGTCGATGACGGCACGCGCCGTGCCCTGATAGCCGTCGGCGTGCAGCGCCGCCCCGGCGACCCCGCCGAGGTCGCAGTCCACGACGCGGTGATGGATCCCGCGCTCCTCGGCTTGCGCGGCCGTCACGCCGACGGAGGCGACCTCCGGATCGGCGAACACGACCTGCGGCACGGCCGCGAGGTCGGCGGTCGCGGATTCGTGCCCCCATGCGCCGGCGTCGATCTCCCTGTCCTGCGCGCGCAGGGCGATCGCATCTCCGGCGACGCGGGCCTGGTACTTCCCCTGGTGGGTCAGGGGCGCGCGGCCGTTCGCGTCGCCCACGACGTACAGCCAGTCGCTGCCGTCCTGGCGGAGCGAGTCGTCCACCGCGACGGCGTCGGCCTCGAGATCGATCGACCCGAGCCCGACGTCGCGCAGACGCGGCCGACGCCCCGTCGCGACGACGATCTCCTCGACCTCGAGCGCGTCGCCGCCCTCGATCTCGACCCGGACCGTGCCGCCCTCGCGCGCGACCGAGGCCGCCTGGGCGCCCTCGCGCACGTCGACGCCGCGCTCGCGGAGACGATCGCGCACGGCCTCGCCGGCGATCGGATCGAACCCGCCGAGCAGCCCACTGCGGGCGACGATGCTCACGCGCGAGCCGAGGTCGGCGAGAAAGGTCGCCGCCTCCACGGCGACGACGCCCCCGCCGACGATGGCGACGCTCTCGGGGACCCGCGCCATCGCCGTGACCTCGCGGCTCGTCCAGGGCTCCGCGTCCGCGAGCCCCGGCGTCGGCGGGATGACCGGCTCGGATCCGGTCGCGATCACGACCGCCTGCCGGGCCCACAGCTCCGTCTCGTCGGCGTCGCCGTCCGGATCACTCACCCGCACGACGCGCTCTCCGGCGATCCGCCCGTGCCCGCGGACGAGCTCGATCCCCGCCGAGGCGAGCCACGTCACCTGCCCGGCGTCATCCCACCCCGACGTGAACGCGTCGCGACGACTCAGGACCTTCTCCGGATCGACGCGCCCTCCGACCACGCCGACCGCCTCGGCGGCACGCTGGGCGGCCCCGGCGCGCAGCAGCGCCTTCGACGGCATGCAGGCCCAGTACGAGCACTCGCCGCCGACGAGCTCCGCCTCGACGATCACGGCCGTCAGCCCTCCGCGCACCGCGCGGTCGGCGACGTTCTCACCCACCGGTCCCGCCCCGATCACGACCACATCGAACTCGCGTGCATCCATGCCGCCGAGGCTACTCGTAAGCGGCCCGCGAGGACATCCCCGGCCCGCGCGGGAAGGAAGCGGCCCGCTCCCCCGGATCGGAGGGGGAGCGGGCCGCTGGTCGCCCTGCCCCGGCGTGCGGTCCGGGGTGGCGCGCGAGTGTCCTGAGTGCGGTCAGGACCTCGCGGTCTGGAGACGATCGCGCAGGCCGGCGAGCTGCTCGCGCAGCGCCGGCGGGATGCGATCGCCGAAGGTGTCGAAGAACTGCTCCGTCAGGTCAGCCTCGGCCAGCCAGGAATCCGGATCGATCCGGAACAGCTCGCGGAGGTCGCCGTCGTCCAGGTCGAGCCCGTCCAGCTCGAGCGAGCCGGTCTCCGGGAGCAGCCCGATCGGCGACTCCGTGACGCCGGCCTCGCCCTGGAGGCGCCGGACGATCCACGCGATCACCCGCGAGTTCTCGCCGAAGCCCGGCCACAGGAAGCGGCCGTCGTCGCCCTTGCGGAACCAGTTCACCTGGTAGATGGCGGGCGGGCGCGTGACGAGCCCCGCGATGTCGACCCAGTGCGCGAAGTAGTCCGCCATGTTGTAGCCGCAGAACGGCATCATCGCGAAGGGGTCGCGGCGCAGCTCGCCGATCGTCCCCTCAGCCGCCGCCGTGCGCTCGGACGAGATCGTCGCTCCGAGGAACACCCCGTGCTCCCAGTCGCGCGCCTCGACGACGAGCGGCACGTTCGTGGCGCGTCGTCCGCCGAACAGGATCGCATCGAGCGGCACGGCCTCCTCCCAGTCGGGCGAGATCGAGGGCGCCTGCGACGCGGCCACCGTGAACCGGGAGTTCGGATGCGCGGCAGGACGTCCGCTGGCGGGAGTCCAGTCCTCGCCCTGCCAGTCGATGAGGTGGGCGGGGGCTTCGTCGGTGAGCCCCTCCCACCAGACGTCGCCGTCGTCCGTGAGCGCGACGTTCGTGAAGATCACGTTGCCCCACAGCGCCTCGACGGCCGTGACGTTGGTGGACTCCCCCGTCCCCGGCGCGACGCCGAAGAACCCCGCCTCGGGGTTGATCGCGTAGAGCCGCCCGTCGGCGCCTGGCCGGATCCACGCGATGTCGTCGCCGATCGTCTCGACGCGCCATCCGGGAAGGGTCGGCCGGAGCATCGCGAGGTTCGTCTTCCCGCAGGCCGACGGGAAGGCCGCCGCGACGTGGAAGGCGCGTCCCTCGGGATCGACGATGCGGATGAGGAGCATGTGCTCGGCGAGCCAGCCCTGGTCCCGCCCCAGGACCGAGGCGATCCGCAGCGCGTAGCACTTCTTCGCGAGGATCGCGTTGCCTCCGTACCCGGAGCCGTACGACCACACCTCGAGCGTGTCGGGGAAGTGCGCGATGTACTTGTCGGGGTTCGACGGCCACGCGACGTCCTCCTCGCCCTCGTCGAGCGGAGCGCCGACGGAGTGCACGGTGCGCACCCACGGCGCCCCATCGGCGATGAGGTCGGTCACCTCGTCGCCCACGCGCGTCATGATCCCGATCGAGGCGACCGCGTACGGGCTGTCGGTCAGCTGGACGCCGATCTGCGAGATCGGTCCGCCCACCTTGCCCATCGAGAACGGGACGACGTACATCGTCCGCCCGCGCATCGACCCGGCGAAGCGGGGCTCGAGGGTCCGGCGCATCTGAGCGGGCGCGACCCAGTTGTTCGTGGGGCCGGCGTCCTCCTCGCGCTCGGAGCAGATGAACGTCCGCGACTCGAGCCTGGCGACGTCGCCAGCGTCTGACCGGGCCAGGAAGGAGTTGGGGCGCACGGCGTCGTTCAGGCGGATCAGCGTGCCGCGCTCGACCATCTCATCGAGCAGTCGCGCCCGTTCCTCATCCGTTCCCGTCACCCAGTGGATCCGGTCGGGCCGCGTCAGCGCGGTGACCTCCTCCACCCAGGCCACGAGCCGCGCCATTCCCCCGTCAGCGGCGACGGGCGCGACGTCGGTGTCGGGCGTGGCGGTCGGGCGGGTCATCGTCATGTCGCTTCCCTTCGATGCGGATCAGCGGATATCACCATCCTGTGGGACGCGATCCGGCTCTTTACGGCCCGATGTGCGTTAAGAAAGTTCGTTCTTTAGCTATGCTCAAGGAATGACGCCTCCCCCGGACACGCGCTCGGGCCTCGAGCTGAAGACCCTCGGCCACCGCATCCGCCACTACCGGCTCGCGAGCGGCTTCACACTCGACGAGCTGGGGGCGAAGGTCGGGGTCGCGGGCAGCCAGCTCAGCCTCATCGAGAACGGCAAGCGCGAGCCGAAGCTCTCGCTCCTGCAGCTGATCGCCGACGCCAACGGCACGACCGTGAGCGACCTGATCTCCGGCGAGCCGCCGAACCGGCGCGCCGCGCTGGAGATCGAACTGGAGCGCGTGCAGTCGAGCACGGTCTTCCGTCGCCTCGGGGTCCCCGCCGTGAAGGTCGCCAAGTCGATGTCGGACGAGACGATCGAGTCGGTGCTCGGCCTGCATCGCGAGCTGCAGCGCCGCGAGTCGGAGGCCATCGCGACGCCGGAGGAGGCGCGCCGCGCCAACACCGAGCTGCGGCGCCGGATGCGCGAGAAGAACAACTACCTGCCCGACATCGAGAAGCTGGCGGAGAAGCAGCTCCACGCCGCGGGGCACACGACGGGCGCGCTCACGCACCGCACGGTCAGCATCATGGCGGAGCAGCTCGGCTTCCGACTCCTGTACGTCAACGACCTGCCCGACTCCACGCGGTCGATCACGGACCTCGAGAACGGGCGGATCTACCTCCCGCCGGCGTCGATTCCCGGCGGCCACGGCCTGCGCTCGATGGCGCTGCAGGCGATGGCGCACCGGCTGCTCGGGCACACGCCGCCCACCGACTACGCCGAGTTCCTCCAGCAGCGACTCGAGATCAACTACTACGCGGCGTGCTGCCTCATCCCGGAGACGAACGCCGTCGCGTTCCTGGCGCAGGGGAAGAAGGACCGCAACCTCGCCGTGGAGGACTTCCGCGACGCGTTCGGCGTGACCCACGAGTCGGCGGCGATGCGGATGTCCAACCTCATGACGACGCACCTCGACATGCGCCTGCACTTCCTGCGCGTCGGCGGCGCCGGGCAGATCGAGCGGGTCTACGAGAACGACGACCTGCCGCTCCCCGAGGACGTGACGGGCGCGGTCGAAGGCCAGATCGTGTGCAAGAAGTTCTCGGCGCGGGACGCGTTCGACCGGCGCAACCGGACGACAGAGCACTACCAGTACACGGACACCCCCGCCGGGACGTTCTGGTGCTCGACGCAGACGGGGACGCGCGACGACGGCGACTTCTCCATCACCGTCGGCGTCCCGTTCGACGACGGGCGCTTCTGGCGCGGACGCGAGACGCAGAACCGGCACGTGTCGACCTGCCCAGACGCGTCGTGCTGCCGGCTCGCGCCGAGCGAGCTCGCCGACCGGTGGCGGGGGAAGGCGTGGCCGAGCGCGCGCGTCCACACGCACATCTTCACGCCCCTGCCGCGCGGGACGTTCCCCGGGGTCGACGACAGCACGGTGTTCGAGTTCCTCGAGCGCCACGCCGGGTCCTGACGCGACGACGCCCCGGCTCGCGCGGAGCCGGGGCGTCGCCAGCGTGGTTCAGGCCGTGGCGCGTTCGGCGGCCTCGACGACGTTCGTCATCAGCAGGGCGACCGTCATCGGGCCCACCCCACCGGGGTTCGGGGACACGAACCCCGCGACCTCGGCGACGTCCGGATGCACATCCCCATACACCCGGCTCTTGCCCGTCTCCGGGTCCTCCTCGCGCGTGACCCCCACATCCAGCACCGCGGCACCCGGCTTGACGTTCTCCGCACGCACCAGGTGCTTCACCCCCGCACCCGCGACGATCACGTCCGCCTCCCGCAGGAACGGCGCCATGTCCGGCGTGCCCGTATGCACCTGCGTCACCGTCGCATTGATCTCCCGACGCGTCAGCAGCAACCCCATCGGACGCCCGATCGTCACCCCACGACCCACCACGACCACATGCTTGCCCTTCAGGTCGTAGTCATTGCGCAGCAGCAGCTCGATCACCCCACGCGGCGTGCACGGCAACGGCGTGTGGATCGGCGCATTCACATTCAGCACCAGCCGACCCAGATTCGTCGGATGCAGACCATCCGCATCCTTCGCCGGATCGATCCGCGCCAGCACCCGATCCGTATCGATGTGCTTCGGCAGCGGCAGCTGCACGATGTACCCATGACAGGCCGGATCCGCATTCAGCTCATCGATCAGCGCCTCGACATCCTCCTGCGACGCGTCCGCCGGCAGCTCACGCTGGATCGAGTTCATCCCGATCGCCTCCGACTGACGATGCTTCATCCCCACATACAACTGAGACGCCGGATCCGCACCCACCAGCACCGTCGCGATCCCCGGAGTGACACCCTTCTCCCGCAACGCCGCCACCCGCTCGGCGAGCTCCGCCTTGATCGCCGCCGACGCGGCCTTCCCATCCAGCACCGTGGCCGTCATACGTCTCCTCCTCATCGAGGGATCCGGCGCGCAGGCGCGCACGAATCCGAAGCTTACCTATCAGCATAGGGAACACCGGCGACGATGGACAGCCGGATTCCGCCCCGCGAACGCGCGGCTTCCCGTGCACAACGCAGTCACCTCGCGCCGGAGACCCC
>JBQDDT010000077.1:9546-13414 GCA_052092505.1 Microbacterium sp. | reverse complement strand
GCCGCTGGAGGATGACATGGCCGACAAGTCCATCAACAAGACCGAGCTCGTTGCGAGCATCGCCAGCGCGACCGGCCAGAGCCAGGCCGCCGTCTCGGGCGTTCTCGACGCCTTCTTCGGCACGGTCTCCGAGGCCGTCGCCAAGGGCTCGAAGGTCTCGATCCCGGGCTGGATCGCGTTCGAGCAGGTCGACACGGCCGCCCGCACGGGTCGCAACCCCCAGACCGGCGCCGAGATCAAGATCCCGGCGGGCAAGCGCGTCAAGGTGACCGCCGGCTCGAAGCTGAAGAGCGCGGTCAAGTAAGACCCGCGTCCTCGAAGGGGCGGCCCCGCCGAGGCGGCGGGGCCGCCCCTTCGGCGTCCGAGGTGCGCGATGCGGGAGGATCTGTGCACGTGATCGCCCAGCCCAGGATCGTCGGAGGGACACGGCCTAGTCTGGTCGGGTGAATCCGCGCGCTCTGCGGGCCGTCGGGCCGGCGCTCCTCCTCGTGGTCGCCGCCGGCGTCGCCGCGTGGGCGCTCGTGTTCGGCGGCGCGGTCTCGTCGACGGCGCTCGTCGACGCCGGCGGGGTCGTGCGGTGGACGCTGCCGATGGCCAAGCTCGGGGTCAACCTCTCCGCCGCGGCGATGTTCGGCTCCCTCGTGCTGGCGCTGTTCGCCCTCCGGCAGGGGGAGAGGGAGTGGGACGTCGCGCTCGATGTCGCCTCGGTCGGCGCTGCCGTGTTCACCGTCTGCTCCGGTGCCGTGACGTTCCTCACGTTCCTCGACACGTTCACCCCCGAGGTCAGTGCCGGCCAGGAGTTCGGCGCGCAGTTCGGGCGGTACCTCACGGAGCTCGAGCTCGGGCGCGCCTGGCTCATCACGACCGTGCTGGGCGCGGCGATCACGGTCGCCGCCTTCGCGGTGCGCGGCTGGATCCCCACCCTCGTCACGGCAGGGGCCGCCGGGGTCGCGCTCGTCCCCATGGCCACGCAGGGCCACTCGGGCGACCTCGCGGACCACAACATCGTCGTCTCGTCGATGCTCCTCCACATCGGCGGAGCCGCGCTCTGGATCGGTGGGCTCCTCCTCCTCGTCGTCGTGCGCCCCGTCCTCGCCGCCGATCGCCGCGTCGACCGCGTGCGGCCGGTGCTCGAGCGCTACTCGTCGCTCGCCCTCGCCGCGTTCGTGCTCGTGGCCGTATCGGGCATCCTGCGCTCGCTGTCGTCGCTGCACTCGATCGAGGAGGTCTTCCGGACGGCATACGGGATCATCCTCCTCGTGAAGGTCGTCGCGCTCGTGGGGATGGGCGCGCTCGGCGCCTGGTACCGCGCCAGGCTCATCCGCACCCACCGCAACGGCGCGTTCTGGATCATGGTCGGGCTCGAGCTCGCGCTGATGGGCGTCGCCTCGGGGGCGGCCGCCGCGCTCGCCCGCTCGGTGCCGCCGCTCGACGCCGAGCCTCCCGCCCTGCAGACCCCGGCCGAGATCCTGAACGAGTCGCCGCTGCCCCCCGAGATGAGCGCGATCCGCTGGCTCACCGAGTGGGAGATCGACCCGCTGTGGCTCGCGATCGGGGCGTTCGCGATCGTGTTCTACCTCGCGGGGGTGTGGCGCCTGCACCGCCGCGGCGACCGGTGGCCGATCTACCGCACCATCCTGTGGGTGCTGGGGATGCTGCTGCTCATCTGGGTCACGAACGGCCCGCTGAACGCCTACGGCCACTACCTGTTCAGCGTGCACATGCTGCTGCACATGCTGCTCGCCATGGCGATCCCGCTCCTCCTCGTCCCGGGTGCGCCCGTCACGCTCGCCGCTCGCGCCATCCACCGCCGCGACGATGGAACCCGCGGTGGTCGCGAGTGGATCCTCTGGGTCGTCCACAACCCCCTCGCCAGGGTCCTCACGCACCCCATCGTGGCGGCCGGCGTCTTCATCGGCTCGCTGTGGCTGTTCTACTTCACCGACCTGTTCCGGTGGGCGCTGTACGACCATCTCGGGCACGAGTGGATGGTCGCGCACTTCCTCATCTCCGGGTACCTGTTCGTCATGACGCTGACGGGGATCGACCCGATCCCGTACCGGATGCCGCACGCCGGGCGCCTCGTGACGCTCATCGTGACGATGGCGATGCACGCGTTCTTCGGGATCGCGATCATGAGCCAGTCGGGCCTCATGGTCGCCGAGTGGTTCGGCGCCATGGGCAGGGACTGGGGAGGCACGCCCATGGAGGACCAGTACCTCGGGGGCGGCATCGCGTGGTCGATCGGCGAGATCCCCACGGTCATCACGGCGATCGTCGTCGCGATCCAGTGGAGCCGCAGCGACGAGAAGCAGCAGAAGCGGCGGGATCGCCACGCCGATCGGACGGACGAGGCCGAGCTGAAGGCCTACAATGAGCGGCTGCAGGAGATCGCCCGTCGCGACGCCGAGCGCGAGCGCGCCGGGAGGTAGGAGAGTGCGGCGTCCGCTGCCTGCCCGTCAGCGCAGGAGGGGCGCGCCGATCTGGATCTTCGCCGAACCGTCCTGGAGGAGTTCGACGGTGCCGTCGATCCGGAACGGGACATTCTCCGAGACGTGGCTGATCGAGCCGTCGATGTAGGACTGCACGTCCATCTCGATGTGCGCGACGCCGTCGGCCTCCTTGATCCGCCACCACGCGCCGTCCGGCTCGAGCTCGATCTCGGGGTAGGTCGTGATCGACCACTCCGGCTGCGTGCCGGGGGCGAGCCGGTTCTCGAGCTGGTAGCCGTACGGACAGTCCTCCGGCAGGAGGACGTTGCGGGAGCCGCAGCCCTCGCTGAGCCACGCCTCCGCCTCCTTGTCGACGACCTCGGAGAACTCCTTCGACGGCTGCGCCTCGACGCTCGCGTCGATCGCGGTCAGGGGATCCGTTGCGCTCGCGCGGACCGGCTCGGCCACGGTCGTCGCCGTGTCGACGGAGAGGTCGTACGCCATCGGGGTGAACGCGAGCATCGGGATCGGATCGGCGGGGTCGGCCGCGAGCCCGTCGGGCGAGACCTGCCGCTTGTCGAGCTCGAAGCCGTTGACGGAGAACCGCCACGACCCCTGCACCTGGAGGTTCACGACCGTGAGGGGGCTGCTCGCGAACTGCCACGTCGGCGCGAGCCCGCTCCACCCCGTGCGCGTGATCCGGAAGGTCGACTCGTGCGCCTCATCGCCCAGCCGGTAGCCGACGGTGACGTCGACCGAGTCCGGGTCGCCCTCGACCGGCTCCTCCGACGTGGCGCGGATGTCGTGGAGCGCGTCGGAGACGGCGGCGGAGCGCAGGAGCGCGTCGTGCGCGAACGTCGGCAGGCCGGCCTCCTCGAGCGCCTCGGAGCTGACGGCGACGCCGTCGACCGCCAGCGCGTCGGCCGCTCGGCCGTCGGCCAGCAGCTGGACGTACCGCTCGGCGAAGGCGCTGGGCCCCCAGAACTCCCGATACAGCGAGCCGAAGGCGGCGCCGATCGCGCCGATCAGCAGGGCGCCGATGAGGACGAACCCCGTCACCTCGAGCGCGCGCGATCCGCGGCGGCGCGCGGGGGCCGACCGCGCGGGAGCGGATGGCGTCGCCGCAGCGTCGGTGACGTCGGCCTGCTGCATGAGTGCCAGTCTAAGGATCCGCTGATGCGTCGCACCTGAGCGCGATCGACCGATGCGCGATAGTGACGCGCGGGGATCAGGCTGGCCGGCGCGCGGCGCGCCGTAGCATGGACGGATGACCGCTCCCGCCCTCTCCGCGGAGCAGGAGAGCCTGTTCCGTCTGATCGAGGAGACCACGGAGCACGTCTTCGTCACGGGACGCGCCGGCACGGGGAAGTCGACCCTGCTGCGCCATCTCACCTGGAACACGCGCAAGCAGATCGCGGTCTGCGCGCCGACGGGGG
>JBQDDT010000077.1:0-9536 GCA_052092505.1 Microbacterium sp. | reverse complement strand
TGCGCTCAACGTCGAAGGGCAGACGATCCACTCGCTGTTCCGCCTGCCCGTCGGTCTCATCGCCGACACCGACCTCGAGCAGAACGACGCGACGCGCAAGATCCTGAACGCGATCGACACGCTCGTCATCGACGAGATCTCGATGGTCAACGCCGATCTCATGGACGGGATCGACCGCGCGCTTCGGCAGGCCCGCGGCCGGCGCGGCGAGCCGTTCGGCGGCGTCCAGGTCGTGATGTTCGGCGACCCGTACCAGCTCGCCCCGGTGCCGCCGCGCGGCGACGAGGCGCGCTACATCGCCGACCACTACCGCTCCTTCTGGTTCTTCGACGCGCACGTCTGGGCCGGGCACGAGGCGCAGGACGGGCTGCTCGACGTGGGGCGCCACGGCGCCGACCTCCACATCCGCGAGCTGACGAACATCCACCGTCAGTCCGACGACGGATTCAAGGCGATGCTCAACGCGGTCCGGTACGGGCGGGTGACCAAGGACATCGCCGACGTCCTGAACGCCACGGGCGCGCGCACCCCTCCGGACGACAGGGCGGACCCCGTCATCACGCTCGCGACGCGCAACGACCGGGTGAACCGGATCAACTCCCGCCACCTCGCGCAGCTGCCGGGGCGGGAGCAGACGGCCGCGGCCGACATCGCCGGCGACTTCGGGCGCGGCGACCAGTACCCGGCCGACGCGGAGCTCAAGCTCAAGGTCGGGGCGCAGGTGATGTTCCTGCGCAACGACTCGGGAAGCGGCGGCGAGCCGCCTCGGTGGGTGAACGGCACGATCGGGACCGTGACGAAGATCGTCGGGGACGTCGTGCGCGTCGAGGTCGACGGCGACGAGTTCGACGTCGAGCCCGTCGTGTGGGAGAAGTACCGCTACGCCTACGACGCCTCCACGCGCCGGATCACCCGCGACGTCGTCGCCGAGTTCACGCAGTTCCCGCTGCGGCTGGCGTGGGCCGTGACGATCCACAAGTCGCAGGGCAAGACATACGACCGCGCTATCGTCGACCTCGGCGCCGGGGCGTTCGCCCCCGGTCAGACGTACGTCGCGCTGTCGCGGCTGACGCGTCTCGACGGTCTGTACCTGACGCGCCCGCTGCGTCCCGGCGACATCCGGGTCGACGAGGACGTGCGCCGCTTCATGCGCGCCGTGTGGGAGACGCAGGGCGAGCGGATGCGCGTCTCCGGCTGATCCGCGCGCCCCGTCGGCGCGGCCGGGAGGGCGCTCCCAGGCGGCGCACGGGTGACGCAATAGACTCGTGGGGGTCCAGATCACGGGGGAGCGACATGCGAGGCAGATCACACCGGCGCGCGGCAGGCGCGATCGCGGCCGTCGCGGCCTTCGGCGTGCTGCTGACCGGGTGCGGGGGCCCCGGCGGCGTCGATCTCCCTGATCAGGCGGACGGCGAGCTGTCCGACGCGGTCGTCGAGCAGGTGGACGCCGCCACGAACAAGGCGATCCAGGCCTCCGGCGCGACCGGAGCGATCGTCGGCGTGTGGGCTCCGTGGAGCGGCTCATACATGGCGGGGATCGGCAGCACGGCGCCGGAGGACGGCGACGACGTGACGGCGGACATGCCGTTCCGGATCGGCGACGTGACCCGCGCGATGACCTGCGACGTGCTCTACGGTCTCGCCGAGGACGGGGACGTCGCCGTCTCGGATCCGGTCACCCAGTACGTGCAGAACGTCGCGGGCATGGAGGACATCACCCTCAAGCAGCTGTGCGACGGCACGAGCGGGCTGGGATCGTCGGAGCCCGAGGTGCTCGTCAACTGGCTGCGCACCCCCGACCGGGTGTGGAACCCCCGCGAGCTCGCCGCCCGCGGCCTGCTCAAGCGCACGGGCGAGCCCGGCGCGACCTTCCGCGACTCCGACGCCGGCTATCTCCTCCTCGGCGAGGCGCTCACGCACGCGACGGGCAAGTCGGCGCAGGAGCTGTACCGGACGTACGTCACGGACCGCTACGAGCTGGAGCACACGCAGCTGCCGTCCGCCGCCGCCGCGACTCCGGGCGACGACGCCCTCACCGGCTACCGGACGAGCAACGAGGATCAGAAGAACGGCTGCGTCGCCCCCGCGGACGTCACCGAGTCGTCGTCGAGCATCGGGTACATGGACTCCGGCGTCGTCTCGACGATCAGCGACCTCGGCAAATACGGCCAGATCCTCGCGGCCCGCGTCGACTCCGGCGACGGTCGCTTCGACGACCCCGTCACCGTCAACCCCGACCACGCGAGCTGGTACACGTATGCGGGTGGCGCGTACTTCGCCGGTCAGCTCGTCGGCCAGGAGGGCTCGACCCTCGGCTACTCCACGAGCGTGTGGTCCGACCCGGACACCGGCCTGACCGTCGCCGTCGTGCTCAACAACTCGCGAAACGACGACCTCGCCGGTCTCCTCGGCCGGCAGATCGCCGCGATCGCGTCGCGCGCCCCGGCCGCCGAGGACCGCTCGGCCCCCGAGATCGGCCTGCCCTGGTCGGCGGAGGGCGTCGACAAGCAGATGACCGAGCGCGCGTCCTGCCCCATCGACGACGCGGAGTGATCCGCCCGGCGCGGCGCGCCCGGGCGCCAC
Organism: Microbacterium sp.; assembly: GCA_052092505.1. Classification (GTDB taxonomy): domain Bacteria; phylum Actinomycetota; class Actinomycetes; order Actinomycetales; family Microbacteriaceae; genus Microbacterium. The sequence goes on along the minus strand of JBQDDT010000077.1, from coordinate 6,953 downwards.
GGGAGATTGCCATACCCGTTCTCAGTGGTTAGGGTCTCCTAAGTCCGAGCGGGCATGGGCCCGCACCCCAGATCGAAAGGCGACCGATGACCCTGCGTCGTGGCCGTGCACTTGTCCTCGCCGGCGGCATCGCCGCCCTCTCGCTCGCGCTCGGCGCGTGCGGGGCCGACACGGAGGGATCCGGTTCGGGAGGCGGCGACGGATCGTGGGAGACCGTCGAGATCGACAGCGCTCTCGGGACGGCCGTGATCGAGGAGGAGCCCGAGCGCATCGTGACCCTGGGTCAGGGGTCGGCCGAGACGGCGATCGCACTCGGCACGACGCCCGTCGGCGTCGAAGAGTACGCGTGGGGTGCCGACGACACGGGCTACCTGCCGTGGATCCACGAGGCGATCGAGGAGAACGGCGACGAGCTGCCCGCGCAGTTCACCGGTGCGACCGAGCTCGACATCCCGGCGATCCTCGAGCTGGAGCCCGACCTCATCCTCGCCCCGTGGTCCGGGCTCACGCAGGAGCAGTACGACGAGCTCAGCGGCTTCGCGCCCGTCGTGGCCTATCCCGAGGAGCCGTGGACGATCGAGTGGGATCAGCAGATCGAGATCATCGGCGAGGCGATGGGCGCCTCGGATGAGGCCGAAGGCCTGATCGACGACATCCACACGCAGTTCGAGGAGGCGACCGTCCCCGAGTACGAGGACGTCACGTTCTCGTTCATCTACAACGACGGACCGGGCACCCTCGGCGTCTTCTACCCGGAGGAGCAGCGGGTCGCCATGGCGAGCGCCCTCGGCCTGAAGGTCGACCCCGTCGCCGAGACGCTCCGCGAGGACTTCGACGCGCCGGGGACGCAGTCGGCGACGATCGGTCTCGAGAACGCGAACATGCTCGACGACTCCGACCTGATCTTCACGTTCTACTCCGACGAGGCGAACCGCAAGGAGATCGAGGCGCAGGACCTCTACGCGTCGATCCCCGCCGTCGAGCGCGGGTCGGTCGTGGCGCCGACCGACCAGTCGTTCGTCACGGGCTCCTCGATCATCAACCCGCTCACGGTGCCCTGGGCGCTCGAGCGGTACAAGCCGATGATCGACGAGGCGATCGCGAACCTCGACGACTGAGCATTCCGTGACGCAGGCCGCGCCCCGCGCGCACGCGCCCTCGCCTCGTGCGGGGCGCGTGCGCGGCGTCGTGGTCGTGGCCCTCGCCGTCCTCGCCTTCGGCGTGCTGGCGTTCTTCTCGCTGTTCGCCGGATCGGGGAGCACCACGGCGGCGCAGGTGTGGGCGGTGCTGTCCGGTGCGGGCGACGAGTACACGGCGATGGTCGTCGACGCGCGGGTGCCGCGGACGATCCTGGGCGCCGTCTCCGGCGCGGCGCTCGCCGTGTCCGGTGCCCTGATCCAGGCGATCACCCGCAACCCGCTCGGCGACCCCGGGTATCTCGGGGTGACGACGGGCGCATCCGCCGGCGTCGTCGCCGGGACGGCGCTCCTCGGCGCCGGCGCCGTCTCCGCGATCGGCCACGTCGCCTTCGCGATCCCCGGCGCGCTGGCCGCCGTCCTCGTCGTCTACGCACTCGGGACGCGCTCGCGCTCGGAGAGCCTCGTCCCGCTCGTCCTCGCCGGAGCGGTCGTCACGGCCGTGCTGCACGCGGGGATCACCGCCGTCGTGCTGTCGATGCCCGGCGTGTTCGACTCATACCGGTTCTGGGTCGTCGGCTCCCTGACAGGGGCAGATCTCGGCGATCTCGTCGCGTCGGGGCCCGTCGCGCTGGTCGGCCTCGTCATCGCGGTGGCGATCGCGAGCGGGCTGAACACGATGGCGCTCGGCGACGACATGGCGACGTCGCTCGGGGTGCGCGTGGGGCTCGTGCGCGGGCTCGGGGTGCTCGCGGCGACGCTGCTCGCCGCCGCGGCGACCGCACTGACCGGGCCGATCGCGTTCCTCGGGCTCGCGGTCCCCCACATCGTGCGCGCAGTCGTCGGGAGCGATCTGCGCTGGCAGATCCCGGCGTCGGTGTTCGCCGGAGGGGCGCTCCTCATCGCGGCCGACATGCTCGCGCGGGTGCTCGTGCGGCCGCAGGAGCTCATGGTCGGGATCGTCACGGCGTTCGTCGGCGCGCCCTTCCTCCTCGTCGCCGTGCGCCGGATGGGCGGTGAGCGATCGTGAGCGATGCCCGTCTCGCGCCGCCCCGTCGCTCGCGGGGTGCCGTGGTGTGGCCGGCGTGCGGCCTCGTGCTCGTCGCGCTGGGCGTTGCCTCCCTCATGCTCGGCACGCTCGCGCTCAGCCCCGCCGACATCGGCGACCTGTTCCGGGGCGACCTGTCGCGGAGCACGGAGTACGCGCTCACGCGGATCCGCGGGCCGCGCCTGCTGACGGCGATCGGGGCGGGGGCGGCGCTGGGGCTCTCCGGCGCCCTGTTCCGCTCCGCGACGCGCAATCCGCTCGGCAGCCCCGACGTGATCGGCCTGTCCGCGGGGGCGGGCGCCGGAGTCGCCGTGCTCACGCTCGTCGCGCCCGGCGCCGTCTCCGCGCCGGTCGGGTCGGTGCTCGGCGTCATCGCGGCGCTCCTTCTCGTCGTGCTCGCGACGGGGAACGGGCTGACCTCCACGCCGCGCATCATCATCTCGGGGATCGGCGTGGCCGCGATCGCCGGCGCCGTGACGAACTTCGTCGTCACGGCTCTGATGCGCGACGAGTCGGTCCAGCTGGCGGCGGCGCTGACCGGATCCCTCAACGCCAGGACGATCGGACACGCGGCGCTCGTCGCCGGCGCGATCGCGGTCGCCGTGCCATTCCTCGTCGTCGTGTCGCATCGCCTCACGGCGCTCGAGCTGGGCGATCAGCTGTCGTCGGCGCTGGGGGTGTCCGCTGGTCGGACCCGCGCGGGCGCGATCGTCCTGTCGATCGCGCTGCTGGCGGCGGCGGTCGCCGTCGCCGGGCCCGTGGCGTTCGTCGCGCTCACCGCGGCGAACGCGGCGCCGCGACTGTCGGGCCGGCCTGGACCGAACCTCGTGGGCGCCGCGCTCACGGGTGCCGTCGTGCTGGTCGGCGCCGATCTCCTGGCGCAGAACCTCCCCGGGCTCGCCGGTCTCCCCGTCGGGGTCGTGACGGGGCTCGTCGGCGGGGTGTATCTCGGATTCCTCCTCGTGGGGCAATGGCGGAAGGCAGGGGCATGACGGACGGAACGTCCCCAGGACTGCGGGCGCGCGGCCTCACGGTGGGGTACGGAGCGCGCACCGTGATCGACGGGCTCGACCTGGAGGTGCCCGCCGGACGGTTCACCGCGGTGATCGGCCCCAACGGGTGCGGGAAGTCGACGCTCGTGCGCACGCTGGCCCGCACGCTCCGGCCGTCGGCCGGCGCGGTCGAGCTCGACGGCGAGAGGGTCGACCGGATGCCGACGCGCGCCGTCGCGCGGAGGATCGCCCTCCTCCCGCAGGAGCCGCTCGCGCCGGAGGGCGTGACGGTCCGCTCGCTGGTCGGGCGGGGGCGCCATCCGTACCACACGGCCTGGCGGCGCTCGCATCCGCGCGACGCCGGTGCGATCGCCGACGCGCTCGAGGCAACGGAGCTGCTCGACCTCGTCGACGCTCCCGTCGCGTCCCTGTCGGGGGGACAGCGTCAGCGGGCGTGGCTCGCGCTGGTGCTCGCCCAGGAGACCGGGCTCGTGCTGCTGGACGAGCCGACGAGCTTCCTCGACATCGGCCACCAGATCGAGGTCCTGCGGCTGTGCCGGCGGATGCGCGCCGAGGGGCGCACGGTGCTCGCCGTGCTGCACGACCTCAGCCAGGCCGCGCGCTTCGCCGACCGCCTCGTCCTCATGCAGGAGGGTCGGATCGTCGCCGAGGGCGAGCCGGCCGATGTGATGACCGAGCAGAACGTGCGCGAGGTGTTCGGCCTCGCGAGCAGGATCGTCCCCGATCCGGTGACGGGCGCGCCGATGGTCGTGCCGCTCGACGACTGAGCCGAGCTCCCGTCGGCCGCCCGCGGTCTGCCGTCAGAACAGCGTGGGCTGCCGGGGGAGCGACCCCGCCGCATCGATCCTCACCGCGCTCGCGGCCGACGCCGCCGCACGGCGGGAGTCCGGCGCGTCGTCGTCCTCGCGGGGCTCGAGGCCGTGGCGGCGCAGGATCGGGCGCACCCGGGCGGCGAGGTCGCGTCGGTACGCCTTCGGCGCGTAGGAGCCGCGTCCGTAGAGACGCGCGTATCCGTGACGCAGTTCGGGGTGCGCTCGGCCGATCCACCCGAGGAACCACTCCTTCGCCCCTGGACGGAGGTGCAGGGCGCCGAAGACGACGCGGTGCGCGCCCGCCTCGGCGATCCGCCCGATCGCGTGCTCCAGCTGGTCGGTCCGGTCGGTCAGCCAGGGCAGGATCGGCATGAGGAAGACGGTGACGCGGAAGCCGCGCTCGGCCGCGGCGCGGACGGTGGCCAGGCGCGCGGCGGCCGTGGGCGTCCCCGGCTCGACGGAGCTCTGCAGCTCGTCGTCGAAGACCGCGATCGACATGGAGAGGTCCACGGCGACGTGCTCGGACACCTCCGTGAGCAGCGGCAGGTCGCGGCGCAGGAGCGTCCCCTTCGTGAGGATCGACAGCGGCGTGCCGCTCTCACCGAGGGCCCGGATGATGCCGGGCATGAGCTCGTAGCGGCCCTCCGCGCGCTGGTAGGGATCGGTGTTCGTCCCGAGGGCGACGAGCTCCCGGCGCCACGAGCGTCGCCCCAGCTCGGCGCGCAGGACCTCGGGAGCGTTCACCTTGACGACGAGCTGGCGGTCGAAATCGTCGCCGGCGTCGAGGTCGAGGTAGCGGTGGGTGCCGCGGGCGAAGCAGTAGACGCACTGGTGGCTGCAGCCCCGGTAGGGGTTCACGGTCCACGAGAACGGCATCGGGCTGCCCGACGGCACGCGGTTCAGTGCGGAGCGGGCCATGACCTCGTGGAAGGTCAGGCCGGCGAACTCCGGGGTGCGCACCGTGCGGACGAGCCCCGGCATGCCGGGGAGCACGCCGTCGGCATCGGAATCGCGTTCGATGATCTGTCCACTCCAGCGCATGCAGAGAGTCGAACAAAGATTCGCATCCATGTCAAGGGGGACCGTCTCCGCCGCGAGAGGGAGGCGCGAAGATCAGCCGTGCGGCGGAAGCGGTGCCCTCGGTGGTCTCCGTAGCGTGAGAGCCATGAACATCGCACTCCTGATCATGATGATCGCCGGCCCCCTCGTCACCGCCATCACGACGGCGTTCACCGCCAAGCAGACCAACGCGCGCTTCCGCGAGCGCCGGTCGGCCCGGCTCGCGGCCCGCGCCGCGGCGCACTGAGGAGGATCGGGTCGACCCCGCGGTTCGGGGCTCAGCTCCCGCTGTCGCGCTGCGGGGAGGCGCTGGGCGAGGCGGGGTCGGGTGCCGTCGAGGTCGCCGGGGTCGGGGCGTCAGCGTCCGGCTCGCGCATCTCCGTGCGGAGGACGCGGGCCGACTGGCCGAGGCTCTTCGCGAGCGCGGGGAGTCGTGCGGCTCCGAAGAAGAGCAGGACGACGGCGAGGATCAGGACCAGTTGCATCGGGTGGCTGGCGATGGCGGGCATGGGGCTCTCCGATTGTTCGGGTTTCTCGCGGTGAGCATAGTCCTCGAACCACGGGAACGACCGGGAGAGCGCCCCGGATCCGGTCACGCCCCGTGCCGGCTCGCTCTGATCCGCTCCACGAGCGCGGCCAGGTCCTTCTTGGACATCCGCAGGCCGCGCGGGAGATCGCGATAGCCGGTGCCGGTCGGGGAGAATCCCGTGGCCGTGACTCCCGGCATCAGCGTCATCCGCACGTCGACCGTGGTCGACTCTCCGTTGGTGTTGCGGTAGACGGCGACGGACTCGATGTCCTCCCAGCGCAGGCGCATCTCGTCCTCCCGGCGGCCCCCGCGGCGGATCTCCGCGTAGATCTCGTGCGACCCGAGGACCAGCCGGCGTCGCCTGGCGAGCGGAAGAGCCGAGGCGAAGACGCCGAGCAGGCAGACGAGGACCATGAGCCCGCAGCCCCATGTCTTCAGCGCGGACAGTCCTTCGGTGGCGTAGCCGTCGTAGGCCATGCCCGCGGCGAGCGCGGCGAGCAGAAGCATGCCGATCATTCCCAGAAGCCCCTTGGTGATGCTCGAGCCGATCACCAGGCGTCCGGTGCGTGCGTACTCCGTCCAGCCCTGCTCGACCCGTGCGTATCCCATCCGTCGCGCGTTCCTCAGGCGGCGAGCGCGGCGCGCACATAGGCGACGATCGCGTTCGCGTGGCCGTGACCGAGGCCGTGCTCCTCCTTGAGCCAGGCGACGACCTCGCCGTGCTTCGCTCCGGCGTCGACGCGCTCCGCGGCGAGGTCGAGCCACTGCTGCATCGGCCGTTCGTACGTCTTCTCGATGCTCGGGAAGTAGGAGGCCGGCCCCTGGGGCTTGTCACCGGGGTCGATCTTCGGCGCGGTCACTCGGTTGGTCATGACGCCCATGATGCCACCCGTGGTGAGGGCGTCCACGGCGTCCGGGGCCCACGCCGTGCCGGCGGTGCTCGTCATGCCGTGGTCTCGGCCAGGGCGCGCGCGGGCGCGGGCGCAGGCGCAGATCGGCGGGCGCCGGTCATCCACGGCGGGAGTTCCTCGCCGGGGTCGGGCTCGGCGCTCCAGTCGAGGTCCCAGGCGGACGCCCTGGGCGGAGCCGGTGGCCGGATGGGGACGGATTCTCGGTGTCGGGCGATTCTCTCGCTGTCGATGAATCTCACGACCGGGGCTGGTCGTTCGCGATGTCGGGAGCCGGCCGGGCTGGTCCATTCGATCTCGCCACCGCTGAGCTGACGCGCCGACCAGGCCGTGTGGTGCTTCATGACGTGGTGGTGCCGGCACAGGTGCGCGAGGTTCGTGACGCGGGTCTTCCCGCCGGCGGCGTGGTCGACGGTGTGGTCGATGTAGGCGCCGGGCGCGCTGCGCT
>JBQDDT010000076.1:0-13483 GCA_052092505.1 Microbacterium sp. | reverse complement strand
ACCACTCGTTCCTGCCCGCCTTCATCGGCGCCGGCCCCTACCGCAAGGCCAAGGAGCGCGGCGTCAAGCTCATCGGCGCGACGGCCCACTATGTCACCGAGGAGCTCGACGAGGGCCCCATCATCGAACAGGACGTCGCCCGCGTCGACCACGCCATGACCGCACTCGACATGCAGAAGCGCGGCGCCTACGTCGAACGCGCCGTCCTCTCCCGCGCCGTCCAATGGCACGCAGAGGACCGCGTCATCCGGCAGGGCAACCACACCATCGTCTTCAGTTCCTGACAGCAATCCACCCCAAGAGACCCACAGAAAGGTTCACCGTGGCACCTCAGAATCTCCAGCAGGCGATCGACGCCGCTGGCAACTCCGTCGAACTGCTCCGCAACTCGCAGATCGGCTCGTACATCTACCCGGTCGTCCCCGCGGACTTCCAGAACTGGATCAAGGAGCAGCAGGCGTGGCGCAACACGGCCGTGCTCTACGACCAGTCGCACCACATGGACAACCTGTTCCTCCGGGGCTCGGACGCGATCAAGCTGATCAGCGACACCGCGATCAACTCGGTGGCCAACTTCGCCGTCGACAAGGCGAAGCAGTACGTGCCGACCTCGTCGACCGGCGGCGTCATCGGCGACGGCATCCTCTTCCGCGAGGCCGAGGACGAGTACGTGTACGTCGGCCGCTCCCCCGCGGCCAACTGGCTGCTGTTCCACGGCGAGACCGGTGACTACAAGAACCTCGAGATCGAGGTCGACCGCCGTTCGCCGTCGCGTCCCTACGGGCACTCCGTGGCGCGGAAGTACTACCGTTTCCAGATCCAGGGCCCGCAGGCCTGGAACGTCATCGAGAAGCTCAACGGCGGCCCGCTGGAGCAGCTGAAGTTCTTCAACATGTCGACCATGCAGATCGCCGGCAAGACGGTCCGCACGCTGCGCCACGGCATGGCCGGCGCGCCCGGCCTGGAGATCTGGGGCCCGTACGCCGAGCACGACGAGATCCGCGACGCTATCGTCGAGGCCGGCGCCGAGTTCGGCCTCGTCCCCGTCGGATCCCGCGCCTACCCGTCGAACACGCTCGAGTCCGGCTGGATCCCCTCGCCGCTTCCCGCGATCTACTCCGGCGCGGGCGAGGCCGAGTACCGCACGTGGCTCGGCGCCGACAGCTACGAGGCGACCGGCACGCTCGCCGGCTCGTTCGTCTCCGACGACATCGCCGACTACGAGCTCACCCCGTGGGAGCTCGGCTACGGCACGTTCGTGAAGTTCGACCACGACTTCATCGGCCGTGACGCCCTCGAGAAGATCGACCCGGCCACGCAGCGCCGCAAGGTCACGCTCGAGTGGAACGCCGAGGACCTGGGGAAGGTCTGGACCTCGCTGCTGAACGTCGACGGCCCGAACTACAAGTTCTTCGACCTGCCGCTGGCGAACTACGGCTCGGCGAACTACGACTCGGTCGTCGACGCGGATGGCAACAACGTCGGCTTCTCGATGTTCACCGGCTACAGCGCGAACGAGCGCCGCGGCCTGTCGCTCGGCACGGTCAACCCCGACGTCCCCGAGGGCGCCGAGGTCAAGATCGTCTGGGGCGAGCCGAACGGCGGCACGAGCAAGGCGTCGGTCGAGAAGCACGAGCAGTTCGAGGTGCGCGCGGTCGTCAGCCCCGTTCCCTACGCCACGGTCGCCCGTGAGACGTACCAGGGCGGATGGCGCACCGGCTACCAGAACTGAGCCTCCGGGCCCGGACGATCTGAACGATGCGTCCGGGTCCGTAAGCTCGAGGGGGCCCTGGGTGACGATGGTCGCCCCGGGCCCCCTCATCTTTCACCGGCACCGGGGCCACGGAAGGGAACGAACGAGACATGAGCCTTCGATACGCGCTGCTCGCACTGCTGCGAGTGGGTCCGCAGTCGGGCTACGACCTGCAGAAGAAGTTCGACACGTCGGTCGGCCACCTCTGGCACGCGCCCGACAGCCAGATCTACCCGGAGCTGCGCAAGATGGAGTCCGCCGGACTCGTCGAGGCCGAGGAGCAGACGCGCGGCGAGCGCGGCCGCCGCCGCGTCTACCACGTCACGCCCGCCGGCGATCGCGACTACCTCGACTGGATGAACGGCCCGCTGTCCTACTCCCGCGTGCGCGAGCCGGCGACACTCAAGGCGTCCTATCTCGAGTCCGCGTCGCCCGAGGCCGCGCGACGCTTCCTGCGCGACCACATCGAGCACTGGAGGGGCGAGCTCGCGCAGTGGGAGGCGGAGCTCGGCCGCGTCGGCGCGCGCGCCACCCCGATGCTCCAGGACCGCCTGAACGCGACGCCCCAGGAGGACCACTCCCGCGTCGTCGCCTTCAAGCGGCTCGGGTACGAGAACCTCGTCGCCAGGGCGCAGGCCGAGATCGCGTGGGCCGAGAGCGGCCTCCGCCTGCTCGACGACCTGGGCTACCCGCAGTAGACCCGCCGCCCCGGCCCGCGATCTTCGCCTGCCGCACGGCCGGCGCCGAATGCCGCGAAGGCACCCGAGATCCCACTTCTCGGGTGCCTTCGCGGCATCTGGAGCGGGGGTGGGCGCTCCGGCCCGGTCAGAGGTGGTCGTCCATCGACTGCCGCAGCCGCGTGCTCGCCGCGTGCATGTGCGCCGTCATGGCGGAGAACGCCGCGTCCCCGTCGCGCTGCGCGATCGCGGCGTAGACGCGCTCGTGCTCGGCGAGGGTCCCACTCAAGTCGTCCTCCTGGGCGACCGCGCGGGAGACCCAGACCTGCAGCAGCGAGCGCACGCTCCCGAGCAGCTCGACGATGACGGAGTTGCGGCCCGCATCGGCCGTGAGCATGTGGAACTCGATGTCGGCCTCGACGAACGCCGCGGGGTCATGCAGCGTCTCGCGCATCCGGGCGAGGCAGTCGGCGATCCGCCGCAGGTCGTCCGAGGCCGCCCGCTCCGCGGCATGACGGGCCGAGGCCGCCTCGAGATCCTGGCGGAGCTCGATGAGATCGAGGGTCCGCGGCTGGTCGAGGATGAGGCCCCAGTCGATCCCGTTCGAGAGCAGGGAGGACGACGTCGCCCTGACGTAGGTGCCGGAGCCGTGCCTGACCGTCACGATGCCGAGGAGATCGAGGACGGCGAACGCCTCGCGCACGACGCTCCGCCCCACGCCGAGACTCGCCGCGAGAGTGCGCTCGGCCGGGAGCCTGCTGCCGCGCTCGAGCGCGCCGGAGGAGATGACCTCGATGAGCCGCTGGGCCACCGTGGACACGGTGCTGTCCTTCGGCAGCGCGCCGAAGAGCTCACCAGGGGAATCGGCGCGATCACTGCTCACCCCTCCACAATATCGTCGCCCTCTCGCCAAGTGGTCAGCCATTCATATATAGTGGTCAACCAATACCGGGCAACCCCCTCTCTCGCCGAGAGCACGGGACCCGCCGCAGACCGGATCCGTGATCGACGACGACCGATGGAGACCCCGATGAAGACCGCCTCTCTCGACATGTTCAAGGCGTACAAGTCCCTGGACGAACAGGCCATGACGGAAGGCGAGGCGCGATTCGAGCGCCGCCGGCAGACGACCGGCCTGATCCTCGCCCCGGTCCTCGGCGCTCTGCTGCTGCTCGTGCCGATGGGCCTGCCGTGGAATCAGCAGGCACTCGCCGCAAGCTTCGTCTTCACGATGGTGCTCTGGCTGACCGAGGCCATCCCGATCCCCGTCTCGTCGCTGCTCGGCGTCGCGCTGATGATCGTGCTCGGCGTCGCGCCGTCGGGCGACGTCCTGAGCTCCTTCGGGAACACGATCGTCCTCCTCTATCTCGGTGCCTTCTTCCTCGCGCAGGCTCTCCTGAAGCACGGCGTCGCCCAGCGGCTCGCCTACTCCGTCCTCGGTTCGCGGCTGGTCGGTGACTCCGTGACGCGGATGATCATCGCCTTCGGAGCCGTCACGTGCCTCTTCTCCGCCTTCGTCAGCAACACCGTCACGGTCGCGATGCTCCTTCCCACCGCGCTCGGGCTGATCGTGATCATCAGCAACCGCGTCGGACAGGGCGACCCCACGAAGCTCCGCATCGGAACAGCGCTCCTGCTCATGCTCTCGTTCAGCGCGAGCATCGGCGGCGCCATCACGCCGGTCGGCGCGCCCCACCAGCTCATCGGCCGCGACCTGATCGAGAAGGCCACCGGCAGCCCGATCAGCTTCTTCTCGTGGGTCGGCGTCGCCCTCTGCGCCGCGATCCCCCTCTTCATCGCCCTCGTCCTCCTCCTCACGCGCCTGAACAGGCCCGAGGTGAAGCGCCTCGACGGGCTCCGCGACCACCTCCAGAAGGAGAAGCGCCAGAGCGGCCGCCTTCGCCGCGGCGGCAGGGCGACGCTCGTCGTGTTCCTCATCGTCGTCATCGGCTGGCTCACCCCCGGGTTCATCGGGCTGGTCGCCGGCACCGAGTCCGCGGTGTACACCGCGGTCTCGGACACGCTCGACGAGGGGCTCGTCGCGATCATCGGCGCCTCGCTGCTCTTCCTCATCCCCGTCTCGTGGCGCAAGCGGGAGTTCGCGCTCGCCTGGAACGACGCCGTCAAGACCGACTGGGGCACGCTGCTGTTCATCATCTGCGCCGCCGCGTTCGGCGCGCAGCTCGGGTCCACCGGGCTGGCGCAGACCATCGGCGAGGGGCTCGGCGATCTGTTCGGCGGTGCCGACATCATCGTGCTCACCCTCGTCGCGGTGCTCCTGGCGATCTTCATCTCGGAGCTCGGGTCGAACCTCGCGGCCGTCGGCGTCGTCGTGCCGATCGTCATCTCGATCTGCACGGCGAGCGGCATCGATCCGACGCTCCCCGCGCTCGCCGCGACCTTCGGCTCCTCCTTCGGGTTCATGCTCCCGATCTCGACCCCGCAGAACGCGCTCGTGTACGCGACGGGAGCCGTCCCGATCACGCGTATGGTGCGCTCGGGAGTCGTCTTCGATGTGCTCGCCGCCGTGCTCGTGACGGCATCCGTCCTCCTCACCGGCCGACTCTTCGGCATCGTCTGATCCAGAAAGGCAGCATCCATGACCTCCTATCGCATCGCCGTCCTCCCCGGGGACGGGATCGGGCCCGAGACCACATCGGAGGCGCTCAAGGTCGCCGACGCGGCTCTGCACGCCGTCGGCGCCGACCCGCTCGACTGGCAGCACCTCGACGCGAGCGCGCAGCGCTGGAAGGACACCGGCGAGGCGATGTCGGCTGAGCAGTATGCGGCGTGCGAGGCGGCGGACGCGATCTACATGGGGGCGATCGGGCTGCCGGAGGCACGGCACGCCGACGGGCGCGAGGTGAACGGGGACGTGATCTTCCGGCTCCGGTTCGGGCTCGACCTGTTCGCCGGGATCCGGCCGGTCCGGACGCTGCCCGGCGTCCCCTCCCCGCTGACGGATCCCGAGGGGATCGACTACGTCGTCGTGCGCGAGAACGTCGAAGGCCTCTACGCCTCCCGCGAGGGCGGCACCAACGTGCGCGGCGAGGTGGCGACCGACACGATCGTCATCACCAGGACCGGGACCGAGAAGGTCGTGCGCCAGGCGTTCGACCTGGCCCGCGCCCGGCACGAGAAGAACCCCACTCGTCCGGCGAAGGTGACGTGCGTCGACAAGGCGAACGTCCTGTCCAGCTACGCGTACTTCCGGAGCGTCTTCGACGACGTCGCGGACGAGTACCCCGACGTCGAGCGGGACTACGCCTACGTGGACGCGATGACCGCCTACCAGCTGCAGCGGCCGCAGCAGTACGACGTCCTCGTCGCCGAGAACATGTTCGGCGACATCATCTCGGACCTCGCGGCCGCGACGGTCGGCGGGCTGGGACTGTCCGGGAGCGGCGACGTCGGTCGCGAGCACGGGCTGTTCCAGTCCTCCCACGGCTCCGCGCCCGACATCGCCGGACGAGGGATCGCGAACCCCGTGGCCGCGATCCTCTCGGCCGGCATGATGCTCGACTGGCTTGGGCGCCGCCACGACGACGCGAGGGCAGCGGCGGCCGGCGCGCTGATCGAGCGGGCGGTCGAGCACGCGCTGCGCGACGACGCCCACCGCACGCCCGATCTGGGCGGCAGCGCGAGCACCACGGGGCTCGGGGACGCCGTCGTCCGTTCGGTGAGCGCGCTCGTCGACGAGAGTGCGGCGTGAGCGGCGGACCGATCCGGTCGATCGACCACACGGCGGTCGCCGTCCGCGACGCGGACGCCGCGATCCGCTACTACGTCGACGACCTGGGGCTCGAGCTCGTCGGAGACGAGATCGCCGACGATCCGGGAGTCCGCCTGGTGTACCTGGCGGCCGGACCCGACACCGTCCAGCTCGTCTCGCCGGTCCGGCCGGGGCCCGTCGCGGCGTGGATCGAGGAGCACGGCGAGGGGCTCCACCACATCTGCTTCGAGGTGGAGGACATCCCGGCTGCCCTCGAGCGGTTCCCGGGGCAGGCGGAGCGTCCCGTCTTCCGGGGTGGCAGAAGCCGGCGAGCCTGCTTCCTCGCGGGAACGCCGGAGGGGGTCAGCATCGAGCTCACGGAGTCGGAGCCCAGCTGAGGGCGCGGCCCGGCTTCACCTGCCACGCCGCCGCGTCCGAATGCCGCGAAGGCGCCCGAGATCCGGCTTCTCGGGGGCCTTCGCGGCATTCGGGGGTCGCCGGCTGACGTCAGCGCGGGGCGTCGAGCTCGCGGATGTCGAGGTTCGAGCGGTCCCGTCCCGTCATCAACCCGGCGAGGCTCACCGCGGCGAAGGCGATCCACATCAGCGCCACCGGCCACAGCTGCCCCTTACCCGCGGCCGCGAGCGCGGTCGCGATCATCGGGGTGAACCCCGCTCCCGCGGTCGCGGCGAACTGGTACGCCACGGACGCGCCCGAGTTTCGCACGGCGGTCGGGAACTGCTCGCCCGCGTACGCGCCGTACGGCCCGGCCGAGAAGCCCTGGACGACCGAGAGGCCCAGGAACACCGCGAAGAAGAACAGCACCGCGCTGTCGGTCTGCAGCATCATCATGATCGGGAAGGCCAGGGCGATCCCGAGCACGTTGCCGAACATGAGGATGCGGCGACGCCCGAATCGATCCGACATCCGGCTCGCGATGATGATGAACAGGATCGTCGTGACGGCGGCCGACGCCTTCAGGACGAGCACCAGGCTCTGCGCGTGCGCGGCCTGCTGGACGACGTAGGCGACCGCCCACGCGCCCATGAGTCCCTGCGCGGCCTGCCCGGAGATCCCGACGGCGAACGCACGAAGAAGCGGTCGCCAGTGGAACCGCACCAGCTCCAGGAGAGGCGTCCGCTCGCGCGCCGGTGCCGCGGCGGCCGTCTCGCGGAACACACGCGACTCGGTCACGCGGCGGCGGATGAAGATCGCGATCAGCATGAACAGCGCGGACAGCAGGAACGGCACGCGCCACCCCCAGGTCAGGAAGTGCTCGTCCGGCATCGTCGCCATGCCGGCGAGGATCAGCGTGCCGACGAGCGTCCCGGTCGGCGCGCCCATGTAGGAGAACGCCGCCGCGAAACCGCGGGAGCGCTTCTTCGCGTTCTCGAACCCGACGAGGGTCGCGCCTCCCCACTCGCCGCCGACCGCGATCCCCTGCACGACGCGGAGTGTCACGAGGAGGATCGGCGCCCAGATGCCGATCTGATCCGTCGCGGGAAGCAGGCCGATCAGCGTCGACGTCACCCCCATCACGAGGACCGTGAGCATCAGGACCGTCTTGCGGCCGACCTTGTCGCCGACGTGGCCGAAGATCAGCCCGCCGAGCGGACGAGCGACGTACCCCGCGGCGAGGGTCCCGAAGGAGATCACGAGCGCCGTCGTCGGGTCCAGCCCGGCGAAGAACACCCGGTTGAAGACGATCCCCGCCGCCGTCGCGTAGAGGATGAAGTCGTAGTACTCGAGCGCCGTGCCGATCAGGCTCGACGCCAGGATGCGGCGCATCTCGCGCGGCGGAACCGCGTACTCGGCATCGACCGCGCGGGTCTCGGGCGAAGTGGTCATCGTTGACTCCTGAAACGGGACCGGGCGGACCGGTCGATGAGTGCGGCGCGCTCCTCGGGGCGCCGCGATCGGGCGTCAGTCGGCGGCGTCGCCGACCGGCACCTCGCGACGGGCGAAGCCGATCCTCTCGAGATCGTCGGGGATCGACAGCGGCCCGTCGAAGGTCCGCCGCGCGTGCTCCCAGACCGACGGGTGCGCGTGAGCGGGGACGAGGTGGTGGAGCGCGAGACGCCGAGCACCGGCCCGCGCCGCGATGCGACCGGCGTCGGCCGGCGTCGTGTGGGAGCGGCGGTGGTGATCCATCGTCGCCCGCAGCATCTCGCTGTCGCTGTACTGCGCGGCCAGTCCGTCGATGTCGATCGCCTCGTGCAGCAGCAGGTCCGTGCCGCGCGCGAGACGCACGACGTTGTCGCACGGCGCGGTGTCACCGGAGATCGTGACGGAGCCGCTCGCGGTGTCGAAGCGGAAGGCGAAGGCCGGCGCCATCGGGTGGTGCGAGACGAGCGCCGCGGTGACCGTGACCGCCTCGTCGCGGAACACCTCGATGGGCTCCATGTCGGGCGCGACGTTCGCATCGGGATCGAAGCCGGTCGAGGGCGGGACGACGATCTCTCGCGGCGCGAAGGTGTCGTGCGGGCTCCGGGCGAGCGAATCGAAGATCCGATCGTTCACGTCCGTCGCGTACGCGGCGATCAGTCCGTCGACCAGCCCCGCCACGCCGGGCGTCGGCCGCTCAGGGGAGACGGCGCGCGGGACCGCTGTCGCCTGGGGCGAGAGCGGGGTGAGCCGACCGCGGTCGCCGGGGCCGACGATCGGGATCGGTCCGCCCGCGCGTCCCTTCAGCTCGAATGCGCCGAACAGGAGGATGCCAGGGAGGTCGACGAGGTGATCGGAGTGCATGTGCGTGAGAAACACTCCGGCGAGCTTCGTCATGTCGAGCCCGGCCGCCTTGGCCTGGTGCCCCGCTCCGTCCCCGCAGTCGACGAGGTACCAGCGGTCGCCGACCACGACGGCGGTCGAGATCCCGAAGCGCGGCGCGCCCCGATGGTCCGCCCACCAGCGCGGGCCGCCTGCCGTGCCGAGCGTCACGATGTGCGGGTCGGATGAAGCGATCACGTCGTCGTGGTCCTTTCGCGAGGTCGTGACCATGCTTCGCTTCCCCAAGGCATATGTCCAACTAAATCTCGTTGATCCTGCTATCAATTGAGTTGATGAGTGAGGTCACGCTGCGTCAGCTGGAGTACTTCTCCGCCATCGCCGATACGGGGTCGATGACGGCCGCCGCCGCGCGATGCCGTGTGACCCAGGCGGCGGTGAGCACGTCGCTCGCGCAGCTCGAGCGGACCGTGGGCGCGACGCTCGTGATCCGCAGCCCCGGCAAGCGGATCGCCCTCACGACGGAGGGCGTGGCTGTGGCGGCCCACGCCCGCACGGTCCTCGAGGAGGTCGGCAAGGTCTCCTCGATCGTGTCGGAGGTGCGGGGCCGGCTGAGCGGCCGGCTCGTGATCTCGGTGTATCGCACGCTCGCGATGCACACGATCCCGGCGCTGATCGAGTGGTTCGGGACCCGGCATCCGGACGTCGAGCTCCAGTTCGTCGAGGGCTCAGGGACGGAGGTGCAGAGCGAGGTGCTCACGGGGCGAGCGCAGGTGGGAGTGATCTACCGCGCGCAGCTCGTGCCGGGGTGCGAGCCGATCGTGCTGCGCGAGGGGCGTCGAACGGCGGTCATGAGCCCCGATCACCCGCTCGCGACGCACCCACGGCTGAGCCTTCCGGTCCTCGCCGAGCACCCGGCGATCCTCCTCGACGAGGAGCCCGCGCTGCAGCGGACGCTCGCGGCCTTCGCCGCGGCGGGGTCGGAGCCCCTTGTCCCGTGGCGCAGCCGGAGCGTGGAGGCCATCCACAACGTCGCGGGGCGGGGATCCGCGTACTCGATCCTCATGCAGACCCGTTCGCACAGCCCCGAGGGGCGTCCGCTCCTGTTCCGGACGCTGCCGGGAGACGGACTCGACAACCCCGTCGCCGGTGCGCTCCCTCGCGGCATCGCCCCGAGCGCGCTGGTCACGGAGGCGCTCACGGCGATCCGTGACTACTGGGTCGCGACCGACGCGTCGCTCAGTGCGTCCTGAGGCGGGGTCGAGCGATCCGAACGCCGCAGCCCCGTTCGCTCCCCCGACGGACGAGAGGTAGCTGCGTCACGACGGGGACTCAGTCGGTGCGTTCGGCGTGCTCCGGGACCGGCGGCATCTGGTATTTCGGTCGTCCCTTGATGACGAGCTCACCCTTCCACGGAACCTGATCGAACGAGTTCCACGCATTGACATGCAGCGACTGGAACAACCAGCGGCCCTCCTTCTTGGTGAGGTGGTCCTGCCGAGTGCCGATCCCGAAGACGAAGTTGTTGTTGTAGTCGACGTTGTGCTGCAGGATCTGGAAGAAGAGCTTCACGTCGACTTCGCCCTCCTCGTCGCGCTCCGCGAACAGCTTGGTATTCTGGATGTGCTGCCGCCCATACCACCACGCCTGGCGGCTGGTCCACAGGTCACGCAGGTTCGCGAGGATCGCCTCGTGCCCCTGCACCTTGCCCTGCCACAGGTGGTCGAACCAGCCGTCCTGGGCGAAGACGCTGACGACGAGGTCCTCATCGGCGAGATCGATTCCCCAGGCGTACCGCGCGTAGAGGTCCTCGATCTCGAAGCGGTCCTGGGCGGTGAGCTTCCACTGTGTCATTGCGGCCTCCTTGTTAGCGGTCGGTGAACGTGTCGTCGAGGATGTCGGCGGGCTCGCCGTGCTGGACGAGCAGCGCCTTGCGCCGCACGAACCGAAGGATCGCGTCCGTGCCGGTCCGGCCTCCGCCCACACCGGACACCCCGAACGAGTTGGTGCCGATCGTGCGGCCCTTGCCGGCCATGAGGAACGTGTCCTGGATGAAGACGGAGCCGGCGTTCAGCTCTCGCGCGATCTCGACGGCCTCCTCCTCCGTGCCGGCGATGACGGATGCGGCGAGGCCGTACTCGGTGTCGTTGGCGAGGTCGACCGCCTCATCGATCGTGCGATATGCCATCACCGGCAAGCACGGACCGAAGGTCTCCTCCACCATGATCCGCATGCCGTGGTCGACTCCGGTCAGCACCGTCGGCCGCATGTACAGGCCTCCCCTGTGCTCCTCGATCTCTCCCCCGGTGAGGACGTCGGCGCCCTTCCGCCGCGCGTCCTCGACATGCGCACGCACCACCTCGGGCTGCGTAACGAAGGTGAACGGGCCGATGTGGCCGGCCTTCGCGTCGTCGTGGCTGAGGCGCACCTGCCCGGCCTTGCGCACCAGCTCGGCGACGAATCCGTCGTGGATCGCCTCGTGCACGTACACGCGCTCGATCGAGAAGCACACCATGCCCGTGGCGTACACGCCGCCGCGCAGAACGGCGGTCGTCGCGCGGTCGATGTCGGCGGTCTCGGTCACGATGACCGGATCCTTGCCGCCCAGCTCGAGGTAGGCGGGGATGAGCCGCTCCGCGCAGGCGACGGCGATCCGCCGTCCCGTGGCGACGCTGCCGGTGAAGCAGATGACGTCGGCCTGCCTGACGACCTCCTCGCCGGTGACCCCGTCGCCGAGGACGAAGTCGAACACTCCCGCCAGCTCGGGCACGGCGCGC
This sequence comes from Microbacterium sp., assembly GCA_052092505.1. GTDB lineage: Bacteria > Actinomycetota > Actinomycetes > Actinomycetales > Microbacteriaceae > Microbacterium. Next base: position 1,840 of record JBQDDT010000076.1, on the reverse strand, counting down.
ACGGTCTCGAAGAACAGACGGGTGAACCGCGGCGTCACCTCCGACGGCTTCCACAGCACCGCCGACCCCGCGCACAGGGCGGGGATCGCGTCGAGCATCGCCAGCATCGTGGGGGCATTCCAGGGGGAGATGACGCCGACCAGCGGGTAGGGCACCAGCTGCGACCGGACCTCCACCGTCGGCATTGACGCCGCGGTCCGGTGCACCTCCGCGGCCGCCAGAGCGGTCTCGGCGTCCTCGATCCAGCCGCGGATCGCCTCCAACGTGATGTAACCCTGCAGGAACGAGGTGTGCGTTCCTCCCGTGTCGACTGCCTCGAGCTCGCCGAACTCCTGTGCGACGGCCGCGAACGCGCCGGCCCACCGTCTCATGACGTCCAGCCGCTCGCCGATCGGGCGCGCACCCCAGGCCACCTGGGCCTCCCGCAGGCGCTGCGCCTTCTGCTCGCATTCGGCGGCATCGGCGAGCGCGATCTCGGTGTCGAACTCACCGGTGCGTGGATTCCGCACGGGCAGGGTGCGTGTACTCATCGATCGGTCCTTTCCGACCCGGAGCCGCTGCGTCTTCGCAGCGCTGTGCCCATTGTGGCCCTGCGATGTCCGCCGTCGTCCCCACGCGAACGACAGGACAGCGAGCGTCGAATGTCGCGCGCGACAGCCCTAGACTCACCGGTGATGGAGTGGATACGACATCTCGCATCGCGACGGGGCGATGCGGACGAGGCTTCGCTGAGGCAGCGAGCGCTGAGCGCACCCGAGCTCGTCACCCAAGCCATCGAGGCGATCGGGCCCGAACCCACCGCATGGGCGGTGGACGCATCCGCCGCCGCGGTCGATCACGTCCGCGAGCGGGAGCGCTCCGGGGGTTACCCGACGGCGTCGTCCGGCCGGGTCAAGCAAGCCAGCGAAGCGGCGTTCCTCCACCTGGTGATGGCACTGGCCGAGGAGCCCGATGACGCATCCGAGGAGCAGCGGCTGCCACTCGATCTGGTCGGCGTCGTCCGCGAGGGCGTCCGACAGGGCCTTCCCCTCGATGTGCTGCTCAATCGCGTCTGGGCGATCCACACCGCCACCCGCGACGAGATGTTCACGGTGCTCCAGCAGCTGGTCCCCGCCGCCGACCACGCCGCGGCGATGCGCCAGGTTGGCGACGCCATGTCGGACTACGCCCAAGCGCATGCCCGGCGCGTGTCCCTCGCCTACGAGGAGGAGCAGCGCGCGTGGCGTGGCCGGCGGACCGAGTCGCAGCGGCATGCGATCGAGGCCGTCGTCGCCGGTGCTCCGCCGCCGGACGACGGGACGCTCGATGTGCAGTGGATGGGAGGCCATCAGTTCGCGATGAGCTGGGTCGAGGAGCGCTCCTGGTTCCCCGACGTCGAGGTCGCACTGACCGACTTCGCCAACGGCGCCGCCGGTCGCATCGGCGCGGAGCGCGTCGTCATCGTCGAGCACGAGGGCAGGGGTCAGCTGTGGTGGAACGCCGCGGCACCTCTCAGCGCGAACGCCGCCGCCCTCGTCGCGAACAGCCCCCGCCCCGAGTGGCTGCACATCGCGCTGGGACCCCAGGGCACGGGTGTCGAGGGGTTTCGTGATGCAGTGCGCGGCGCCGAGCTCACCGAGCGCGTGGCGCACCTTCCTGACTCCGCCGCGCGCCAGACCTGGCTCTTCGACGAGGTGGGGCACCTCGCGCTCTTCGTCGGCGATCGCGATGCCGCGGCCTGGTTCGTCCACCGCGAGCTGGGGCCCCTGGCCGGCCCCGGCACGCGGCTCTCCGAGATCCGCGACACGGTGCGGCTCTACCTCTCGCATGGCAACAGCCGCGTGGTCGTGGCCAAGGAGCT
>JBQDDT010000075.1:0-13586 GCA_052092505.1 Microbacterium sp. | reverse complement strand
CGAACCACGTCCTCCCCACGGGCGGGCAGGCGCGGTATGCCGCCGGCCTCGGTGCGTCGACGTTCCTGCGTCCGCAGCAGCTGATCGACTACTCGCGCGACGCCCTGGCTCAGGTCGCCGACGGGATCGTCGCGCTGGCGCGCGCCGAGTCCCTTCCCGCGCACGGAGAGGCCGTCGAGGCTCGCTTCGCCGATGACCCGGACGACGGCGCCTGATGCACTGCCCGTTCTGCCGCCACGGGGACTCCCGCGTCATCGACTCCCGCACGAGCGACGACGGCCTCTCGATCCGCCGCCGCCGGCAGTGCCCCGAGTGCGGGAAGCGTTTCTCGACGATCGAGACGTCGAGCCTGAACGTGATCAAGAGGTCGGGCGCGGTCGAGCCGTTCTCGCGCGACAAGGTCGTCTCCGGCGTGCGCAAGGCCTGCCAGGGGCGCCCGGTGACCGATGCCGACCTGGCCGTGCTGGCGCAGAAGGTCGAGGAGTCCGTCCGCCAGACGGGGCTCAGCCAGATCGAGGCGAACGAGATCGGCCTCGCGACCCTCGGGCCGCTGCGCGAGCTCGACGAGGTCGCGTACCTGCGCTTCGCGAGCGTGTACCAGGCGTTCGAGTCCCTCGAGGACTTCGAGTCGGCGATCGCCTCGCTGCGGGCTGACCATGGCGGGGGGCGCGCCGCGGCCGCGGCCGCCCGGGCCGCGCCCCACGACTGACGAGCGAGGAGACGAGAATGTATCCCCTGCTGTTCCGCACCGTCCTCACGCGGTTCGACCCGGAGACGGCCCACCACCTGGCGATGCTGGTGATCCGGATGGCCGGCTGGCGCGCGTTCGCTCCGATCGTGCGACGGCTCACCCGCCCCGATCCGTCGCTCGCGGTCGAGGCGCTCGGGCGCACGTTCCCGAGCCCGTTCGGCGTCGCCGCGGGGTTCGACAAGGACGCGGTGGGCGTGAAGGGGCTCGACGCGCTCGGCTTCGGGCACATCGAGGTCGGCACGGTCACGGCGATCCCGCAGGACGGCAATCCGCGTCCGCGCCTGTTCCGGCTCGTCCGCGACAGAGCCGTGATCAACCGCATGGGCTTCAACAACCTCGGAGCGCGCGCCGCGGCGCGACGACTCGCGCGCCTGCGTCGCGGAGGGGCCGTCGTCGGCGCGAACATCGGCAAGAGCCGCGTCGTCGACGTCGACAACGCGACGGAGGACTACCTCACGAGCGCGCGGATGCTCGCTCCGGTCGCCGATTACCTCGCGGTGAACGTGTCCTCGCCGAACACGCCAGGCCTGCGGGGACTCCAGGCGGCGGCGACGCTGCGGCCGCTCCTGGCGGCGGTGCGCGAGGCGGCGGGGACGACGCCGCTGCTCGTGAAGATCGCGCCCGATCTGCCAGACGAGGAGATCGCGGCGCTCGCGCGGCTGGCGCGCGAGGAGGGCCTGGCCGGCATCATCGCGACGAACACGACGATCTCACGCGACGGCCTGGTCACAGACGCGGCGACGGTCGATGCGGCGGGGGAGGGCGGTCTGTCCGGCGCGCCGCTGAAGGAGAGGTCGCTCGCGGCGCTCCGGGTGATCCGCGCCGAGGTGCCGGATCCCGACTTCTGCGTGATCTCCGTCGGCGGCGTCGAGACCGCGGTCGACGTCGAGGAGCGGATGTCGGCCGGCGCGACGCTCGTGCAGGGATACACGGCGTTCCTCTACCGCGGCCCGCTGTGGGCGCGCCAGATCAACCGCGCGCTGGCGGCGGCGCGCTGATCCCGTCGACCGCCGCGGCCGAGGTCACTCTGGCCGCTGGCCGCGCTTGACCTGCGGCTTCGGCAGGCGCATGAAGCGCATCTGCACGGAGCGCATGGAGGCGTACCAGCCGAGGCCCTTCTCGCGCTTGGTCTCGCCGAACTTCTCCGCGGCCTTCTTCTTGACCGTGTGGGAGAGGATGATCATGTCGCCGATCGTGAAGAGCACGTACACCCACAGCGCGATCATCCCGTAGAACTGGAAGTCGTACGGCAGGAACATCGTCACGACGAGCACCACGATGAGGGCCGGCATGAGCAGCTCCCCGAGGTGCCAGCCGGAGTCCGTGTAGTCGCGTGTCCACCGGCGCTGGGGGCCCTTGTCTCGGGGCTGGAGGTACTTCTCCTCGCCGGCGGCCTGACCGGCGCGCGCCCGATCCTGCTTCTGGCGGAGGTCGGAGCGCGCCCGCTTGCGGGCCTCCTTCGTGTCGGGTACGAGCGGCCGGCGGTTCGCGGCCTCGCGCTCGGCGCGGGTCGGGGTCGGTCGCCCCTTGCCCGTGAGCGGGGTCTGCGCGTCGTTCTCGCTGGGAGCGGGGGTCTTGGCCACAGTGGAGCACCTCGGAAGGATCGTCGGACGTCGCGTCCTAGGATACCCGCATGACCTCCGAAGCCCCTCCCGCCCGGGATCTCGCCGACGCCGCGACCGGGAACCTTCCCGCGGCCCTCGCCGATCTCGGCCGTCTCGTGCGCATCCCCGGCATCGCCTGGCCGTCCTTCGACCAGGGTGCGCTCGTGCGCAGCTCGGAGGCGGTCGCGCAGCTCGCCCGCGAGTCGGGCGTCTTCGACGAGGTCCGGATCCACCGCGCGGCGGTGCCGGGCACGGACGAGACCGGGCAGCCCGGCGTGCTCGCGACGCGGCGCGCGCGGAACGGGCGGCCGACGGTCATGCTCTACGCGCATCACGACGTGCAGCCGCCAGGCGATGACGCGCTCTGGGAGACCCCGCCGTTCGAGCCGACGGTGCGCGGCGGGAGGCTCTACGGCCGCGGTGCCGCCGACGACAAGGCCGGGATCATGACGCACATCGCGTCGCTGCGGGCGCTCCATGAGGTGCTCGGCGACGACCTCGACCTCGGTCTGGTGCTCTTCGTCGAGGGGGAGGAGGAGTTCGGATCGCGCTCCTTCACGCAGTTCCTCGATGACAACGCCGACGACATGCGCGCCGACGTGATCGTCGTCGCGGACTCGGGCAACTGGGACTCCGAGACGCCGGCCGTCACCGTCTCCCTGCGGGGGAACGCGACGTTCCATCTGACGGTGCGCACCCTCGATCACGCGTCGCACTCCGGCATGTTCGGGGGAGCGGTCCCCGACGCGATGCTCGCGACGATCCGCCTGCTGGCCACCCTCTGGCACGAGGATGGTTCGGTCGCGGTGGACGGGCTTGCCGTGCGGGACGCGGGCACCCCGCCGTACGACGAGGCGACGCTGCGCGAGGAGACCGGCCTGCTCCCCGGGGTGAGCCCGACCGGAACGGGCGAGATCCTCTCGCGCATCTGGAACAAGCCGGCGATCACGATCACCGGGATCGACCACACGGGCGTCGCCGCCGCGTCGAACACCCTCGCCCCCGAGGTGACGGTCGTCGTCAGCGCCCGCATCGCACCCGGCCAGAGCGCGACGGAGGGGTTCGAGGCGATCCGCGCCCACCTCGAGGCGCACGCGCCCTTCGGGGCGCATCTCGAGTTCGGCGAGATCGACTGCGGAGACGGCTTCCTCGTCGACACGGGCGGATGGGCGATCGAGGCGGCGCGCGAGGCGATGCGCGACGGATACGGCGCCGAACCGGTCGACTACGGCGTGGGTGGATCGATCCCCTTCGTCTCCGAGCTGGCCGAGCGGTACGAGGGCGTGCAGATCCTGGTCACCGGGATCGAGGACCCGCACTCGCGGGCGCACAGCCCGAACGAGTCGCTCCATCTCGACACGTTCCGTCACGCGATCGTCTCCGAGACCCTGCTGCTCGGGAGGATGAACGACCGATCCACATGAGCGGCGGCTACAATCGAGGAACTGGCCGCTGTGCGAGGATCGCAGGTGCGGACCCCGAGTGAGTAAGGAGACGTCATGAGTGACACGCTGACGATCGACGCCGAGACCCGCGCGCATGGCGTGAGCCTCACGGATGCCGCAGCCGACAAGGTCAGGAGCCTGCTCGAGCAGGAGGGGCGCGACGACCTCCGCCTGCGCGTCGCCGTGCAGCCGGGCGGCTGCTCCGGCCTGATCTACCAGCTCTACTTCGACGAGCGCATCCTCGAGGGCGACGAGACCGTCGACTTCGACGGCGTCGAGGTCATCGTCGACAACATGTCGGTGCCCTACCTCGACGGCGCCATGATCGACTTCAAGGACACGATCTCGGAGCAGGGGTTCACGATCGACAACCCCAACGCCTCCGGCTCCTGCGCCTGCGGCGACAGCTTCCACTGATCCGCCGACCCGACGGTCTCGCACAGCGCGCTGTGCGGGGCCGTTCGGCGTGTTCGCGGGCGAGGACGACCCGCCCACACGCTGGGAGTGTGGACATAATCCCGTGAGCAAGTGCCGTAGACTGATCAGCGCCCCATTCATGTTCGAAAGGTGAAGTACGTGCCGTCGAAACGCCGCCTTCGCTGGGCAGCGATCCCCATCGCCGCCGCCGCTCTCGCCGCCCTCGCGGGCTGCACCCCGACGGAGCTGCACGGGTACATGCCCGGCTTCACCGAGGACGGCGTCCCCGCCACGAATCAGACCGAGGGCGTCGCCGCCCTGTGGACGGGGTCCTGGATCGCGCTGCTCGTGGTGGGGATCATCACGTGGGGCCTGATGCTCTGGGCGATGGTCGTCTACCGTCGCCGCAAGGGGCAGACGGGTCTCCCCGTCCAGCTGCGGTACAACATGCCGATCGAGATCTTCTTCACCACCGTCCCGCTGATCCTCGTGCTCGGGCTGTTCGCCTTCACAGCCCGCGAGCAGACGACGATCGAGCGGCCGTGGAGCGATGATGAGGTCGACGTCGAGGTCACCGCCATCGCGAAGCAGTGGGCGTGGGACTTCCAGTACGACGGCGAGGCCGAGGACAATTCCGACGCCGTGTGGACCATGGGCATCCAGGCCCAGGTCGCGGAGAACGGCGACGTCGACGAGGAGCAGCTGCCGCGCCTCGTCCTGCCCGTCGACAAGAAGGTCACGATCGATCTGACCTCGCGCGACGTCATCCACTCGTTCTGGATCATCGACTTCCTGTACAAGAAGGACATGTACATCGGTCACGACAACTCGTGGTCCTTCATCCCGACGCGCGAGGGCACCTACGCCGGCAAGTGCGCCGAGCTGTGCGGTGAGTACCACTCGGCCATGCTGTTCGAGGTCGACGTCGTCAGCGAGGCAGAGTACGAGGCCTATCTCGACGAGCTCGAGGCGAAGGGCCAGACTGGTGACATCAACGACGCGTACGACCGTCTGCAGAACCTGCCGGGCACGAGCGCGCCGGCAGAAGAGGAAGAGGGGCACTGAGCGCCATGACATCGACCCTTCATGAGCCGCGTCAGGCGATGCCGCCGCGCCAGGCCGCACTGCTGAGCCAGAACAAGACCCATCGCAAGGGCAACGTCGTCGTCAGCTGGATCACCTCCACCGACCACAAGACGATCGGGTACATGTACCTGATCACGTCGATGCTGTTCTTCTGCCTCGGCGGCGTGATGGCGCTCATCATCCGCGCGGAGCTGTTCGCGCCCGGCATCCAGATCGTCCCGACGCACGAGCAGTACAACCAGCTGTTCACCATGCACGGCACGATCATGCTGCTGATGTTCGCGACGCCGCTGTTCGCCGGCTTCGCGAACGTCGTCCTGCCCCTGCAGCTCGGCGCGCCCGACGTCGCGTTCCCTCGCCTGAACGCCTTCGCGTTCTGGCTGTTCAGCTTCGGCTCGATCATCGCGGTCGCCGGCTTCCTCACGCCGCAGGGCGCGGCCTCGTTCGGCTGGTTCGCGTACCAGCCGCTCGCGAACGCCTCGTTCTCGCCGGGCGTGGGCGGCAACCTCTGGATGCTCGGCCTCGGCATCTCGGGTTTCGGGACGATCTTCGGCGCCGTGAACTTCATCACGACCGTCATCACGATGCGGGCGCCGGGCATGACGATGTGGCGGATGTCGATCTTCTCGTGGAACACGCTCATCACGAGCCTGCTCATCCTGATCGCGTTCCCCGTCCTGGCCGCGGCCATGCTCGCCGCTGCGAGCGACCGCATCCTCGGATCGCACGTGTACGACCCCGCCAACGGCGGCGTCCTCCTGTGGCAGCACCTGTTCTGGTTCTTCGGGCACCCGGAGGTCTACATCATCGCGCTGCCGTTCTTCGGCATCGTGTCGGAGATCTTCCCGGTGTTCAGCCGCAAGCCGATCTTCGGCTATAAGACGCTCGTGTACGCCACGATCGCGATCGCCGCGCTGTCGGTCTCGGTCTGGGCGCACCACATGTACGTCACGGGCGGCGTGCTCCTGCCGTTCTTCTCCCTGATGACGATGCTCATCGCCGTGCCGACGGGCGTGAAGATCTTCAACTGGATCGGGACGATGTGGCGGGGGTCGCTGACCTTCGAGACGCCGATGCTCTTCTCCCTGGGCTTCCTCATCTCGTTCGTCTTCGGCGGGCTCACGGGCGTGATCCTGGCGGCGCCGCCGCTCGACTTCCACGTGTCGGACTCGTACTTCGTCGTCGCGCACTTCCACTACGTGGTGTTCGGCACGGTCGTGTTCGCGATGTTCGCCGGCTTCTACTTCTGGTGGCCGAAGTGGACGGGGAAGATGCTCAACGAGCGTCTCGGCTACGTGCACTTCTGGATGCTGTTCATCGGCTTCCACATGACGTTCCTCATCCAGCACTGGCTGGGTGTCGACGGCATGGTGCGTCGCTACGCCGACTACTCCGAGGCCGACGGCTGGACCTGGGGCAACGAGCTCTCGACCGTCGGGTCGATGATCCTCGGCGCCTCGCTGATCCCGTTCTTCCTGAACGTGTGGATCACGGCGCGCAAGGCCAAGAAGGTCACGGTCGACGATCCGTGGGGCTACGGCGGATCGCTCGAGTGGGCGACCAGCTGCCCGCCGCCGCGGCACAACTTCACGTCGATTCCCCGCATCCGTTCGGAGCGGCCGGCGTTCGACCTCAACCACGGCAGTGTCACGCCCGTGGGCGTCGGGCCGGCGAAGGACGCCCCCGACGCACCGGTTGTCGATCTCACCGACGGAGAGGTGAAGTAAGCGATGAGGACCAACATCGCCGTCTGGTGGATCATCGCCGCGTTCTTCGCCATCTGCACGCTGGCCTACGTCGGCTGGAACATGATCGAGCACTGGAGCGCGTACACGAGCGGCGAGATCCCGTTCGTCAAGACGATCGAGTGGGTCGGCGCAGTCGCCTTCCTGTTCTCGACGCTCATGGCCGCCATGGTCGCCTTCTTCATCCAGCGCTGGCACGCGAGCCAGAAGGGCGTCGAGCTCGCCGCCGACCGTCTCGACGCCGACATCGACGACGACGATCCCGAGATGGGCGAGTTCAGCCCCTGGTCGTGGTGGCCGCTCGTCCTCAGCAGCGCCGTGGCCGTCGGAGCGGTCGCGCTCGCGGTGGGGATGTTCCTGATCCCGATCGCCGTCGGCCTCCTGGCCGTCGCGCTCGTCGGGTGGACCTACGAGTACTATCGCGGCAACTTCGCCCGCTAGCGCCTTCCGGCACCCCGCCTCGCGGCGTTGTCGTCGGTCGACCCAGCGACTCCCGACACCTCGCCTCGCGGCGTTGTCGTCGGTCGGCGCACGCCGGGTGCGCCTTCCCTCCTCCGCCTTGCGATGCGGGGCGTCGGGAGGCGCTGGGAGCTAGGCGCGCAACACGTTTTCTGGTGGCGTTGTCCTCGGGAGGCGCCGGGCCGCACAGCGCACATGAGAAGGCGCCCTGTCCTCGCGGAGCAGGGCGCCTTCTCGTCGCGGATCAGAGGTGCGAGCGGTCCGTGAGGACGATCGGGCCGTCCTCCGTGATGGCGATCGTGTGCTCCGAGTGCGCGCCACGGGAGCCGTCGACGCTGCGGAGGGTCCAGCCGTCGGGGTCGGTCACGATCTCGTCGGTCGTCCCGAGGAACCACGGCTCGATCGCGATGACGAGTCCGGGACGCAGAGGGAACCCGCGCCCGGCGCGCCCGTCGTTCGGAACGTGCGGGTCCCCGTGCATCTCGCGGCCGACGCCATGGCCGCCGAAGTCGGTGTTGATCGTGTAGCCGTCGGCGTGGGCGATCGCCGCGATCGCCGCCGAGATGTCTCCGATCTTCCGGCCGGCCTGGGCGGCGTCGATCGCGGCGGCGAGGGCGCGCTCGGTCGTGTCGATGAGACGCAGATCCGCCTCGCTCGGGGTCCCCACGACGAAGGAGATCGCGGAGTCGGCGACCCAGCCGTCGATCGAGACGGCGAAGTCCAGCGTCACGAGGTCGCCGTCCTCGATGGCGTAGTCGTGGGGGAGCCCGTGGAGCACGGCGTCGTTGATCGACGTGCAGATCACCTTCCCGAACGGCATCGCCCCGAACGACGGGTGGTAGTCGATGTAGCAGGACGTCGCGCCGGCCCGCCGGATCAGCTCGTGCGCCCGGCGATCGATCTCGAGCAGGTTCATGCCGACCCCGACCTCGGCTTTGAGCGTCTCCAGCGTCTCGGCGACGAAGCGGCCGGCTGGCCGCATCTGCTCGATCTCGGTCGGTGTGCGCAGTTCGATCATGTGAATCCTCCAGGTATCCCTGTCCATTCTCCCGCACGGTCGGGTGAACGGTGCCCGCACGTGGTTACTCTGGAGAATGGCCTTTCGTCGCGTGTTCTACCGGTGGCTGTGGCTCGCCGCGCTGGTGCTGCCCTTCTGGCTGCTGCTGGGCTGGGGCGTCTTCGGCGCGAGCGGGTGGGCGTTCCTCTGGGTGCTGTTCATCGCGATCCCCTCTGTGCTCCTCGGCGAGCTCGCGCTCGCGCTGCTGACGCGATCGCGTCCCTCGGTCGCCCGCGACCGAGCGGCGTCGTGGTGGGACGTGCTCGGCTTCTCCGTGTGGCACCTCCTCACCATCGCGGTCGGACTGTTCGATCAGCGCTGGTTCGCCGCGGCACTGGCCGCGGCGATCATCGTCGGCATCGGGATGTTCTGGCTGCAGTTCTGGCAGCTGCGTCGGGAGGCCGGGTCGTTCCGGTTCCGCAGGCCGGGCTCCGGCGACGACGACGGACCGGACGTCGTGGTCATCGAGGAGCGGCGCCCCGACTCCTGACCCCGGTTTGGGCCCGGCCGTCATCCGTGGCAGAATAGGTCGCTGTGCCGTGGTGGCGCGTGCCGTCGCACGTCGCCGCTTCGTCTCTGCCGCAGGGGAGACGAGGGCAGGCGATCCGGAACCCGTTCCGCGGATCCCACCTCACCGCACGACGAGAGTCTTCGCCTTTTCGATTCGCAGCCGACCTGTGGCGACTGCAGAGAGACAGTGACATGAACATCATCGACGCGGTCGACGCGGCCTCGCTGCGCACCGACATCCCCGAGTTCGGCCCCGGCGACACCGTCAAGGTGCACGTGAACATCACCGAGGGGAACCGCAGCCGCATCCAGGTGTTCCAGGGCGTCGTCATCCGTCGTCAGGGCGGCGGCGTTCGCGAGACGTTCACCGTCCGCAAGATCAGCTTCCAGGTCGGCGTCGAGCGCACGTTCCCCGTGCACTCCCCGGTCATCGACAAGATCGAGCGCGTGACCCGCGGTGACGTGCGTCGCGCGAAGCTCTACTACCTGCGCGAGCTGCGCGGCAAGAAGGCCCGCATCCGCGAGAAGCGCGAGAACGGCTGACACAGCCGCCGACGCCTCGCGCCCCGCACCGGGGCGCGAGGCGTTCTGCATTCCGCAGGCTCTCTTCTGCGCGAGAACGGTCGTGTCCGATCCGCCGCGAGCACGGGATGTGGAAAGGTGGATGAAGCGCCCGCTCCGGCGCCGAGTGAAGGAAGACATGAGCGATTCATCGATGGCCGACGCCGCCCCAGGTCCGGCCATGACCCGGCGCGAGGCCCGCGAGCGCGAAGCGCAGGCGCGCGAGCCGTCGGGGCGCGAGGAGAAGAAGAAGGGCGGCCTCCTGCTCTTCCTCCGCGATGTGCTCGTGATCATCGTCATCGCGGTGCTGATCTCCTTCCTCGTGAAGACCTTCGTCGTCCGCTCGTTCTACATCCCCTCCTCATCGATGGAGGACACGCTCCAGATCGACGACCGCATCCTCGTCGACGAGCTCACCCCGCACTGGAACGCGTACGAGCGCGGTGAGATCGTCGTGTTCGCCGACCCCGGCGGGTGGCTCCCCGACGCTCCGGAGCGCGACCTCTCGCCCGTGCAGGAGGGGCTGGACTGGTTCCTGACCATGATCGGCTTCTCGGCGGCCGACTCGGAGGATCATCTCGTCAAGCGGGTCATCGGAGTGCCCGGCGACCACGTGGAGTGCTGCAACGCGCTCGGGCAGCTGACGGTGAACGGCCGCGCCGTCGACGAGTCCGGCTATCTGAAGCTCCCCGACGGCTCGTCCCGCGCGTCGGCCGACCCGTTCGACGTCGTCGTCCCCGAGGGCTCTCTCTGGGTGATGGGGGACAACCGCAACAGGTCGCAGGACTCCCGCTACAACCAGGACAAGCCGGGCGACGGCTTCGTGCCGATCGACAACGTCGTGGGCCGTGTGTTCTTCCGCACCTGGCCGTTCGATCGCTTCGGCTGGATGAGCGGCGCGACAGCGTTCTCCGGCGTCCCCGACCCGAGCGCCGCTTCCGGACCGTGAGCGCCTGGCCCACGCTCGACCTCGAGCGACGTCTGCTCGCGGACGCGCCGCTCATCGTGGCCTGCGACGAGGTCGGCCGCGGGGCGCTCGCCGGCCCCGTGGCGGTCGGCGCCTCCGTCATCGACGCACGGATCGCGCGGGGGTCGGTGCCGGAGGGACTGCGCGACTCGAAGCTCATCTCCGAGAGGCGGCGTCCCGCCATGGCGGAGCGTGCCGCGGAGTGGGTCGGCGCGGGCTCCGTCGGATGGGCGAGCCCCGAAGAGGTCGACGACGCCGGGATCATGGCGGCGCTCGGGCGGGCGGCGCTGCGCGCGATCGCCGGGCTGGCGGTTCAGGGCATCGAGCCGGCGAGCGGCGTGGTCCTCCTCGACGGGAATCACGACTACATCTCGGTGGTGGCCAGGGGAGACGCCGCATGGGCCGGTCTCGGGCGACTCGACGTGCGCACCGTGGTGAAGGGGGACCGCGACTGCGCGTCGATCGCGGCGGCGTCTGTGGCCGCGAAGGTCGCTCGAGACGAGCACATGGTCGGGCTCCATGCGGGCAGCCCGGCCTACGCCTGGGACCGGAACAAGGGCTATGCGAGCCCTGCGCACCGGGCGGCGATCGCGAGCCACGGTCTCAGCGCCCATCATCGGCGCAGCTGGGCGATCTCCGACGCTCCCGCTCTGTTCTGACGTCGCAGGGCGGGGCTGGACTCGGGCGATCCACCCGTAGGATGGAGACACCATGGATGACGACGTCTTCGACGACTTTGACCGCGAGCTCGAACTGGCGCTGTATCGCGAGTATCGCGACGTCGTCGCCCAGTTCCAGTACGTGATCGAGACCGAGCGTCGCTTCTACCTCGCGAACGGCGTCGACGTCGTGCGTCACGACACGGAGCACGACTTCTACTTCGAGCTGACCATGAGCGACGTCTGGGTGTGGGACGTGTACCGCGCCGACCGGTTCGTGAAGTCCGTGCGCGTCCTCACGTTCAAGGACGTCAACATCGAGGAGCTCACCCGTCGCGACTTCGAGATTCCCGACGAGCTCTCGCTCGACGGGAAGTGACGGCGGCGATCCTCGGCGCCCGACTCTCCGCGAGTCGCGCGCCAGCGGGTCCACACCTTCCCTCACAGGCGGATTCGGCGCGCACGGTTCCGCGCAAACGCACGGATGCCGCCCTCCAGCGGCTGTCCACACGCTGACGGCGGCGGTGCCGCGCCCGTCATCGTGGTGCCATGGCACGAAAGGACGAGCTGGGGCGGGCCGGCGAGGAGCGGGCGGCTCTCGAGCTGAGCCGGAGTGGATACGCGATCCTCGATCGCAACTGGCGCTGTCGTGATGGCGAGATCGACATCGTCGCCGGGCGCGGCGGCGTCATCGCCGTCGTCGAGGTGAAGACGCGCAGCGGTACGGGGTTCGGCCACCCTCTGGAGGCGATCGACGCCGGCAAGCTCCGCCGGCTGTGGCGCCTGGCGCGCCTGTGGGCGGTGGCGCATCCGGCCGAGGCCAGAGGGAGGCGCGTGCGCGTCGACGCGATCGCGCTCGTGGGGGCCGATCCGGCGACCGCGGTGCTCGAGCACATCGAGGACCTGCGATGACCGTCGCGCGGACCTGGGCCGTCGCGCTCACGGGCCTCCACGGCGAGATGGTCGAGATCGAGGCCGATGTGACGTCGCACACGCCGGAGTTCCGCATCATCGGGCTGCCGGACAAGACTCTCGGGGAGGCGTCGCGCCGCGTCGTCAACGCCTGCGAGAACGGCGAGCTCGAACTCGCCGCGCGCCGGATCACGGTGAACCTCTCCCCGGCGGGGCTGCCCAAGCAGGGGTCGGCGTTCGACCTCGGCATCGCGGTCGCCGCTCTGGCGGTGAGCGGCGTGATCGAACCGGAGGCGATCGCACGGACGGTGCATCTCGGCGAGCTCGGGCTCGACGGGCGCCTGCGGCCGATCTCGGGGGTGCTGCCCGCAGTGCGGGCGTCGGCGGCGCGCGGATTCGAGCGCGTCGTCGTCCCCGATGCCAATCGGGCGGAGGCGGAGCTCGTGCCCGACATCGAGGTGATGTCCGCTGTCTCGCTCCCCGAGGTGGCGCATCGGCACGGGGCCGATGTGGAGGTCCCCGACCTCGACGCCGTGACCAGGCCGCCGGCGCGCCGGGCGCGCCGGGCGACGGGCGACCTGAGCGACGTGGTGGGCCAGGCCGAGGCGGTCCATGCGCTCGTCGTGGCCGCGGCCGGCGGGCACCACCTCCTCCTGTCCGGTCCCCCCGGCGCGGGAAAGACGCTGCTGGCGAGCCGGCTCCCCAGCATCCTCCCGCCGCTCGACGAGGAGGAGGCCCTCGAAGTCGCGGCGCTCGCATCGCTGTCGGGCGACGCCGTCGACTCCCTCAGCAATCGCCCGCCGTTCGAGGCGCCGCACCACAGCGCCAGCCTCGCCGCGCTCGTCGGCGGCGGGTCGCGCACAGCCAGGCCCGGTATGATCTCGCGCGCCAGCCGGGGCGTCCTCATGATCGACGAGGCGGGGGAGGTGCGCGCCGGGGTCCTCGACGCGCTCCGCCAGCCGCTCGAGCACGGGCGCATCGACATCCACCGCGCCGGGTTCACCGCCAGCTATCCCGCGCGGTTCCAGCTCGTCGTCTTTTGTGTACGTCTGGACACTATCCAGTCATCGCGGAGACCTCGACCGGATGCCGGAGGTCGCTAGTCATGGTCTCTTCGTGGCCCTGCCTCAGGCTCGTTTCGTCCGCAATCGAACGGGCTGGCGATCTGATCATCAGGTTGGACCGTACTGGCGTTCTTGGACCAGTGCGGGAGTGTCGGCATAAGGGCATGCATCAGTCCCCACGGCCTGCGAAACGAGCGCGACCGCAGCGCTGCATCAGCCGCTGATGTCCCCGAACGCGGTTGCGCCGAGGAAGTGTCCTCTCGGTGTCGATTGCATCGTGGCGAGCAGAAGACGTCGGGTCAAGTCCCGTGTAGTGGTGTAACGGTTGGATCCTTCGCTGAGGGGTCTC
>JBQDDT010000074.1:0-13629 GCA_052092505.1 Microbacterium sp. | reverse complement strand
CGCGCTTGGCCGCCTTGATGTTCTGCGAGTGACCGAGGTCGATCAGGCGCTTGATCACGAACGGCTTGAACAGCTCGAGCGCCATGTCCTTCGGCAGGCCGCACTGGTGCAGCTTGAGCTGCGGACCGACGACGATGACCGAACGGCCGGAGTAGTCGACGCGCTTTCCGAGCAGGTTCTGACGGAAGCGGCCCTGCTTGCCCTTGAGCATGTCGGACAGCGACTTCAGCGCGCGGTTGCCCGTGCCCGTGACGGGACGGCCGCGACGGCCGTTGTCGAACAGGGCGTCGACGGCCTCCTGCAGCATCCGCTTCTCGTTGTTGACGATGATCTCGGGAGCCCCGAGGTCGATCAGACGACGAAGACGGTTGTTGCGGTTGATGACGCGGCGGTAGAGGTCGTTCAGGTCGCTCGTGGCGAAGCGGCCGCCGTCGAGCTGGACCATCGGGCGCAGCTCCGGCGGGATCACCGGCACCACGTCGAGGACCATCGCGGCGGGGCTCATGCCCGTGGCGAGGAACGACTGGACCACCTTCAGGCGCTTGATCGCGCGGATCTTGCGCTGGCCCTTGCCCTCGGCGATCTGGCCGCGCAGCGACTCGGCCTCTTCGGCCAGGTCGAACTCGGCGAGACGGCGCTGCAGGCTCTCGGCGCCCATGAGCGCCTCGAAGTACTGGCCGAACCGGTCCTGCATCTCCTGGAAGACGTCGTCCTCGGCCTTGAGCTGGCCGACCTCGAGCGTGCGGAACTCCTCCCACACCCGCTCGAGACGCGCGATCTGCTCGTCCGCGCGCTTGCGGATCGTCGCCATCTCCTTCTCGGCGGCGTCCTTCGTCTTCTTCTTCTGGTCGGCCTTCGCGCCCTCCTCTTCCAGGGCGGCGAGGTCGTCCTCGAGCTTCTGCATCTTCTCGGCGATGCGGGCGTCGCGACGGTCGCCAGCGGCCTTGATCTCGAGGCGCATGTTGTTCTCGTGCGTCGAGAGGTCGCGGTGGCGCGCGTCCTCGTCGACCGAGATCACCATGTAGGCGGCGAAGTAGATGACCTTCTCGAGGTCCTTCGGCGCCATGTCGAGCAGGTAGCCGAGGCGCGAGGGCACGCCCTTGAAGTACCAGATGTGCGTCACGGGCGCGGCGAGCTCGATGTGGCCCATCCGCTCGCGGCGGACGGAGCTCTTGGTGACCTCCACGCCGCAGCGCTCGCAGACGATGCCCTTGAAGCGGACGCGCTTGTACTTGCCGCAGCTGCACTCCCAGTCGCGGCTGGGCCCGAAGATCTGCTCTCCGAAGAGACCGTCCTTCTCGGGCTTCAGGGTGCGGTAGTTGATGGTCTCAGGCTTCTTGACCTCACCGAACGACCAGCGACGGATGTCGTCGCCCGTGGCCAGACCGATGCGAAGCTCATCGAAAGTTGTTGCGTCGAGCACGTAATTCTCCTGTGTCGGAAATCTCGAAATCGGCTGGCTGGATCAGATCTCGTCGATCGAGGCGGACTCGAATCGACTGGAGATGTTGATGCCGAGCTCTTCGGCGGCGCGGAAGGCCTCGTCGTCGGTGTCGCGGAGGTTGACCTCCGTGCCGTCGGCCGCGAGGACCTCGACATTCAGGCAGAGCGACTGCATCTCCTTCATGAGCACCTTGAAGGACTCGGGGATGCCCGGCTCGGGGATGTTCTCGCCCTTGACGATCGCCTCGTACACCTTGACGCGGCCGAGGATGTCGTCGGACTTGACCGTGAGCAGCTCCTGCAGCGCGTAGGCGGCGCCGTAGGCCTCGAGGGCCCACACCTCCATCTCGCCGAAGCGCTGTCCGCCGAACTGCGCCTTCCCACCGAGCGGCTGCTGGGTGATCATCGAGTACGGCCCGGTCGAGCGCGCGTGGATCTTGTCGTCGACCAGGTGGTGCAGCTTCAGGATGTACATGTAGCCGACCGAGATGGGCTTCGGGAACGGCTCACCCGTGCGCCCGTCGAACAGGTCGGCCTTGCCCGTGCTGGTGATCAGCCGGTCGCCGTCGCTCGTCGGGAGCGTGGAGTCGAGCAGACCGGAGATCTCGGCCTCGCTCGCGCCATCGAACACCGGGGTGGCGACCTTCGTCCCCGGCTCGACCTCGCGGGCCGCCTCCGGGATCTTCACGGCCCACTCCGGCGTGCCCTCGATCTTCCAGCCCTGGCTGGCGATCCACCCGAGGTGGGTCTCCAGGACCTGGCCGAAGTTCATCCGGCCGGGGATCCCCATGGGGTTCAGGACGATGTCGAGCGGCGTCCCGTCCGCCATGAACGGCATGTCCTCGACCGGCAGGATCTTCGCGATGACGCCCTTGTTGCCGTGGCGTCCCGCGAGCTTGTCGCCCTCGGTGATCTTGCGCTTCTGGGCGATGTAGACCACGACACGGCGGTTCACGCCGCTGCCGAGCTCGTCGTCGCCCTCCTCCGCGTCGAACTCCTTGACCGCGATGACGGTCCCCTGCTCGCCGTGGGGCACCTTCAGCGACGTGTCGCGCACCTCGCGGCTCTTCTCGTTGAAGATCGCGCGGAGCAGGCGCTCCTCGGCGCTGAGCTCGGTCTCGCCCTTCGGCGTGACCTTGCCGACGAGGATGTCGCCGGGACGGACCTCGGCGCCGATGCGGATGATCCCGCGCTCGTCCAGGTCCTTCAGCAGCTCGGGGCTGACGTTGGGGAGATCGCGGGTGATCTCCTCCTTGCCGAGCTTGGTGTCGCGGGCGTCGACCTCGTACTCCTCGATGTGGATCGACGTGAGGGTGTCGTCCTTCACCAGGTTCTGGCTCAGGATGATCGCGTCCTCGAAGTTGTGGCCCTCCCACGACATGAAGCCGACCAGCAGGTTCTTGCCGAGCGCGAGCTCGCCGCCCTCGGTCGACGGACCGTCGGCGATGACCTGACCGGCCTCGACGCGGTCGCCGGCGGAGACGACGACGCGCTGGTTGTAGCTGTTGCCCTGGTTGGAGCGGTCGAACTTGCGCAGGAAGTACTCCTGCGTGCCGCCCTCGTCGAGCTGGATCGTGATGTCGTCGGCCGAGACCTCGGTGACGACGCCGGCGGCATCGGCGATGATCGAGTCGCCGGCGTCGACCGCGGCGTAGCCCTCCATGCCCGTGCCGACGTACGGCGCCTGCGTCTCGATCAGCGGCACCGCCTGGCGCTGCATGTTCGCTCCCATGAGCGCGCGGTTGGCATCGTCGTGCTCGAGGAACGGGATCAGGGCCGTTCCCACCGACGTCATCTGACGCGGCGAGACGTCCATGTAGCCGATGTCCTCGGCGTCGACGAGGTCGACCTCGCCGTCGCGCTGACGGGCGAGCACCTGGTCCTCGGCGAAGGAGCCGTCGGCCGTGAGCGCGGCGTTCGCCTGCGCGATGACGTAGCTCTCCTCGTCGGCGGCGGTCAGGTAGTCGATCTGGTCGGTGACCTTGCCCTTGATGACGCGGCGGTACGGCGTCTCGATGAAGCCGAACGAGTTGATCCGGCCGAACGTCGCGAGACGTCCGATCAGACCGATGTTCGGGCCTTCCGGCGTCTCGATCGGGCACATGCGGCCGTAGTGCGACGGGTGGACGTCGCGGACCTCGACGCCGGCGCGCTCGCGCGAGAGCCCGCCGGGCCCGAGGGCCGACAGCGTGCGCTTGTGCGTGATCGACGACAGCGGGTTGTTCTGGTCGAGGAACTGCGACAGCTGCGAGGTCCCGAAGAACTCCTTGATCGCGGCGACGACGGGGCGCACGTTGATCAGCGTCTGCGGCGTGATCGCCTCGATGTCCTGCGTCGTCATGCGCTCGCGGACCACGCGCTCCATCCGCGACAGGCCCGTGCGGACCTGGTTCTGGATGAGCTCGCCGACCGCGCGGATGCGGCGGTTACCGAAGTTGTCGATGTCGTCGATGTCGATGCGCTTGTCGACGATCTCGCCGGACTTGGTGACGCCCTCGAACGTCTCGTCGCCGCGGTGCAGGCGGACGAGGTACTTGATCGTGGCGACGATGTCCTCGACCGTCAGCGTCGACTCCGTGATCTCGGTCGCGAGGCCGAGCTTCTGGTTCAGCTTGTAGCGGCCGACCTTGGCGAGGTCGTAGCGCTTCGGGTTGAAGTAGAAGTTGTCGAGCAGGGAGCGCGCGGCCTCGGCGGCGACCTGCTCGCCCGGACGGAGCTTGCGGTAGATGTCGCGCAGCGCCTCCTCCTGGGTGAGGATCGTGTCCTTCGCGAGCGTCTCCTCGATCGACGAGACGCCGGCGAACTCGCGCTCGATGTCCTCGGTCGACAGGCCGAGCGCCTTGAGGAAGACCGTGACGGGCTGCTTGCGCTTGCGGTCGATGCGCACGCCGACCTGGTCGCGCTTGTCGATCTCGAACTCGAGCCAGGCGCCGCGGCTCGGGATCACGCGGGCCGAGACGATCTCCTTGTCGCTCGTCTTGTCCGGCGTCTTGTCGAAGTAGACGCCGGGCGAGCGGACGAGCTGCGAGACGACGACGCGCTCGGAGCCGTTGATGATGAACGTGCCGTCCTCGGTCTGGAGCGGGAAGTCGCCCATGAAGACCGTCTGCGTCTTGATCTCACCGGTCTGGTGGTTCATGAACTCGGCCTCGACGTACAGCGGTGCAGCGTACGTCTTGCCGCGCTCCTTCGCCTCCTCGACCGAGTACTTCTCCGGCTCGAGGTAGGGGTTGGCGAACGACAGCTGCATCGTCTCGGAGAGGTCCTCGATGGGCGAGATCTCCTCGAAGATCTCCTCGAGACCGCTCTGCTCCGAGACGGCGGAGCGGCCGGCCTCGAGCGCCTCGGCGACGCGCTCGCGCCAGGCCTCGTTGCCGACGAGCCAGTCGAACGACTCGGTCTGCAGCGCGAGCAGATCCGGGACGGTCAGCGTGTCGTTGACTTTTGCGAACGAGAGGCGGGAAGCTCCGCGGCCGTTCTGGGAAGTGGTGGGTGCGTTGTTGCGCGCAACAGCCAAGGGGATGACCTCCATGAGTCCCGGCGAGGGACTGCTAGATTCCTTGTCGACAGGTGAGGTGCTCCCGGGCTCATTCGTCTCGATCCACCCGCCATCATCTGCGGGGATCCGAGAGGCGCCAGCCGACCACCATATGAAGGCATAGAGAACCCAGGAAGCGCAACTGTCAACTATACGCGTTGATAGGCATCCTGTCCACTCCGGGCGCCACGGGGCTCGCCCGAGTCCCCGTCGCGGCTCCCGAGAGGGCGGCCGGGCTCGCGGCGCGACGCGTACTCTCGTCGGATGGGCAGGCGTCGGGAGCGGGATCGCGAGGTGCCGCAGGCGCGCCTGTCGGACGGGCGGATCGCGCGGATCGCGCCGAGCGACGTCGTCTCCGGCTTCGAGGTCGACGTCGACGGGACGCCGCAGTCGCACGTGGACCTCGCCGATCCGACGCACCTCCACTTCGAGTACGTCGCGCGCATGGGCGCCGTCATCGACCAGCTCCCCGACGGGCCGCTCACGGCCGTCCATCTCGGCGCGGGCGGGCTGACCCTCCCCCGCTACGTCGAGGAGACGCGGCCCGGCTCGCGCCAGCAGGTGGTCGAGATCGAGCAGCCGCTCGTCGACCTCGTGCGCGAGCACCTCCCCCTCCCGCGCGGAGCGTCCATCCGATTCCGCATCGGCGACGCCCGCGAGGCCGTCGCGAGGCTGCCGAAGGGGATCGTCGGGCACACGGACCTCCTCGTCTCCGACGTCTACTCCGGGGCCCAGACGCCGGCCCACCTGACGACGGTCGAGTTCTACGCGGCGGCCGCGTCCCTCCTCTCGCCCTCCGGCGTCCTCCTCGTCAACGCCGCGGACGGGGCGGGTCTCTCCTTCGCGCGCCGCCAGGTCGCGACGATCCGCGAGGTGCTCGCGGACGTCGCCCTGCTCGCCGAGGTCCAGGTGCTGAAGGGGCGTCGGTTCGGGAACCTCGTCATCGCCGCCTCGGCAGCGCCGCTGCCCGTGGAGTGGCTGCCCAGGCTCATGGCCGCGGGCCCCCATCCGGCGAAGGTCGCGCACGGCGAGGAGATCGACCGCTTCATCGCCGGGGCGCGCCCCGCCCGCGACGGCGACGCGACCGACTCCCCGAAGCCGTCGGCGTCGCTCTTCGAGCGGTGACGCACTGACGACGACCCGCACCGCGCCCCGGTATCAGGAGGGAAGCTCCAGGATCACCCTGGCGTCGACCCGGAGTCCGTCGGGATCGTCGAGCGGGTGGATCAGCGTCGGCACCCCGGAGACCCACGTGAGCGTGCGCTCGCCCGATGCGGACGCCGCGGCGAGCTCCGTGACGAAGGTCGAGAACTCGTCGGAGCCTGAGCGCTCCGCCACGCCGGCGAGGTCATCGAGGATGCCAGCGTCCCCCGATCCGAAGGTCGTGATCGACAGGCCGGTGACGACGTCGTCCTCGCCAACGGTCACCGCCAGGGTGACGTCCTCCAGAGTGCACATGACGTCGTCGCCCCACGGCCACTCGCCCTCCTCGAGGGTGCACGACATCTCGGCGTCGCCCGCGGCGTCGAGGAAGGCCTCGGCGTCGAGCTGCGGCTCCGCCGGCGTCGGCTGGGTCGTCAGCGACATGCTCTCCGGCAGGTCGAGCAGCGCGGCGTCGAACACCATGAACCCCAGACCGCCCGTGCCGACGTGGCCCGTGCCCTCGAAGTCCCACGTCTCCGTGTCCTCCGGGGTCGTCCACTCGTCGAGCGCCGGCCCGAGCACCGCGGTGTCGTCGGGGAGGAGGGCGTCCCAGACCGTCTGGAGCGCCTCGGCGGTCGACAGCGTGACCCTGTTCACGTCGTCCGAGTCCCTGAGCGGGAACGACACGTACCTCCATGCCAGGACGCGATCGTCGTAGACGACCATGTCCCACGAGGCGGCGACGACGCCGTCCGAGCGGAGGCAGACGCGGTGCTCCTGCCCGTCGAGCCAGGTCGGCTCCTCCCCCTCTTCAGCCCCCGCGTCGCCGTTCGGCATCGATCGGCAGGCGAAGCCCCGGTCGGCGAGCTCGTCCTCGTCGGGGACGGCCGGAGCGGACTCCGGGGCCGGCGTGAGCTCCGGGGCGGACGCCGATCCGCCGTCGCCGTGGCCTGCGCCGTGACTGGCGCCGCAGCCGGCGAGCGCGACGCAGAGCGCCGCCGTGACGATGATCAGCCGAGCAGGACGACGCATTCTGGCCTCCCCCGAGTTCGCCGCGATGCGCGCTCAAGATAGCACGCGGGTCGTTCCCGGCAACGGGGCCAGGGCGGGGTCTCGTTTCGACGCAGGCGCCGCGTGCCGCCATGGTTCCCCCAGGCGGATCTTGCAGACTGATCGGAGTGTGCGCCGGCGGCGCGGGCGCCGAAGGGAAGGGAGTCGGGTTGAGCCACATTCAGGGATACGACTCGCAGACGCTGCGTGAGATCGTCGACCCGAGCGAGTGCCGCGATCGCCTCGAGGCGATCGACGGGCAGCGCAGCCTCCCCGCCCTGCTGGAGCGCGTCTGGCTGCACAAGGTCCTCGGGGATCTGGACGAGGCGCTCGCCGTCTCGGAGCAGTCCGTGCGCGTCGCCCGGATGGCAGGGACCCGCCAGGACCTGCTGCGCTCGCGCATCCTCCATGCCTCCGTCCTGACGGACCGCGGGGCGCACGCCGCCGCCGAGTACGAGCTGTCGACCTGCGCCGAGGAGGCGGACGGTCAGGAGTGGCCGTCGATCAGCGCCTTCGCCCTCAGCCACCGGGGGCGCACGCGGTTCGACGCGGGGGACCTCGAGGGCGCGCGCGACGATTTCAAGCGCGTGCTGTTCCTGCGCCAGGAGCTCGGCGCCACCGAGGAGCAGATCGAGATCGCCATGACGATGGTCGAGGCCTCGGAGCGCCGCCGCGCGCCCGCAGCCGGATGAGCGTCCTCGCACCGATCGCCGCCGCGGATGTCGGCGGCCCGGCGTAGGTTCGTGGCATGGCCGATCCCGAACGCGTGAGGGTGTGGGCGAACGCGCTCATCCGGATGCACCTCGACGAGACGTGGACGTTCGCGTTCGACAACGCCAAGCGCCGCGCGGGGATGTGCGACTACACGCGCCGCCGGATCTCGGTCTCCCGCTACCTGTCGGCTCGGCACGATGACGACGAGGTGCACCAGACGCTGCTGCACGAGGTCGCGCACGCGATGGCGGGGCACGATGCGGGGCACGGCCCTGCGTGGAAGCGCATGGCGCGCGAGATCGGGTACGTCGGGGGGACGACGCACCACGGGGAGACGGCGACGGAGCTCGCCCCCTGGGTGGGGACGTGCCCGAACGGCCACGCGCACTTCCGGCATCGGCGCCCGACGAGAGCGACGTCGTGCACCCTGTGCGCGCGGCGGTTCGACCGTCGGTACGTCATCTCGTGGCGGCGGCGCGAGGTCGACGCGGGCACCCGCCGTGCCGCGGCCCTTCCCCGCTGAGGGCACCCGGCGGACCCAGACGGCGCCTGGCGGATCGGGCGGAGCGGGGCGCGGCGGAGCCGGCGGATCCCATGGCGCGGCACACTGGGCCCCATGCGCATCCTGCTGAAGCTCGAGCTCGACTGCACGCCAGACGCGGCCTGGCGCGCGCTGCACTCGCCGACCGCCCTCGGCGAGATCCACGGCCCGCTCCTGCGGATCCACCCGCTCGGCCCGCTCCCGACGCAGTGGCAGCCAGGGGACGACGCCGCGATCCGCTACGCGGCCGGTCCGATCCCCCTGGGCTCGCACCTCATCCGGATCGCCCACCGGAACGCCGCCGACGCCAGTGGACCCGTGCGCATCTTCCGCGACTTCGGAGACGCCCTCACGGGACCGCTGGCCGTCCTCGACGCGTGGGACCATCAGATGGCGGTCTCGGCAGCGCCGGGGAACGCGGGCCGCACGCTCTGGCGCGAGCGCCTCGTGATCACCGGGGCGGCCGCGCCGGCGCTCTGGCCCGTGCTGTGGGGGATGTGGCAGTGGCGCTCCGGGCACCTGCGCCGGCTCGCGCCGACCTGGGCGTTCGACCCGCCGGCCGAGGGCGCCGACGCTCCGGAGTGACGGCCAGGCCGGCTCACTCCGCCGCGAGCGCCTCCACGGGCGAGACCCGCGTCGCCAGCCGCGTCGGCCCGACCGCCGCGCAGAGCGTGAGGATCGCGGTCGCGACGACGATGCCGACGACGGTCGCCCACGGCACGTCCGGCAGCACGAGCGATCCGCTCCGCTGCTCGTTGAGCGAGATCGACCCGAGCAGCGACTGCGCGCCCGCCCATCCGTAGACCGCTCCCAGCGCCAGGCCCAGCACCACGGCCGTCACCGTCACGTGCGCGGCCTCCAGGAGCACCATCCGCCGGATCTGCCGGTTCGACAGTCCGATCGCGCGCAGGAGGCCGAGCTCCGTCCGCCGCTGCACGACGCCGATCGTGAGGAGGTTGACCAGGCCGATCGCCGCGATCACGGCCGAGACGCCGATGAGCCCGATCATGACGGTCGTGAGCAGGTCGAGCACGGCGAGCCCCTGCGACACGTCGGCGCCCTCCGAGTTCGCGAGGAGCACGCGCTTGGCCGACGCGGTCGCGACAGCGAACATCGTCACGAGCGTGACGCCGATCACGACGCCGATCGCCATCCGGCTGGACCGCTCGGGGTAGCGGAAGGCGTTCTCCGCGGCCATCCGCGCGGTCGCTCCGTGGCCGAACAGCCGCCCCACGAGCCGCAGGATCGGCGGCATCACGAGGGTCGCCGCCCCGATGAGGCCGCTGAAGGAGAGCAGCCCTCCGAGGAACGCGATCGGCAGACCGAGCGGGATGGCGAGGCCGACGACGACCCCGAGCGCGAGCAGCGCCCCGCCGACGATCAGCAGCACGAGCGACCCGATCCGGCGCCTGGCACGGCCGCGCGCCTCGCCGGCCGAGCGCTCGACGGATCCGCCGAGCGCGGCGAGCGGAGTGACGTCGAGGACGCGCCGGGAGCCGACCCACGCCGCCAGCCACGTCGTGAGGACGACGGCGATCGCCGGCAGCAGCACGACGGGCTGGAGGACGTCGTATGCCACGGGAGGCATGTCGGGGGCGCCGAACGACTCGGCCTGCGCGCCGATGACCTCGTCGGCCACACGGACGCCGACCGCCGAGAGGGCGAGGCCGAAGGCGAGGCCGGCGAGCGCACCGATCACTCCGACGGCGAGGCCCTGACGGGCGACGGCCGAGCGCTCCGAGCGCGCCGACGCACCGATCAGCCGCATCAGCGCGATCCGGCGCGTGCGCCCCGCGACGACCGTGGAGAAGGTGTTGCTCGTGACGACCGCACCCACGTACATCGCGATGACGACGAAGACGATCCCGACGATGGCCA
This sequence comes from Microbacterium sp., assembly GCA_052092505.1. Taxonomy (GTDB): domain Bacteria; phylum Actinomycetota; class Actinomycetes; order Actinomycetales; family Microbacteriaceae; genus Microbacterium. The sequence continues at coordinate 3,322 of JBQDDT010000074.1, read as the reverse complement.
GGACGGCGGCAAGCGTGCCGCTGTCGCCGTAGACGATGCGCAGGAGCCCGTCGAGGTACCCGATCGCCGCGATGAGGACCACTCCGAAGGCGGTCGAGAGACCCGCGACGAGGACGCTCGCGCCCATGCCGCGGTCACGGAGGAAGGCCAGCCGGCCCCGCGCGGTACGGGGTGCGGCCGGGACGGCGCGGTCGGCGGCGACGGCGGTCATGCCGCACCTCCCCTGGCGGGCGCCGGCCCGGCGACGGCGGGGGCTGTGACGGCCCCGGCGTCCTCGGCCCGCAGCATGTGCGCCGAGATCTGCTCGGCGCTCTGCCGCGGCTTGTCGGCGACGAGTCGTCCGTCGCCGAGGAAGACGACGCGATCGGCGTGGCTCGCCGCGACCGGATCGTGGGTGACCATCGCGATCGACTGGCCGTGCTCGCGGCTCGCGGTCTGCAGCAGCGCGAGCACCTCGCGGCTCGTGCGCGAGTCGAGGGCGCCGGTGGGCTCGTCGGCGAAGACCAGGTCGGGCGCCGTCGCGAGCGCCCTGGCGATCGCGACCCGCTGCTGCTGGCCCCCGCTGAGCTCGTGCGGCCGGTGACCGAGGCGCGACCCGATGCCGAGCGACTCGATCAGCCCGTCGATCCGCCCGTGCTCCTCGCGGGAGGGGCGGCGGCCGTCGAGCTCGAACGGCAGGGTGATGTTGCCGCGCACGTCGAGCGTCGGCACGAGGTTGAACGACTGGAAGACGAAGCCGACGCGCCGCCGCCGGAGGACGGTGAGGTCGGCATCGCGCAGCCCGGTGATCTCGGTGTCGCCGATCCACGCCGAGCCGGACGTGGGGGCGTCGAGGCCGGCCATGACGTGCATGAGCGTCGACTTTCCCGAGCCGCTCGGCCCCATGATCGCGGTGAACTGCCCCCGCCGGATCCCGATGCTGATGTCGTCGAGGGCGGTGACCCTGCCCTGACCCGTGCCGAAGGCCTTGCTGAGGTTCGCGACCCTGGCGGCGAGCCCGAGCTGCGTCGTTGTGATCTCCATGCCTTCGACGCTAGGAATCGCGCCGCCGCGACGCGTCGCCCCGCCGGATGATCCTCATCCGCCCGCGGGATGATCCGCAGCCGGCACCCGCGGCCGGGCCCTGCCCCGCCCGCGCAGGCCCACGCAGGCTCGCGAGATGCACGGAAACTCGCGAGATGCACCCGAGATTCGATGCATCTCGCGGGTTTCGATGCATCTCGCGGGTGAGGGTGGGTCAGACGAGGCCGTGCTCGTAGGCGAAGACGACGAGCTGGACGCGGTCGCGGAGCGCGAGCTTGGCCAGCACACGACTGACGTGCGTCTTCACCGTCGCCTCGCTGAGGAACTCCCCCGCGGCGATCTCCGCGTTGCTCAGCCCGCGTGCGGCCAGGACGAAGATCTCCCTCTCGCGCTCCGTCAGCTCGTCGAAGCGCGCGGGGACCGGGCTCGCGGGCGGCGCGAAGTGCGCGAACAGCTCGCGCGTCGCCGACGCCGCGATCACCTCCGATCCGCGATGCACCGACCGCACGGCCGCCAGGAGGAACTCGGGGGCCGCGTCCTTCAGGAGGAACCCGCTCGCGCCCCGCCGGATCGCGTGCGCCGCCGCCTCGTCGAGGTCGAACGTCGTGAGCATCACGATCCTCGGGGCGTGCGGTCGCGCGAGCAGCTCCGCCGTCGCGGCGAGGCCGTCCATCACGGGCATCCGGATGTCCATGAGCACCACGTCGGGGCGCGTCTGGCCGACGACCTCGACCGCCTCCCGCCCGTCGCCGGCCTCGCCGACGACCTCCATGTCGGCCTGCGAGGCGATGAGCATCCGGATCCCCGCGCGGAAGAGGGACTGGTCGTCGACGAGGACGACGCGGATCGGCTGGGTCACCTCTGGCGCTCCGTGGATGCATCGAGCATGGGCTTCGAAGCGTACCCCGCGACCGGAAGCTCCGCCCGCACCGCGAAGACCCTGCCGGACGCGCCGGCCCGCAGCGTCCCGCCGACGAGCTGCGCGCGCTCGGTCATCCCGACGATGCCGTGACCCCGCCCCTCCGGCACCCCGCGTTCGCCGGGGTCCGGATCGCCGCTCGCGCGCGCGGCGATCCGGTTGCGCACGTCGAGCTCGACCCGGTCGGCGGCCCACGACATCCGCACCTCCACGTCGGCGCCGTCGCCGTGCCGGAGCGCGTTCGTGAGCGCCTCCTGCAGGATCCGGAACACCGCCAGCTGCACGGCCGCCGGCGGCTCGCCCTGCGGTGCGGGATCCACGTCGATCCGCAGGTCGATGCCCGCGGCGCGCACCTGGGAGAACAGCTGCTCGAGGTCGGCGAGCGTCGGCTGCGGGCCGGCGCCCTGGCGGTGCCGCAGCTGGCCGAGGAGCAGGCGCACGTCGGTCAGGGCGGAGCGCGCGGTGCGCCCGATCGTCTCGAGAGCCTCGCGCGCGGCGTCCGGATCGCGCTCGGCGAGATAGCGCGCGCCGTCGGCCTGGGAGACGACGACCGCGAGCGAGTGGGCGACGACGTCGTGCATGTCGCGGGCGATCCGCCCCCGCTCCTGCTCCGCCGCCGCGTCGTGCTCGGCACGCCGCCTGGCCTCGCGGTTCGCACGGGCGATCCGCGAGGAGCGGACGAGGGCCCCGCTCGTCCACGAGAGCAGGAGCGCGAACACGACGGCCGCGAACCACACGGCGCCCACGGCGAACAGGTCGAACCCGCCGCCGAGGGACGCGCTCTCGAGGTACGACGATGGCGAGGCCAGCACCTGGGCGAGGAGGACGTACCCGGTCGCGACGACCGCGCCGACCCCCGCGGAGACGAGCCCGGCCCACAGGACGACGGACGTGCCGTAGGCGGCCGTGGCGTACAGGACGCCGAAGATCGCGATGTCGAACGGCTGCGGGCCGAGGTTCACGGCCATCTGCACGATCGCGCCGAACCACGCGATGGCGAGCGACAGCTCGGGCGACAGGCGCCGGACGGCGAGCGCCCCGCCGAACACGGCGACCACGATCGCGCCGAGGAGCGGGAACGCACCCCCGACGGCCACGGTGCTGAACAGCGGCGGATCGAGGATCCCGAAGGCGAAGACGGGGACGAACACGGCGCCCACGGTGATGTCGACGGCGAGCTGGCCGGAGGTCAGCCGTCGGAACCGGGGGCGGATCATCCCCTCACGTTACGATGCGCGCTCCGCGCCCGCGTCCCCCGGAAGGTGTATCCCCCTCCCCCGCGAGATGGACGGGGTGCCCCGAGATTGATTTGAAAAGGGCCCCGGGTCTGTGGATATAGCGAGTTTAGGGGGTGATCGCGGGGGAGGGGGGGGGGGGGGG
>JBQDDT010000073.1:0-13632 GCA_052092505.1 Microbacterium sp. | reverse complement strand
CGACCTCGAGCGTCGCCTTGCGCTGCTCGATGTTGGCCTTCACCTTGCGCTCGAACCCGGCGTAGGAGTGGATCACGTACCACTTGCCCTCGAGCGAACGCAGCTCGGCGCGGAACTCGGCGTACGGGTCGTCGTCCTCGGCGTCCGTCTCAGCGGCCTCCGTGTCGGTCTCGGCGACCTCCGCGTCCTGCTCCTCGGTTGCGTCGGCCTCGGGCGCATCGTCGTTGAGGACCTCAGCAGCGGCCTCGACCTCAGCGGTCTCGTCGATGTTGAGTGCGTCGTTCACGATCGCGTCAGCCTCCGGGTCGTTGATTTCGATGTCCTCGTCCGCGGGCTCGCCGCCCTCGACGTGGATCGCGCCCGTCTCGGGGGCCTGGCTCGCCTGCTCCTGCTCGGCCAGGACGTTGCCGTCCTGCGCCTCGTCGTCTTCGCTGGACTGCTCGGCCGCCGCCGACAGGTCGACGTCGTCGCTGTGGTTACGGGTCACGGGTTTCTCTTTCGCTCGCTGGCGTCTGGAGGGATCAGCTGGGGATGCCGAACACCTGCGTCGTGACCCACGCAAACACGATGTCGAGGCCGTAGACCAGCGCCATCATGACGACGACGAAGCCCAGGACGACGGACGTGAACTTCAGCAGCTCGGAACGGGTCGGGGTCACGACCTTGCGGAGTTCGGCGAAGACCTGGCGGAAGAAGATGACGATCCGCTTGAAGAAGTTGGGCTTCTTCTCAGCCTTGCCGTTCGCCGCGACGATGTCGCCGCCCGAAGCGTCCCTGACCATTCGATACCTTTCGTGAGTCAGCTGGCGCTGACGCGCAGGGCGGACAGGAATCGAACCTGCAACCTGCGGTTTTGGAGACCGCTGCTCTGCCAATTGAGCTACCGCCCTAGAGGACCTCCGGCCCTCCGTGCCTGCGTTCCCGCCTCACCCCGAAGGGCACGGCGAAACTATGCTCACAAGCACCCCACCAGTGTAGAGCATCCCGGCAGGGCCGGGGAATCGATGCGTGTCGGCGCCGCGTCTCAGAACAGCTGGCGCCAGTTGGCTCGCGCGAGGTCGAGCAGCTCGTCGCCGCGTCCCGACATCACGGTGCGGATCGCGTAGAGCGCGAACCCCTTCACCTGCGCGGCCTCGATCGCCGGCGGCATCGACAGCTCCTGCCGCTCCGTGACGACGTCGAGCAGCGCTGGACCGTCGTGGTCGAGCACCTCGCGGACCGCGTCGGGCAGGTCCTCGCTCCGCTCGACGCGGCGCGCGAAGATCCCCATCGCCTCGGCGACGGCCGCGAAGCTCGGATTGTCGAGCCCCGTGCCGTAGGTGACGAAGCCCGCCGCCTTCATCTCGAGCTCGACGAAGTTCAGCGACGCGTTGTTGACCACGATCGTCTTCACCGGCAGGTCGTTCTGCGTCAGCGTGAGCAGCTCCCCGAGCATCATCGCCACCCCGCCGTCTCCCGCCAGCGCGACGACCTGGCGGCCCGGCTGCGCGTTCTGCGCGCCGATGCCGTGCAGCAGGGCGTTGGCCATCGAGCCGTGCGTGAACGATCCGATGAGGCGGCGGTCCCTGGTCATCGTGAGGTAGCGCGCCGCCCACACCGTCGGGGATCCCACGTCGGCCGTGAAGATCGCATCGTCGGCCGCGTGCTCATCGATCAGCCGCGCGAGGTACTGCGGGTGGATGGGCTTTCGCCCCTTCGACGGCACCGCCAGGTCGTCGAGCTTCTCGCGCGTCCTGCGGTAATGATCGACGGCGTCGTCGAGATGGGATCTGCTGCGCTTCTCCTTCAGTCGGGGAAGCAGGGCGGCCGCCGTCGCGCGCACGTCGCCGACGAGGCCGAGATCGAGCGGATGGCGCTTGCCCAGCTGAGCGCCGCGGATGTCGACCTGGATCGTCGTCGCGTGATCCGGGTAGAACTGCGGGTACGGGAAGTCGCTGCCGAGCACGAGGAGCGCGTCGGAGGCGTCCATCGCGCGATACCCGGAGGCGAACCCGAGCAGACCCGTCATCCCGACGTCGAACGGGTTGTCGTGCTCGATGAACTCCTTCCCGCGCAGCGCATGCACGATCGGCGCGGCGAGCCGGTCGGCGAGGGCGATCACCTCGTCGTGGGCGCCCTCGACGCCGGCGCCGGCGAGGATCGTCACCTTCTTCGCCTTGTCGAGGAGGGCGGCCGCCCGGTCCAGCTCCCCGTCGCTCGGGACCACGACGGGGCGAGCGCGCTCGATGACGGTGACGCGGTCGTCCTCGATCTCGGCCAGCGCGACGTCGCCGGGGATGACGAGCACCGCCACGCCGCGCTCCTCGATCGCAGACCGCATCGCGATCTCCAGCAGGCGCGGCATCTGCTTCGGGTCGGCGACGTACTCGACGTAGACGCTGCACTCGCGGAAGACGTCCTGCGGGTGCGTCTCCTGGAAGTAGCCGGTCCCGATCTCCTCGGTCGGGATGTGGGCAGCGATGGCGAGCACGGGAACGCGGGAGCGCTGCGCGTCGTAGAGGCCGTTGATCAGGTGCAGGTTGCCCGGCCCGCACGATCCGGCGACGACGGCGAGCTCACCCGTGACCGCCGCGTCCGCCGCGGCGGCGAAGGCGGCCGACTCCTCGTGCCGGACATGCGTCCAGCGGATGTGCCCGTCCTTGCGGAGCGCGTCGGTGAAGCCGTTGAGCGAGTCCCCGGGGATCCCGTACACGCGCTCCACTCCGCCGGCCCGCAGCGTGCTGACGATGTTCTCCGCGACGGTGACCATGTGCCGAGACTACGCCCGGTCAGGCGGGGACGACAGCCTGACAGCGGGAGGGCATCCGGGTACGCTCGGAGGCGTGACCGAACGCGCTCCCCTCTCCCGCAAGCTGTCCGCCATCGCCGAGTCGGCGACCCTCAAGGTCGATGCCAAGGCCAAGGCGCTGAAGGCCGAGGGCCGGCCCGTCATCTCCTACGCTGCAGGCGAGCCGGACTTCGCGACCCCGCAGTTCGTCGTCGACGCGGCCGCGGAGGCGCTCGGCGATCCGTCGAACTTCCGCTACTCCCCCGCGCCTGGGCTGCCCGCCCTCAAGGAGGCCATCGCGGCCAAGACCCTGCGGGACTCCGGGATCGACGTCTCCCCCGCGCAGGTGCTCGTGACCAACGGCGGCAAGCAGGCCGTCTATCAGGCGTTCCAGGCGGTGGTGAACCCCGGCGACGAGGTCCTGCTGCCCGCGCCGTACTGGACGACCTACCCCGAGGCGATCCGCCTCGCGGACGGCACTCCCGTCGAAGTGTTCGCCGGCGCCGATCAGGACTACAAGGTCACCGTCGACCAGCTCGAGGCGGCCCGCACCGAGCGCACGACGGTGCTCGTGTTCGTGTCGCCCTCGAACCCGACGGGTGCCGTCTACACACCGGAGGAGACCCGCGCCATCGCCGAGTGGGCGGTGGAGCACGGGATCTGGGTGATCACCGACGAGATCTATCAGAACCTCACCTACGAGGGCGTGCGCGCCATGTCGATCGTCGAGGCCGCGCCGGAGGCTGCGGGACAGACGATCCTCGTCAACGGCGTCGCGAAGACCTACGCCATGACGGGGTGGCGCGTCGGCTGGCTGATCGGCCCGCAGGACGCGGTGAAGCTGGCGAGCAACCTCCAGTCGCACCTGTCGAGCAACGTGAACAACATCGCCCAGCGCGCGGCGCTCGCGGCGATCAGCGGACCCCAGGACGAGGCGGAGCGGATGCGGCTCGCCTTCGACCGCCGTCGGCGCCTCATCGTGCAGGAGCTGTCGAAGATCCTCGGCGTCAGCGTCCCGAACCCGCTCGGCGCGTTCTACGCCTACCCCGACGTCTCCGGCCTGCTGGGCCGTGAGTGGGCGGGGCGCCGGGTCGACACGACCCTGGAGCTGGCCGATCTGATCCTCGAGAAGGCCGAGGTCGCCGTCGTCCCCGGTGAGGCGTTCGGCCCGAGCGGCTATCTCCGTCTGTCCTACGCGCTGGGCGACGACCAGCTCCTCGAGGGCGTGCAGCGCCTGCAGAAGCTGTTCTCCTGAGGCCGCCGAGGGCGCTCCGCCCTCAGTCCGCTCGCGTGCACAACGCAGTCGATCCCGACCCGCACCGAGCACGGGACCGCGGAAAGTCGCGGGTCCTGCCACACGGCCGCCGCGGAACGACTGCGTTGTGCGGCGCGATGGGCTGAGCCGACCGGATCAGCCCTCGTCCCGGCCTCAGAGCTCGACGCCGACGAACACCGGCTCGGGGTTCAGCTCGATGCCGAACTCGGCCGAGACCCTCGTGCGCACGAAGCGCGCCAGCTGCGCGATCTCCGCGGCGCTCGCCCCGCCGCGGTTCGTGATCGCGAGCGTGTGCTTGGTCGACAGCGCCGCGCGCGACTGACCCAGGCGGAACCCCTTGTGCAGCCCGGCGTTCTCGATGAGCCACGCGGCGCTGACCTTGATCGGCGACGACTCCACCGGCAGCGCGGGCACCGAGCCGTCGAACTGCTCGAGGGGGATCACCGAGACCGGCTCGATCGGCGGATCCATCGGCCAGCGCGGGCAGGCCTCCGGCAGCGCCCTCGCCTCGCTCTCGGTGAGGATCGGGTTGTTGAAGAACGAGCCGGCGCTCGTCGTGTCGGCGTCGTCGGGGTCGAGGACCATGCCCTTCGAGGCACGGATGCGCAGGACCTCGTCCCTCACGCCGGCGAGCGAGACCTCCGCCCCCGGCTCGACGCCGATCGCGCGGGCGATGCGGGCGTCGCGGATCGGCCGTGGCTCGGTCCCGACGCGCGCCAGATCGAGCGTGACCGAGAGGATCACGGCGGACCGCAGCGGGGCCACGCCGTAGTGCCGCTTGAGGTCGGACGTGCGGTGCCCGAGCCCGAGCCGGCTCGCCGGCACGACGGAGACCTCCCCGGAGTCCTCGTCGACGAGCTCGACCTCGACGAGCGTCTGGTCGATCTCCTGCCCGTAGGCGCCGACGTTCTGGATCGGAGCGGCGCCGGCGGTACCGGGGATGCCCGACATCGCCTCGACGCCGGCCAGGCCCTCCGCGACGGTCCAGGCCACGAACTCGTCCCAGTACTGACCGGCCTCGATCCGCACGCGCTGCAACCCGTCCGACGCGCCGTCGACGGGTGCGAACCCGGTCGTGAGGATGCGGATCACGGTTCCCTCGAAGGGCTCGTCCTCGGCGAGCAGGTTCGATCCACCGCCCAGGACGAACCACTCCTCGCCCGCGGCCCACGCCTCCCGCAGCGCCTGGACGATCTCGTCGCGCGTCGATGCGTCGACCATGCGCTCCGGCGCGGCGCCCACCCGGAGGGTCGTGAGCTGCGAGAGCGGAAGCGACTCGCTCACGTGAGCGGCGCCTCGTCGAGCCGGATCGTCGCCTGGGACTTCGCGAGCACCTTGGTCTCGCCGAACGTCACGGTCAGGTCGATGCGCGCGGTCGACTCGTCGACCTTCCCGACCCTCGCCTCGTAGCGGACCTCCGCGCCGTCGTCGGGATCGACGACGACGGGCTTGGTGAAGCGGACCCCGTACTCGAGGATCCGACCGGGGTCGCCGACCGCGTCGGCGAGAACCGATGCGCCGATCCCCATCGTGAGCATGCCGTGTGCGAGGACGCCGGGGAGCCCCACCCGCGCGGCCACGTCGTCCCGATAGTGGATCGGGTTGAAGTCGCCCGATGCGCCCGCGTAGCGCACGAGGGACTCGCGCGTGAGGTGGACCGTGCGCTCCGCCAGGACCTGACCGACCTCGTAGCTCATGCCTCTGCCCCCACCAGCAGGACGCTCGTCGCGGTGACGACGTGCGCGCCGTCCGCGTCGACGATGTCCGCGTCGCTCGTGATCATGGAGTTGCCGCCGACGGCGCGCACGGCCGTGACCTTCAGGGTCGCGGTGAGCTCGTCGCCCGCGACGATCGGCCGCGTGTGGTGGAAGCGCTGCTCGGCGTGCACGGTCCGTTCGAGGACGATCCCCGAATCCGGGTCGCCGAGGAGCTGCTGCAGCGTGAGGTCCTGCACGACCATCGCGAAGGTCGGCGGGGCCACGACGTCGGCATAGCCCGCTTCCCTGGCCGCCTCGACGTCGTGGTGCAGCGGGGAGTCCGCGCTCACCGCGCGGGCGAACTCGCGCACCTTCTCGCGGCCGACGAGATAGGGGGAGGTCGGAGCGAAGTCGCGCTCGACGAGATCGGGGTTCACCGCCATGCCTCGATCCTACGAGGTCGGCCGCGGCCGCCCGAATCAGTCGCGGGTGCGGTGGGCGCGGATCGCCCTGTAGGCCATCTGCGCCGCGATCACCGCGAGGAACACGACGAACAGGAGGTTCGCCACGGCCGGGTCGATCGCGCCGGCGACGAGGGCGCCGAGCGGGGTGGTCACGACGGTCGCGAGGGCGACGCATCCCGCCGCGGCCAGGTCGATGTTCCCGTTCCGGAGGTTCCGCCACGCCCCGGAGAGCGTCGTCGGGATCATCATGAGGAGCGACGTCCCCTTGGCGACGAGGTCGCTCGCGCCGAACAGGAGGATCAGCACCGGCACGACGACGATCCCGCCCCCGACGCCGATGAGCCCGGAGAGGATGCCGGTGACGAGCCCGACGCCGACCAGCGCGGCGCCCACCCAGAACCCGAGCGGAACGTCGGCGCCGCGATCGGGGACGATGAGGAACAGGCTGATCATCACGACGACGAGGAATCCGACGAAGATCCACCGCAGCGTCGCCTCGTCGAGACGGTGCAGGAGCTGGGCTCCGATCGGCGCGCCGATCACGCCGCCCACGGCGAGCAGCAGCGCCGAGATCCAGTCGACGTTCCCGTCGATCGCGTACGAGACCACGCCGACGGCGGCCGTGACGACGATCGACGCGCCCGACGTTCCGGCGGCGCGCTTCTGGCCGAAGGCGACGAGCAGCACGAGCAGCGGGACGATGACGGTGCCCCCGCCGACACCGAACAGGCCGGAGAGGAATCCCGAGACGAGCCCGATGACGACGAACGACGCGAAGGTCCTCGCGGATCGCTCGGCAGGCATGGGTCTCCTCGGCGGGGTGCTGTGCTGGCGCGCCCGCCCCTCACGGCGAGCGCCCTCCGGAACGATACACCGCCGTGCCGCCGGCGCCCGCGCGGCTACGGGGTGCTGAACACGGAGTCGAACGCCGCGGACGGCAGCGGCCACAGCAGGTCGCGGATGCGACCCACCGCCTCGGCCGCACCGTGCTCGCGCTCCATCCCGGCGTCCTCCCATTCGATCGAGATCGGGCCGTCGTAGCCGATCGATGCGAGCGCCCGGAACGCGTCCTCCCACGGGATGTCGCCGTGCCCCGTCGAGACGAAGTCCCATCCGCGGCGGGGGTCGCCCCACGGCAGGTGCGAGCCCAGGATCCCCTGTCGCCCGCTCGCCGCGCGGATCCGCGTGTCCTTGCAGTCGACGTGGTAGATCCGGTCGGCGAAGTCCGTGATGAACCCCACCGTGTCGATGCCCTGCCAGGCCATGTGCGACGGGTCCCAGTTCAGCCCGAACGCCTCGCGATGGCCGATGGCCTCCAGCGCGCGCACCGTCGTCCAGTGGTCGTACGCGATCTCCGAGGGATGGACCTCGTGCGCGAAGCGCACGCCCTCCGCGTCGAACACGTCGAGGATCGGGTTCCAGCGGTCCGCGAAGTCCTCGTACCCCGCCTCGATTACCTCCGCGGGCACCGGCGGGAACATCGCCACGTACTTCCAGATGCTCGAGCCCGTGAACCCGACCACCGTGTCCACGCCGAGCTTGCGCGCCACGCGCGCCGCCCGCTTCATGTCCTCGGCGGCACGCTGCCGGACTCCCTCCTCGTCGCCGTCGCCCCACACGTCCTGGCGCAGGATCGCCCGGTGACGGAAGTCGATCGGGTCGTCGCACACCGCCTGCCCGCCGAGGTGGTGCGAGATCGCCCACGCCCGCAGTCCGAAGCGGTCGAGGATCTCGAGACGCTCGCGTACGTACGCGTCGTCCTCATCAGCCCTGCGCAGGTCGAGGTGGTCGCCCGACGCGGCGATCTCCAGCCCGTCGTACCCCCACTCCGACGCCTTGCGCGCGAGCTCCTCGAACGGCATGTCCGCCCACTGCCCGGTGAACAGGGTGACCGGGAGCCTTGATGATTCCGTCATGTCGTCTCCTTCGACGTCTCGGTGAGCTCTCCGGGAGCTGCTGCGGCCATCCGATCAGCTCTCCGGCGCGGTGTCGACCCACTCGCCCGAGGCGGCCGAGGCGAGCACGGCCTCGGTCAGCTGCGCGGCACGCAGCCCGTCGACGAAGGTGGGCAGTCCCTCTGGGCGCTCCCCGCGGATGGCCGCGTAGGCGTCGCGGACGAACGCATTGAAGGCGTCCTGGTACCCCATCGGATGCCCTGAGGGGAGCAGCGAGAGCCTGGCCGCGTCCGGGGAGAGCTGGTCGGCCTCGCGCTCGAGCAGCTCGGTGCCGGCGCGGCGCCCGACCCAGAGCCGCCCCGGCTCCTCCTGATCGAACCGGTACGACTCCGCGCGGGTGTGGATCTCGATGACGTGGCCGTTCTTGCGCCCCGCCGCGGTCTGCGACACGAGGGCGACGCCCGGCGCGCCGCCGTCCAGCTGGAAGAGCACCGCGGCGATGTCCTCGCTGTCGATAGTGCGGCCCGCGCGCTCGTCGTGGACGCGCGAGGTGAGCGCCTGGAGCCGTGCCACCCGCTGCCCGGTCAGGAACTCGATCGCGTCGAACAGGTGCGAGCCGATGTCGGCGAACGCGCGGGAGGCGCCCCCGGCGGCCGGATCCGCACGCCAGTTGTCGTCGTCGGCCGCGAGCATCCAGTCCTGCAGGTAGCGGGCGTCGATCGAGACGACGGCCGATCCGCCGGCGGCGATCCGCGCCCGCGCCTCGCGCATCATCGGGTAGTACCGATAGACGAAGGGGACGGCGGCGACCACGCCGGCGCTCCTCGCCTGCGCGACGAGCTCGCGGGCGTCGGCCGCGCTCGTCGCCAGCGGCTTCTCGCAGATCACGTGCCGGCCCGCGGCGAGCGCGGCCGCGGCCTGCGGTCGATGGAGGGCGTTCGGGCTGACGACGTGCACGACGTCGAGGTCGTCCCTGGCGAGGAGCGCCTCCGCCGCCTCGCCGGAGCGGATTCCGAGGTCGCGCGCCGCGCGAGCCGACCGATCCGGCGTCGACGCCGCGATCGCGACGAGGTCCGCCCCGGCGGCGCGCGCCGCGACGCTGTGCGCCCTGCCCATCATCCCCGCTCCGATGAAGCCGGCCCGGATGCTGGGCTCGCTGATCGTGTCCACACGCCCCTCCCTGCGCGCCCGGCCTGCGGGCGCTGTCGTGATCGGAGGCGTGCCGGCCCCTCCCCCGCGGCCCGGCACGCCCGTCGCCTCGGCCTCGCTTACGACTCGAAGGCCAGATCGATGTACTGCTCGACGTTCTCCTGGGTGACGACCGGAGCGTCCAGCACCACGCGGTAGGGGACGCTCGGCGTCACGAGATCGCTCATCGTCTTCTCCTGTCCGAGCAGGCGCGCGAGCGCGATGCCGTCGGCGGCCTGCGTGGACGGATAGACGACCGTCGCCTTCATGACGGAGTCGTCGGCTTCGATCCGATCCATCATGTTCACGCTGCCGCCCCCGCCGACGAGGAAGAACTCGTCGCGCCCCGTCGCCTCGATCGCCGCCATGACGCCGACGCCCTGGTCGTCGTCATGGTTCCAGATCGCGTCGAACTCCGGGTTCGCCGAGAGCAGCTGGGATGCGGCCGTCTCCCCGCCCGCGACGGTGAAGTCGGCCGAGACGCGCGCCTCGACCGCCAGCCCGCATTCGTCGAGCCCGTCGTTGAACCCGTCCGTGCGGTCCTGCGTCAGAGGCAGTGAGTCGATGCCGCTGATCTCGCCGATGATCGGGTCGTCGACGTCGGCGAGCTGCTCGCACATGTAGTGGCCTGCGCTGACGCCCATTCCGTAGTTGTCACCGAGGAGCGTGACGCGCGAGGCGTTCGGGTCGCTGAACTCACGGTCGACGTTGACGACCGGGATGCCCGCCTCCATCGCCTGCGAGGCGATGTTCGTCAGGGCCGCGCCGTCGGTGGGCAGGAGCACGATGACGTCGACGTCCTCATTGATGAACTGCTCGACGGCGGCGATCTGCTGGTTGGCGTCGTTCGTGCCCTCCGCCTGCCGGAGCTCGACGTCGTCGAAGCTCTCGGCCGCGTTCAGCGCGCCGGTGTTGATCGCCCCCATCCAGCCGTGGTCGGCCTCCGGACCGGACCACCCGATGACGACCGTGTCGCCCGACGACTGGTTCTCCTCGCTCGTCGTCCCCTGGCTCTCCGACTCGCCCTCCGTGCCGTCGCTCGTGCAACCGGCGAGGAAGCCGATCGTGGCGAGGGCCGCGGTTCCGGCGATGATCGACCGCACCCGTGTGCTGCGCCGTGTCTGCATGATTCCTCCTTGAACAAGTGCAGGGTGGCGCCGATGTCGTCCGCGTGTGCTCACGTCGTCCTCGCACCGGCAGGTCGACCATAACAGAAGCGACGCATTGGTGAACAGCTTTTGCATTATGCACGTTATAAGTCGTCAGGGCCTCAAGCATGCGGGCAACTCCGGGCCACGAGCGCGAGATCGTGCGCGACGATGACGCGAGACACGGAACAGATCGCCCGTTTCGCCAGACTCCGGAGCGTGTTATGTTCCTCTCGTGATCAAAGTCGACCACCCATCGTCATTACTGTCCATCCGCGGCGTCACCAAGCGCTTCGGACGGGTGATCGCCCTGCGCGGCGTCGACCTCGATGTGGCGCCAGGCGAGGTGCACTGCCTTCTCGGCCAGAACGGAGCGGGGAAGTCGACGCTCATCAAGGTGCTCTCCGGGGCGCATCAGCCCGATGAGGGCGAGATCTCCTGGCGCGGGGCACCCGTCGCGTTCCCCACACCCGAATCGGCGATCGCGACGGGCATCGCCACGATGTACCAGGAGCTCGACGTCGTCGACGGGCTGACCATCGCCGAGAACATCTTCCTCGGGCACGAGCTCGACCGTGGCGGCCTCACCCAGCGCCGAGCGCAGACCGCCAGGGCGCGCGAGATCCTGGAGCGGCTCGGTCACGGCTCCCTCTCGCCGTCGAGGGAGGTCGGGAGCCTCAGTGCCGCCGAGAAGCAGATCGTGAGCATGGCTCGGGCGCTGTCCCACGACATCGAGCTGATCGTCATGGACGAGCCGTCCGCCGTCCTCGACACGGAGGAGGTCGCGAACCTCTTCCGCGTCGTGAAGGAGCTCACCGCGCAGGGGATCGCGGTCATCTACATCACCCATCGACTCGAGGAGATCCGCACCATCGGCGACCGGATCACCGTGCTGAAGGACGGGGCCTCGACGGCGAGCAACCTGCTCGTCGCGGAGACGCCGACCGACGAGCTCATCCGGCACATGACCGGCCGCACCGTCGTGAACGTGTTCCCCGATCGCCCCGGCGTCCCCGCGGATGCCCCCGTTCGGCTCGAGGTGAGCGAGCTCGGGCTCGATGGAGTGTTCGCGGACGTCTCGTTCTGCGTCCGTGCCGGTGAGGTCGTGGGTCTCGCTGGTCTCGTCGGATCCGGACGCTCGGAGATCGTCGAGACGGTGTTCGGCGCGCGTCGGGCGACGTCGGGAACGGTCAGCGTCGACTCGCGCGAGCTGCCCAGAGGGTCGGTCGTGGCGGCGGTCGACGCGGGGCTCGGGCTGAGCCCGGAGGAGCGCAAGTCGCAGGGTCTGATCCTCGCCGAGCCGATCTACCGCAACGTCACGCTGTCATCGTTCCAGACCATGGCGAAGGGACCGCTGCTCGACGAGAAGGCGGAGCGGGCGGCGGCGGACGCGCAGATCACGGCCCTCGAGCTGCGCCCCGCCGACTCGCTGCGGACGGTCGGGACGCTCTCGGGCGGGAACCAGCAGAAGATCCTGCTCGCACGCTGGCTCGTCCACGGCAGTCACGTCCTCCTCCTCGACGAGCCGACGCGCGGCGTCGACGTCGGAGCCCGCGCCGAGATCTACACGCTGATCCGGCGCCTCGCCGACGCCGGCAACGCGATCGTCGTCATCTCGAGCGAGATCGAAGAGGTCCTCGGACTCGCCGACACCGTGCTCGTCGTCGGCGATGGACGGGTCCTCACCACCATCGACGCCCCCGAGATCGACGAGCACGGAGTGCTCGATCTCGTCATGAAAGGAACCGCCGCGTGAGCACGCAGACCGCAGAGCCCTCCACCCCCGTCTCCCCCATCCGACGGGTCTTCAGCGGCCCCCTCGGGCGCAATCTCGGGCTGGTGCTCGCGCTCGCCCTGATCTTCGTGGTCGGCGCGATCACCGCGGGGACGAACTTCACCGGCATCGACAACATCTTCACGATCCTGCGACAGGCGTCGGTGATCGGCGTGATCAGCGTCGGGATGACGTTCGTCATCCTCTCGGGCGGGATCGACCTGTCGGTCGGGTCCGTGATGGGACTCGCGTCCGTCGCGGCGACGATCGCGGCCGTCCAGGACCTCGCGGAGCAGACGCACTGGATCGTCATGGTCCTCATCGCGCTCGCCACGGGCGTCGTGGCCGGACTCATCAACGGCATCGTCGTGGCCTACGGCAAAGTCGCCGCGTTCATGGCGACCCTCGCCATGATGGTGGGCGCCCGCGGACTCGCGGAGATCCTCGCCGCCAACCGCACCCTCGTGGTGGGCGAGCGCGACATGCTCAACGCGCTGAACGTCGATCTGCTGGGCATCGACATCCTCATCTGGATCTTCGCGATCGTGGCCGTGTCCGGGTGGTTCGTGCTGAACCGGACGACGTTCGGCCGTCGCACGGTCGCCATCGGAGGAAACCTCGAGGCCGCCAGGCTCAGCGGCATCAAGGTCAGGCGTCACACCATGTGGCTCTACGCCATCGTCGGTCTCACCGCAGGCATCGCGGCCGTCATGATGCTCGGCCGCACGCAGGCGGGCACATCGACGCACGGGCTCCTGTACGAGCTCGACGCGATCGCGGCCGTCGTCGTCGGCGGCACCCTGCTCGTCGGCGGGCGCGGCACGATGACCGGCACGGTCTTCGGCGTGCTGATCTTCGCGACCCTGTCGAACGTGTTCGTGCAGAACAACCTGTCGTCGTCGGTGCAGGCCGTCGCCAAGGGTGTCATCATCGTCGTCGCCGTCCTGCTCCAGCAGCGCTTCGCCGGCAGGCCGTCGCGCTGACGCACCGGACGACGCGCACAGCGGCGGCACCGCCGCGCGCGCATACGATGATTCGGGTCCGTCGGACGTCGATGCACGACCGACGAGGAGGAGCAGGGAGCAGCGGATGACCGACATCTCGACGAACGGGCGGGGAAGCGTCGCCGAGCTGTTCCAGCTGCTCCGCGACGGCGCCCCGCGCACCCGCGCCGAGCTGGCGAAGGCGACGGGACTGGCGCGCTCCACGATCGCCTCGCGGGTCGATCTCCTCATGGAGCTCGGGCTGATCACGCCGGTCGCCGACGCGGCATCGACCGGTGGGCGGCCGTCGTCGCAGTTCGCACTCAATCCCGCGGCGCGGCTCGTGGTCGCCGCCGATCTCGGTGCCTCGCACGCGACCGTGGCGCTGACGGACCTGGCCGGCGCCGTGCTCGCCGAGCACAGCGAGCGGATGCCGATCA
>JBQDDT010000072.1:0-13777 GCA_052092505.1 Microbacterium sp. | reverse complement strand
ATCGGCGACGACGCGTTCGGGGAGACGGCCCTCGCCGCACTGCGGGAGCGCGGCGTCGACGTCACGGGGGTCGAGCCAGCCGCGGGGGAGGCGACGGGGGTGTCCGTCATCCTCTCGACGCCGGGCGATCGCGCGATCCTCACCGCGCCCGGGGCGATCCCGACGCTCTCATCCGAGCGGGTCGCGTCCTGGCTCGATGCGTGGGAGGGGGAGCCCGGCGTGCTCCACGTGGCCTCCTACTTCCTGCAGCCGCGCCTGGCCGCCGGCCTCGAGACCGTGCTCGCGGCGGCACGGTCCCGAGGGTGGGTCACGAGCCTCGACACGAACTGGGATCCACGGGAGGAGTGGCGCGGTGTCGACGACCTCCTCGAGCACCTCGACGTGCTCCTGCCGAACGCGAGCGAGCTGCGCGCCCTCGGCGCGGCCATGGGCGTGCGGGGGGACGACGAGCAGCTCGCGCACGCGATCGCCCGGAGAGGGCCCAGGGTCGTGGTCAAGGACGGCGCACGCGGCGGATGGTCGGTCGCGGCAGGCGGGGAGCGCGCGAGCGCGCCGGGCCTCGTGCTCGACGTGGTCGACACGACGGGTGCCGGTGACAGCTTCGACGCCGGCTACCTCGCCGCGCTCGCCGCGGGCGTGACGGACGAGGCCGAGCGTCTGCGCTGGGCGGCTGTGGCGGGATCGCTCTCGACGCGGGGCCCCGGCGGCACCGCGCGCCAGGCGACGCGCGCGGAGCTCGACGCGGCGATGGCGTCGTGATCACGGCGATCGCCCTGAGTCCCTCGCTCGATTCGACCTACGTGGTCGACCGGCTGGAGGGCATCCGGCGCCCTGAGCAGGTCGTCCGGGTGGGAGGCGGGAAGGCGCTCAACGCCGCCAGGGCCGCGCGAACGCTCGGCGCGAGCGACGTGGAGGCGATCGCAGTGCTCGCCGGCGGCGCGGGGTGGGACGTCGCGGAGAGCGTGCGCCATGCGGGCGTGACGCTGACGCCGATCGACGGATCGGCTCCGACGCGGACCTGCGTCTCCATCTTCTCGCGTGAGACCGGCGCGCTCACGGAGCTCTACGAGCGGGCCGTGCCGCTGACCGCGGAGGATCTCGACGCGGTCGTCGATCGCGTCGAGCAGGCCGCCCGCGTGCGGGGCGGCTGGTTCCTCCTGTCGGGAGGGATGCCGCCCGGCGTCTCCTCCGACGCGATCGCGCGGCTCGTGCGGGCGGTGCGCGGGCACGGCGGGCGCATCGCCGTAGACACGCACGGGCCCGCCCTGCGGGCCGCGGTGGCGGCGGAGCCCGACCTGGTGAAGGTGAACCGCGCCGAGGCCGCGGAGCTGCTGGGCGGCGACCCGGCGTCGCCGGGGTCCGAGCTGGTCGCCGCGCTCAGCACTGCGGCGGGCGGTGGGCGGCTCGTCGTGGTGACAGACGGGACGGCGGGGTCGTGGGCGAGCGACGGGTCCCGCGTGCTCCGGTCGTGGCCGGGCGACGTCGTCGGCGATTTCCCCGTCGGGAGCGGCGACTCCTTCCTCGGTGGGCTCCTCCGCTCGCTCGACGCGGGGGGTGGGCTCGACGAGGCGGTGGCCCTCGCCGCCGCCGCGGGGACGGCCAACGCGCTCGAGCCCGGTGCGGCCGTGCTCGACCCCGCCCTGGCCCGACGGCTCGCCGCTGCCATGCGCGTCGCGCTGAGCGCGTCCTGAGCGATCCGTCATGCCCGGCGACGACCGCCGGCCCTCCGACGGGCGCGTTCAGCCCTCGGGGTCGGAGGCGACGCGCACGTCGACGCCGGCCGCGGCGATCGCCTCGAGCTCGTCGGGGTCGGCCGTCGCGTCGGTGACGAGCACGTCGAGCTCCGAGAGGTCGGCGACCTTGGCCAGCGTCGCCTGGCCGATCTTGGAGCCGTCGGCCACGACGACGACGCGCTCGGCATGCGTGACCATCGAGTAGTTCGTGCGGGCCTCGATCTCGTCGTGCGTCGTGGCGCCGCCGCGCACGCTGATCCCGTCGGTGCCGAGAAAGGCCGTGCCGACGTTGATGGCGGTGAACGCCTTCTCCGCGAGCACCCCGACCGCCTCCAGGGAGCTCGATCGGACGAACCCGCCCGTCATGATCACCTTGAGCCCGCTGTGCGTGGCCAGCTCCGTCGCGGTCGTCAGCGCGTTCGTCGCCACGGAGAGGTCGGTGCGGGAGGCGAGCTCCCGAGCCACCGCGGCCGCGGTGGTCCCGCCGCTGATCGCGACCGAGTGCTGGCCATCGGGGAGGAGGCTCGCCGCGAGGCGAGCGATGCGCAGCTTCGACTCGCGGAAGCGCGAGTCCCGCAGCCCCACGGGCACCTCCGTGAGCGGGTCGAGCGCCCTGGCGCCGCCGTGCGAGCGGATCAGGAGGCCCTGCTCATCCATCTCGGCGAGGTCGCGCCGCATCGTGGCGCTCGAGACGTCGAGGTCGCGGGCCATGTCGGTCAGGCGGGCGGTGCCTCGGTCGTTGACGTACCCGAGGATCCGGTTCATCCGCTCGGTGCGCCGGCGCGAGGTCGCGCGCGGGCCCGGGTCGGGTGTCGACGCCATGTCGGCTCCTCTCGCCACGGTGTGGTTGCTTTCGCTCATTCAGAATGAGTGAATACGACAGTTTTGCTTCATATTATTGCACGTTCTGCGCGCGATTCGAGAGGATCGGGGCATGGTCACCATCGTCTTCCTCGGCGCCGGAAGCGTCGTCTTCACCCGCCAGCTCGTCGCCGACCTCTTCCGGTACCCGGAGCTCCACGGCGCGCGCATCGTCCTCCACGACATCGATCCGGAGCGGCTCGAGGTCGCCGAGGCGATGGTGCGGCACGTCGACGATCGACTGGGTGCCCTGACTCGGATCGAGGCGCACGCCGACCGCCGCGCGGCCCTGGCCGGCGCGGACTACGTGATCAACATGATCCAGGTCGGCGGGATCGACGCGACCATCGCGGATCTCGAGATCCCCGCCCGGCACGGGCTGCGTCAGACGATCGGCGACACCACCGGCGTCGGGGGCGTGTTCCGTGGCCTGCGCACGTTCCCCGTGCTCAGCGGCATCGCCGCCGACATGCAGGACGTGTGCCCCGACGCGTGGCTGCTCAACTACACGAACCCCATGGCGATGAACGTGTGGTGGTTGTCGACGGTCGCGCCCGAGCTCAGGGTCGCCGGGCTCTGCCACAGCGTCCACTGGACGGCGAACGACCTGGCCGAGCTCGTCGGGGTTCCGTTCGAGGAGACCCGCTACCGCGCAGCCGGCGTGAACCACCAGGCCTGGCTGCTCGAGTGGACGCACCGCGGCGAGGACATGTATCCACGTCTTCTGGAGCGGATCGGGGACGACGCCGATCTCCAGCGCCGCGTCCGCGCGGAGATCTTCCGGCGCGTCGGCTTCTACCCGACCGAGACGAGCGAGCACTCGTCGGAGTATCTGTCGTGGTTCCTCCGCTCCGACGAGCAGATCGAGCGCTACCGGCTGGAACCGCTGGAGTACATCGGCATCAGCCGTGAGAACGTCGCGGAGTACGAGGCGACGAGGGCGACGCTCGCCGAGGGTCGCGACCTCGAGCTGCCGGACGAGGCCACGGAGTACGCGCCGCAGATCATCCACTCCCTCGTGACGGGGACGCCCCGCGAGGTGCATGTGAACGTTCCGAACCGCGGGCTGATCGACAATCTCCCGCAGGACGCCGTCGTGGAGGTGCCCGCCGTCGTCGACTCCGCTGGCCTGGCTCCCGTGCCGATGGGGTCGCTGCCCGTGCAGTGCGCGGCCGTGAACCAGCCGTACGTGTCGGTGGCGCGTCTCGCGGTCGAGGCCGCGCGCACCGGATCGCCCGAGCTCATCCGGCAGGCTGTGCTCATGGACCCGAATGCGCAGTCGTCGCTCACGCCGGAGCAGATCTGGCAGGTGTGCGACGAGCTCGTCGAGGCGCATGGCGATCTGCTGCCGGCGGAGCTTCGACGACCCGTCCCGGCGAGCGCGCCATGACCCTCGCTCGCACCGGAGGCCTGGTCGACGACGCGGTGCGCCAGGGGCGCGCGGTCCTGGCGTTCAACGTGATCGCCGTCGAGCACGCCGAGGGGATCGTCGCCGGCCTGGAGGACGCCGACCGGGGCGGGATCCTCCAGCTCAGCGAGAACCTCGTGCGCTACCGCGGAGGGAGGTTCGCGCCGATCGCGGCCGCGTGCCGTGAGATCGCCGAAGCCGCCTCGGTGCCCGTGAGCATCCATCTCGACCATGTGCAGGACGCCCGGCTGGCGCGCGAGGCGACCGACGAGGCGGTGCGGCTCGGGATCAGCTCGATCATGATCGACCAGGCCCACCTGCCCGACGCCGACAACGTCAGCGTCACCGCGGAGCTCGCCGCCTCGGCCCGCGCAGCCGGTCTCTGGGTGGAGGCGGAGCTGGGCGAGATCGGCGGCAAGGACGGCGCACACGCGCCGGGCGTGAGGACCGATCCGGACGACGCCGCGGCGTTCCAGGCGGCGACTGGTGTCGACGGGCTCGCGGTCGCGGTCGGCAGCAGCCACGCGATGACGTCGGCGACCGCCGTGCTCGATCACGGACTGATCGCGCGGATCGCCGAGAAGGTGGCCGCCCCGCTCGTGCTGCACGGCTCGTCGGGCGTGGGCTCTCCCGACCTCGCGGAGGCCGTCGCGCGCGGGATCCGCAAGATCAACGTCGGGACGGCCCTGAACGCCGGATTCACCGGCGCCGTGCGCGCGGTGCTGGCCGCCGACGGCGAGCTGACCGATCCGCGGCGCTACCTCGCCCCCGCCAGGGACGCGGTCGCGGACGGCGTGCGCCGCCTGGCCGATGACGTGTTCGCTCCGCACGCCATCAGGGCGTGACGAATCGAGGAGGACGCAGGATGAACAGGACGATCGTGATCGCGGCGGCCGCGGTGGGCGCGCTGGCGCTGACCGCGTGCGCACCCGCGCCGGCGGAACCCGGCGACGGCACTGCGGCAGGGACGACGGAGGCGGCCGCCGCCCGCGCGGCGGCGGCCGACGTCGCCCGCCCGCCGCCGTGGGGGGTGTTCGACTACCAGCTGGGCGGCGCTTCCGACGCGCTGGACGGCGGCGACGAAGCGGCGGGGATCGACGTCGTCGTGCGCGACGCGACGGCGGAGCCGCTGGAGGGCGCGTACAGCGTCTGCTATGTCAACGGGTATCAGACGCAGCCGGACGACGCCGCGTTCTGGCTCGAGCACGACGACCTCCTGCTGAAGGACGCGTCGGGCGATCCGCTCATCGATCCGGACTGGCCGGACGAGTACATCCTCGATCCGTCGACCTCCGAGCAGCGCGACGGCATCCTCGAGATCCTCGGGCCGGTCATCTCGGGGTGCGCCGACGCCGGATTCGATGCCGTCGAGATCGACAACTTCGACACGTGGACGCGCTTCGACGCGATCACGGAGGAGGGCGCCCACGCCCTCGCCGGTGGGTACGTCGATCTCGCGCACGAGTCGGGGATGGCGATCGCTCAGAAGAACGCCGCCGAGGTCACGGAGGCCGGGTACGACGAGATCGGCTTCGACTTCGCCGTCACCGAGGAGTGCGGGGTGTGGGACGAGTGCGCGGCCTACACCGACGTGTACGGGGACCACGTGCTGCAGATCGAGTATCCGGATGCGCTGGAGGAGGCGGGGCTCGCGTTCTCCGACGTGTGCGAGCGCGACGACCGTGCGCCGCTGACGATCCTCCGCGACCGGGACCTCGTCGCGTCCGATGAGGACGCGTACGTCTACGAGAGCTGCTGACCGTGCGGCCGGATCCGCTGGGCGTCGGGGAGGCCGGAGACCCTCCGGACGCCGGTCTCCGGCTCGTGGACTGGGCGCCGCGGGCGCAGGCGCGCCTGCCGGAGACCCCGACGCCGCGGGCGGCCTTCCCCGCGATCGACGCGCACAATCACCTGGGGCGCTGGCTCACGGACGACTGGTGCGCGCCCGATGTCGGCGAGCTCGTCGAGCTCATGGATGAGACCGGGCTCGAGGCGATCGTGAACCTGGACGGACGGTGGGGCGCCGAGCTCGACGCGAACCTGGAGCGCTACGACCGGGCGAGGCCGGGACGGTTCGCGACGTTCTGCCAGGCCGACTGGGAGCTGCTCGCGGCGCCGGGCGGCGCGGACGCGCTGGCGAGGCAGCTGCGCGAGTCGGCCGATCGCGGTGCGCGCGGGCTCAAGGTGTGGAAGAACCTCGGGCTCACGGTGCGCGACAGGGCGGGGGCGCTCGTGCGGGTGGATGCACCTGAGGTCGTCGACGTGCTCTCGCTCGCGGGCGAGCTCGGGCTCCCCGTCCTCATCCACGTCGCCGATCCGATGGCGTTCTTCGACCCCCTCGACCGCACGAACGAGCGATACGACGAGCTCGTCGCCGAGCCGCAGTGGTCGTTCGCCGACCGATCCCGGTTCCCGGCGTTCGAGGAGCTCATCGACGCGTTCGAGCGGCTGCTCGTGGCGACTCCCGGCACGCGCTACATCGGCGCGCACGTCGGGTGCGTCGCCGAGGACCTGGACCGCGTGGAGCGACTGCTCGAGGCCGCGCCGAACCTCACGGTCGACATCGCGGGCCGCCTTGCGGAGCTCGGCCGGCAGCCGCGTCGCTTCCGACGGCTCGTCGAACGGCATCCGGATCGCGTGCTGTTCGGCACCGACGCGTTCCCGCTGGAGCGCGAGGCCCTGGAGACCACGTTCCGCTTCCTCGAGACCGACGACGAGTGCTTCCCGTACGCACCCGGATCGGACGTGCCTCCGCAGGGACGATGGGACATCGCAGGCGCGGCGCTGCCGCCGGAGCTGCTGCCCGCGCTCTACGCGGACAACGCCCGTCGCGTGCTGGGGCCGTAGCGGCTCAGGCCTCGCCGGCGAGCCAGCGGATCGCGTCGGCGGCGGAGCCTGCGGGAGCGTGGCGCCAGCCGGTGCCGGCCCACAGGTGGAGTATGTCGAGGTCGCCCGCCTGAGCGGCGGCCCGGCGCAGCCCCTTCGTGAGGTGGTGGACGGCGGGATAGGCCGTCACCTGCGCGTGCTGGTGGCGCTCGATGAAGCCGTTGCGCAGGGCGCGCGCCGGGCGGCCCGTGAACACCCGCGTGAGCACGGTGTCGTCGAAGGCCGGATCGGCGAGCGCCGCGCGGTGGGGAGCCGACGTGCCGGCCTCGATCGTGCGCAGCAGGAGCGTGCCGACGGAGACGGCCTCCGCCCCGGCCCGCAGCAGCCGGGTCACGGCATCCGGCCCGTCGATGCCGCCCGCGGCGATGACCGGCAGCGGCACGTCGTCGCGCACGCGCCGGACGAGCTCCACGGCGTCGATCGGATCGGGGTCGGTCGTCGGCTCGAACGTCGCGCTGTGCCCGCCGGCGCCTGAGGCCTGCACGACGAGTCCGTTGACGCCGACGCCCGCCGCCTGGCGCGCCTCACCCGTGGTGGTCACGGTCGCCAGGACCGTCGTGCCGACCGCCTGCAGGGCGCGGATGCTCGTGGAGCTCGGGAGGCCGAACGTGAACGACACGACGGGCACGGGCTCGGCCACGAGGAGGTCGACCTTCTCGGCGAGCCGGTCGTCGTCGGCCACCGGCTCGGGGTCCAGCGCGATGTCGTACCGTGCCGCGTCGTCGTGGATCTCGTCGACGAAGGCCGCGAAGGCATGGGGCGCGGGCTCCGGGTCGCTCGCGGCGAAGAGGTTCACGCCGAACGAGTCGGCTGAATCGCGAAACTGCCGGATCTGATCGCCCAGCTCGTCCGGCGTCGTGTATCCGCCGGCGAGGAACCCGAACCCGCCGGCCCCGGTGACCGCGCGGACGAGGGCGAGCGTGGACGGCCCGCCCGCCATGGGCGCGGCGGCGATCGGAAGGCGGGAGTCGAGGATCGGCATGGATTCTCCTTCGTCTGGATGATCGCCGCCGAGCGGTCACGGGATCGGGGCGATCGCATTCCGTCGGGGGAATGTGCGCGGCGGGGAGGCCTCGCACTTCCACCGTAGGAGACCGCGGGCGGAGACGGTAGAGGGGACGGGCGGCCCGCTCACAACCGGAGCCGGTAGCGTCGCAGGCGCACCGACCAGACACGCGACGACCGGAGACAGCCGATGGCCAGAGCCGCGACCGCCCGCCGCGCGTGGCTGCTGACGACGCTGGCGATCCTCCTCGCCGTCGGCGCGCTGGGGGCGATCGTCGTCGCGCTCGTCCTGCAGCAGAGCGCCCCTGACCCCGAGCCGGGAGCGCGGTCCGCCGACCAGGCCGCCGCGCCCGACGCCGGCGGCGGCGACGAGGCGAACGCGATCTCGGACCGCGTCGATCCCGCGTGGGTCACCGTGACGGCGGAGCGCCTCGGCATCCCGGAGCGCGCGCTCGCGGCCTACGCCGGGGCGTCGCTGGCGGTCGTCGAGGAGTATCCGGACTGCGGGATCGGATGGAACACCGTCGCCGCGATCGGCGAGGTCGAGTCGATCCACGGCACGATCCACGGGTCTCGCATCGGCGAGGACGGCGTCGCCGAGCCCGCGATCATCGGGATCCGCCTCGACGGCACGTCGACGCAGCGGATCCCCGACACCGACGACGGCGTGCTCGACGGCGACACGGAGTTCGACAGGGCCGTGGGCCCGATGCAGTTCATTCCCGAGACGTGGCGGCACTTCGCGCGCGACGGGGCGGGCACGGGCGAGCCCGACCCGCAGAACATCGACGACGCCGCGATGACCACGGCCGCCTACCTGTGCGCCAGCGGGGGCGATCTCACCGACGGCGCGAACTGGATCGCCGCGGTCCATGCCTACAACCCGACGATCGACTACAACAACCGCGTCGCCGAGGCCGCGAGCCGGTACGCGTCGGAGGGGTGACCCGGCCAGGGAGCGAGGCGGGGCGCGCGTAGACTCGAGCGGTGCCGGAGATGGACGTGCTCACCCTCGTGCTACTGCTCGTCGCGGCCCTCGCAGCGGGGTGGGTCGACGCCGTGGTCGGCGGCGGCGGGCTCATCCAGCTCCCCGCGCTCCTGCTCGCGCCGGGGCTCACCCCGATCCAGGCGCTGGCGACGAACAAGGTCTCGAGCCTGATGGGCACGGCCGCGGCGACCGTGACCTACTCGCGCCGCGTTAGGCCCGACCCGCGCACCGCCGTCCCGCTCGCGGCCGCGGCGCTCACCGGAGCGATCGCCGGCGCCATGCTCGCCACGCTCATCCCCGCCGAGGCGTTCAACCCGATCATCCTCGTCGTGCTCGTCGGCGTCGGGGCCTTCACGGTCTTCAAGCCGAAGATGGGCGTGCACACGGCGCAGCGCTGGCACGGCGCGAAGCACGTCGTCGCCGCGGTGTGCATCGGCCTCGTCGTGGGCACGTACGACGGCGCGCTCGGTCCCGGCACGGGCTCGTTCTTCGTCATCCTCCTCGTGAGCGTGCTTGGCTACGCTTTCATGCCCGCATCGGCATTCGCGAAGATCGCGAACCTGTGCACCAACATCGGGGCGCTCATCTTCTTCATCCCCGCCGGCCACGTCGTGTGGGGGCTCGGCCTGTCGATGGGCGCGGCGAACCTCGTGGGCGGCTACCTCGGCGCGCGGATGGCCGTGTCGAAGGGGTCGCGCTTCGTGCGGGTCGTCTTCATCGTGGTCGTCGCCGCCCTCACGGTGAAGATCGGGTGGGACACGTTCGCCGGATCGTGATGGATGCCGGGCCCGGCATGGACCCCTACAGCCCGAGCAGCCAGGTGGCGAGCAGGAAGTAGATGACGAGGCTCGACGCGTCGCAGAACGTCGCGATGAACGGCGTCGAGAAGACGGCGGGATCGGCGCGCACGGTGCGGGCGATCAGCGGCATCGCGCCGCCGACCGTCGCGGCGAGCGTGCAGATCGCGAACAGCGTCAGACCGACGACCTCGCCCAGCTCCGGCCCGAACACGATGCTGGCCAGCACGAACCCGAGCCCGCCGAGCAGCGCGCCGAGGAGCATTCCGACGCGCACCTCGCGCCACATCACGAGCAGGATGTCGCGGGGTCTGACCTCGCCCATCGCGAGCGCGCGGGTGACGGTCACGGCCGCCTGAGAGCCCGTGTTGCCCGCCGTGCCGGTCAGGAGCGGGACGAACAGGGCGAGGGTGACGACCTGGTCGAGCTGGGCCTCGAACGCGCTGAGCACCTGCACGGTGAGCAGCGCCGACACCGCCAGCACGAGGAGCCAGACGACGCGCGAGCGCACGAGGCCCCACACGGGGGAGGCGAGGTAGGGGCGCCGCAGCGGCTCGGCGCCGCCCTGGCGGGCGTTGCGGCGGTCCTCGCTGCGCTCCAGGATCGCCTGCGCGTCGTCGCTCGTGAGCAGGCCGAGGAGGCGATCCTCGCTGTCGAGCACCGGCGCCGCCAGGAGGTGCGCGTCGATGATCTCGCGCGCGCCGTACTCGGCGTCGTCCGTCGCGTGCAGGAACACGGGGTCGCGCATGTGGTCGCGCACGAGGTCGTCAGGCCGGCCCATGACGAGCCGGCGGAGGCTGATCACCCCGAGCAGCTTGCGGTGCATGGTCGTCACCGGCAGCTGGTAGATCGTCTCGGCGCCCTCGCCGCGCCGGCGCACGTGCGTGAGGGCGTCGCCGAGGGTCATCTCGTCGTTGAGCCGCACGTACTCCGTGCTCATGTAGCGGCCGATGCTGTCGGGGCTGAACCCGAGCATCGGAGCGGTGAGCGCGCGCTCAGCGGGGGACAGCCCGGTCATCAGGGCCTTCGCGATCCCGGCGGGCAGCTCGTCGAGCAGCTGCGCGCGGTCGTCGGGGTCGAGCTCCTCGAAGACCTTGGCGACGTCCTCGGCGCGCAGACCCTGGATGAGCTCGCTGCGCATCTCCGGGTCGAGCAGGTCGAAGACCTCCAGCGCGCGGTCGCGCGAGAGCAGGCGGTAGATGATGGCGCGGTCGCCCGGGTCCTCGCGCTCGAGCACACGGGCGACGTCGTACGGATCCTGTTCGGCCAGGGTGCGCGAGATCGTCGTGAGAGATCGTTCTCGGAGGGCCTCGTTCATCCGCTCGATGAGCTCGTCGAACTCCTCGTCCATCGCGCACCTCCCTCGTCTCGTTCGCGCTGCGGCACACGAGTCTCACCCACCCAGGTGAACGCTCGTCGGCGCGTGGGGGAACGCGTCGCGGCGACCCGGATCTCCGGCGGATTCGTGCCTCCCCGAGCGTAGCCCCGGGCGGCCCGCGCGGCGCCTCGCCGCCCCGTCGGCACAACGCAGTCGATCCGCGAGGCGGGTGGGCGCCGATCCCCGTGATCCCGCGGAGAGCCGCCGAGCCGTCCGCCGGATCGACTGCGTTGTGCATCGCGTCCCCCGAGCACCGGGCACACCGCGATACGGTCGTCGCATGGAGACGCGCACGGCATGGGCCGACGAAGCGGTGCGGTTGCTCGAGGCCGATGCGAACCGCAGCGCCGACACCCACCTGCACTGCTTTCCGCTTCCGCCGGAGTGGGGGATCGACCTGTATCTCAAGGACGAGTCGGTCCATCCGACCGGCTCGCTCAAGCACCGGCTCGCGCGCTCCCTCATCCTGTACGGGCTGGTCAACGGCCAGATCGGGCCGGACACCGTCCTCGTGGAGGCATCCAGCGGCTCCACCGCGGTGAGCGAGGCGTACTTCGCCCGGATGCTCGGACTCGAGTTCGTGACGGTCGTGCCCCGATCGACCAGCAGGGAGAAGATCGAGCTGATCGAGTTCTTCGGCGGGCGGTGCCACTACGTCGACCACCCTCCCGAGATGTACGCGGCGGCCGAGCGGCTCGCCGCGGAGTGCGGAGGGCACTACCTCGATCAGTTCACGTACGCCGAGCGCGCGACGGACTGGCGCGGCAACAACAACATCGCCGAGAGCGTGTTCGCGCAGCTGTCTCAGGAGCGCTACCCCACGCCCACGTGGATCGTCGTCGGGGCCGGCACGGGCGGCACGTCCGCGACGTTCGGCCGCTACGTCCGCTACCGCAGGCGCGCGACGCGCGTGGCGGTGGTGGATCCGGAGAACTCCGCGTTCTACGGCGGATGGGAGACCGGCGCCGCCGATTACGGCACGGGCATGCCGAGCCGGATCGAGGGGATCGGGCGGCCCCGGATGGAGCCGTCGTTCATCCCGAGCGTCATCGACCACATGATCCGCGTGCCCGATGCCGCATCGATCGCGGCGATCCGGGTGCTGAGGGAGCGCACCCGCTCCGGGGGGGGTGCGTCGACCGGGACGAACCTCTGCGGCGCGTTCGAGCTGATCGCGCAGATGCGCGAGCACGGGGAGCGCGGCAGCGTCGTCACCCTGATCTGCGACGGCGGGGAGCGGTACGAGAAGACGTACTACGACGACGCGTGGGTCGCCGAGCAGGGTCTCGACCTCGCGCCGCACCGCGCGCGGATCGAGCGCTTCCTGACCGACGGCGCCTGGTAGGCGGGGGCGCAGAGCGAGGCCGTGTGCGGAGGATCTCGCGGCATCCGACCGCGCGATCCGAGATCGGTACGCTGGGGGCACCAGCACTCGGCGGAAGGACGGACGGCGTGAACAAGCGGATCCTCGTGGTGGACGGGCCCAACCTCAACCTGCTCGGCACGCGCGAGCCTGAGCTGTACGGCACCGACACGCTGGACGACGCCGTCGCGCTCGCGACGAGCGCCGCCGCCGAGGCCGGGTTCGAGGTGCGGCACGTGCAGAGCAACCACGAGGGCGCGCTCATCGACGCGATCCACGCGGCGCGCGAGGACTGCGACGCCGTGGTGATCAATGCCGGCGCGTTCACGCACACCTCGGTCGCGATCCGCGATGCGCTCACCGGCGTCGCGCTGCCGTTCGCGGAGGTGCACGTCACGAATGTGCACGCGCGCGACGAGTTCCGCCACCACTCGTACCTGTCCGGCGTGGCCTCCTGCGTGATCCTGGGGGCCGGGATCCGCGGCTACGAGTTCGCGACCCGCCGGATGATCGACCTCGTCACGGCCTGACCCCCGCCGGCCGGCGCGGGTGCACCGGCGCTCCCAGCGCGCGCGAGATCGCCCTGGCCGTCATCGTGAGGGCGGGGAGCACCGACTGGGGGTCGACGCTGCCGCGCCGGATCGTCACGCCGACGGCCGCCACGAGCCGGTCGCGCTGTCCCCGCACGGGCGCGGCCAGCGCGATTGCCCCCTGGGTGATCGATTCGTCCACGATGGCGTGACCCGACCGGCGCACCTCCGCCAGAGCGGCGCGCAGGCGATCCGGGTCGGTGACGGTGCGGGGCGTGTATCGGGTGAGCGGCTCGGCGAGGATCTGGTCGCGGAACGCGTCGGGCGCGTGGGCGAGGAGGACCTGGCCGGTCGCCGTGGCGTGGAGCGGCCAGCGCCCGCCGAGCCGGGTGAGCACGGGCGCTCCGCCGAGGGAGCGGATCGATTCGACGTAGACGACGTCGTGGCCGTCGCGCACGGCGAGGTTCACGTCGGTGCCGACGGCCGTGTGCAGGTCCCCGAGGTAGGGCAGCGCGACCTCGCGCAGCTGGAGGCCCTGCGGCTCGAGGGAGCCGAGCTCGAGGATGCGCATCCCGATCGCGTAGCGCCCGTCGGCCTTGCGCTCGAGGGCGCCCCAGTCGCGCAGCTCGCGGACCAGGCGGTGCGTCGTCGAGAGCGTGAGGCCGGCGCGGCGCGAGATGTCGGTGAGGGAGAGGAGGAGGTGGTCCTGGTCGAAGACCTCGAGCACGGCGAGCACGCGCTGCGCTGCCGTCAGCCGCGGGTCGGACAGCGGCTCATCGAGCGGCGCGGCGGGCTCGCCGGGCTCGGGTGAGGGCAGGGGTGTATCGG